>NZ_CEEDMT010000001.1:365947-622885 GCF_979256015.1 Frigoribacterium sp. AC759 | reverse complement strand
ATTAGACGCCGTTTCCAGCGCTTATCCCAGAGTCAAGGGCAGGTTACTCACGTGTTACTCACCCGTTCGCCACTAATTCCTGGAGCAAGCTCCAGTTCATCGTTCGACTTGCATGTGTTAAGCACGCCGCCAGCGTTCGTCCTGAGCCAGGATCAAACTCTCCGTAAAAGAAAAAACAGTCCAACCGGAATAGGCCGGAACTGCTGAATTTGATGCTGACCAAAGAACAAAACAATCTGACGATTGTTGTTGTCCATTAATCTCAAAGAAACCTAAACACCACTCACAACCCCACCGAACGGTGAAGCCACAAGCAATGCCAGGGTATAATTTGGCATTTGACAATGTGCACGCTGTTGAGTTCTCAAGGACCAAACGCACCAGAAACCCGACCTTATGAAGGCCATCGTCCGAGGCAGCTGTGAAACCTTAGCACCAGATTACAATCCGTAAAACCAGTGACAATCACTCCCTAAGAAGCAATCCGTTCCCGTGGGAACGAGGCACTAACCTACATCATGTTTTCCAGTGTTGCAACTTGCTTGGTCCGAGGCCGTAATGGCAACTCGAGGACTTGGAAGCCGGTCACACTTGAGTTCCGGTGAGCTTCGCTCCGCCGAACCTTTGGGGTGACAAGAAAGAACCTTACACGGACAATCCGCCACACGTCCAAACCTCCACGCATCCCGGGCGTGTCGCCGCCGAAAACCCCGGAAACATCACGATCCCGCCCCAGAACGCCGCACACGGCCGCGCAGAGGCGACCGTGATCGGCGATAGACCCCTCCCCCGGGCCACATCAGGGGTGCTTGGACGGAGAACACGAGAGGCCCGCATCCCCTGGAAGGGATGCGGGCCTCTGTCGGTGGGGCGATGCGGTCAGCTGCGGACGCTCACACCCGCGAGCGTCTTCTTGCCGCGACGCAGGATGGCGCGTCGACCGACGAGCAGCGTCTCGCCCACCAGGGCGTCGCCATCCGTGACCCGCTCGTTGTTCAGGTAGACACCGCCCTCCGTCGCAGCCCGTCGGGCCGCCCCCAGGGATGAGACCAGACCCGTCTCGACGAGAGCGCGCGCCACGGTCGTGTCGGCATCCACCTCGGCGGACGGCAATTCGGCCATCGCGCTCGCCAGCGTCGACTCGTCGAGTGCGCCGAGGTCGCCGTTGCCGAACAAGGCGGCCGCCGCGTCGATGGCGGCCTGCGCGGCGGGTTCGCCGTGGACCAGCCGGGTGACCTCCCATGCCAGGGTGCGCTGCGCCTCCCTGGTGAACGGACGCTCGGCGACGACCGTCTCGAGCCGTTCGATCTCGGCCCGGTCGAGGAACGTGAAGACCTTGAGTCGGGACACCACGTCGGAGTCGTCGGTGTTGAGCCAGAACTGGTACATCGCGTAGGGGCTGGTGAGCTCGGGGTCGAGCCACACGGCGTTGCCTTCGCTCTTGCCGAACTTCGTGCCGTCGCTGTTGGTGATCAACGGCGTGCCGATGGCGTGCACCGCGACGCCCTCGGTGCGACGGATCAGCTCGGTGCCGCTGGTCAGGTTGCCCCACTGGTCGCTGCCGCCGGTCTGCAGCACGCAGTCGTACTCGCGGTACAGCTCGCGGAAGTCCAGCCCCTGGAGGATCTGGTAGCTGAACTCGGTGTAGCTGATGCCGGCGTCGCTGTTCAGACGGGCGCTCACCGCATCCTTCTTCAGCATGGTGTTCACCCGGAAGTTCTTACCGATGTCGCGAAGGAACTCGATGGCGCTGAGCGGCGCCGTCCAGTCGAGGTTGTTGACCACGCGCAGGCCGTTGTCACCGGAGGCTTCGAGGAACTTCACCACGTGGGCGCGGATGGACTCGACCCACTCGGCCGTCTGCTCGGGTGTCTTCAGCACGCGCTCGGCCGTCGGTCGCGGGTCGCCGATCAGACCGGTCGAGCCGCCGACCAGACCCAGCGGTCGGTGACCGGCCAGCTGGAGGCGGCGCATGGTCAGGAGCTGCACGAGGTTCCCGAGGTGGAGACTCGGCGCGGTCGGATCGAAACCGCAGTAGAACGTGATTGGCGGGCCGGCGAGCAGGGTCTTGAGGGAGTCGGCGTCGGTCGAGACGTGCACGAGGCCCCGCCAGACGAGCTCGCTCCACACGTCGTCGAACGTCGGGTCGTTTCGCTGGCCGGCCAGGACGTCTGCCGTCGATTCACTGGTCACCCGAGAACGGTACCAGCGTCAGCCCCGCCGACCGGTGCGCCTGGCGGCCGATCGGTAGACGGACACCGTCGGATCCCCCGCGATCCAGAACCGCCAGGGGCGGCTCTCGTGCCCGCCCTCCCCCGCGACCCCGACACGCGGCCCGGTCTCGACGACGGGCGACGGACCGGATGGGAGCTCGAGCGACAGCCGGCCTCCACCGAGGCGGGTGCCGTCGTCGGCGAGGTCGACTCCGAGAGCCGAGCCGAACCTCCCCGGCCCCCTCGCGAGATCGACCGCGCCGCGCGACGTCGTCCGTCTCGACCGGGCCGTGACGACGCCCTCCACGACCTCCCCCGACCGCAGGAGGAGACCCGATGCCTCGCCGACCGGGCCGCAGACGAGGTTGACGCATCGATGGATTCCGTACGACAGGTACACGTAGACCGTGCCGGCCGGACCGAACATGCTCGAGTTCCGGGCCGTCCTCCCCCGGTGGGCGTGCGAACCCGGGTCGTCGCCGACCCCCAGGTAGGCCTCGACCTCGGTCAGCCGGACGGCCACGTCGCCGAGTCGGACGACGGCCCCGAGGAGGCGCGGCGCCACCTCGAGGGCCGCCCCCGACAGCAGACGGGTCGCGTCGTCCGCCGGGGTCGACTCCATGGGCCTAGAAGAAGTCCTGGCCCGTCGTCACCACGATGACGACGACGGCGACGAGGACCACCACGCTGACCGCGACGACGACGGGCAGCAACCAGACCCGCCCGCGTCGCGGCTCGGACGGGCGTCGATCGCTCACGACGCCCTCGGGTCGAGATCGCGGGCCAGCCCGGCGACACGCGCGGTCAAAGCCTCGAGCTGCTCGGCGACGCGCTCAGGTGCCGTGCCTCCGGTGCCGCGACGACTCGCGATGGAGCCCTCGACGGTCAGCACCGGGCGGATCTCGGGGGTGAGATGCGGGGACACCGACGCGTACTGCTCGTCGGTCGGCTCGTCCAGCTCGAGCCCGTGCTGCTCGCAGAAGCGCACCAGCTCGCCGCTGATCTCGTGGGCGTCACGGAAGGCCACGCCCTGACGGACCAGCCATTCGGCCACGTCGGTGGCGAGCGAGAAGCCCTGCGGCGCCAGCTCGGCCATCCGCTGCTCGTCGAACTGCAGCGTCGCGACCAGACCGGTGAACGCGGGGAGCAGCACCTCGAGCTGGGTGACCGAGTCGAAGACGGGCTCTTTGTCCTCTTGCAGATCGCGGTTGTACGCGAGGGGCAGGCCCTTGAGTGTCGCGAGGAGACCCGTCAGGTTGCCGATCAGTCGACCCGACTTGCCGCGCGCGAGCTCGGCGATGTCCGGATTCTTCTTCTGCGGCATGATCGACGATCCGGTCGAGAACGCGTCGTGCAGTCGGACGAAGCCGAACTCGCGCGTCGACCAGAGGATGATCTCCTCCGACAACCGAGACAGGTCGATGCCGATCGACGCGGCGACGAAGGCGAACTCGGCGACGACGTCACGACTGGCGGTCGCGTCGATCGAGTTCTCGGTCGTGCGGTCGAAGCCGAGATCGCGGGCGACCTGAACCGGGTCGAGACCGAGCGAGCTGCCGGCAAGAGCGCCGGCCCCGTAGGGCGACGCCGAAGCACGGTGCGACCAGTCGCGGAGGCGCTCGAGGTCGCGGACGAGCGGCCAGGCATGGGCCAGCAGGTGATGCGCCAGCAGGACGGGCTGGGCGTGCTGCAGGTGCGTGCGCCCGGGCATGACCGCCGTGGGGTGGGCCGCCGCCTGAGCCGCGATGGCGTCGACCAGGTCGACGACGAGTCGCGAGATGGTGGCGGCGTGGTCGCGCAGGTACAACCGCACGAGCGTGGCGATCTGGTCGTTGCGGCTCCGGCCGGCCCGCAGACGGCCGCCGAGCTCGACCCCGGCGATGCCGATGAGACCGCGCTCGAGGGCAGAGTGCACGTCTTCGTCGGAGTCCGCGGCGACGAACGTCTGATCGGCGACGTCGGACTCGAGCCGGTCGAGCGCGTCGAGCATGGCGGTCAGCTCGTCGTCACCCAGGTAGCCCGCGGAGGCCAGGGCGCGAGCGTGGGCCCGCGAGCCGGCGATGTCGTACGGTGCCAGCTGCCAGTCGAACTGCGTCGACTTGCTCAGCGCGGCGAGCTCGGCCGACGGCCCGGAGGCGAAGCGGCCACCCCAGAGGGCGCCCGCCTCGCCTGCGCGCTGGTTCGGCGTCGTGTCGTCGGCCACTACTGCTGGGCCAGATCGCGGCGGGCCGAGATCTTGCTGGGCAGCGACCAGATCTCGATGAAGCCCTTCGAGAGCGACTGGTCGAACGTGTCGCCGGTGTCGTAGGTGGCGAGGTCGAAGTCGTAGAGGCTCGAATCGCTCTTCTGACCGGTGACGACGGCACGACCGCCCTGCAGCTTGAGACGGATGTCGCCCGACACGTACTTCTGCGTGTCGTCGATGAAGACGTCGAGCGAGCGCTTCAGGCCGGAGAACCACAGACCGTCGTAGACGAGGTTCGACCACTCGGCCTCGACGCCGCGCTTGTAGCGGCCGAGGTCGCGCTCGATGGTGAGGGCCTCGAGGGCCTCGTGCGCCTGGATGAGCGCGACGGCCCCCGGAGCCTCGTAGACCTCGCGGCTCTTGATGCCGACCAGGCGGTCCTCCACGACGTCGATGCGACCGACGCCGTGGGCTCCGGCGAGCTCGTTCATCTTCTCGACGATGCCGAGCGGCGTGTACGCGACGCCGTCGATGGCGACCGGGATGCCGGCCTCGAAGGTCACGACGACCTCGTCGGCGGGCTTGATGACCGAAGGGTCTTGCGTGTACTCGTACAGGTCTTCGATCGGCGGGTTCCACGGGTCTTCGAGGAAACCGGTCTCGACCGCGCGTCCCCAGACGTTCTTGTCGATCGAGTAGGGGTTCGCGGCGCTCTGACGGATCGGCAGGTTGTGCTGCTCGGCGTAGACGATCGCCTTGTCGCGGGTCAGCGCGAGGTCGCGGACGGGCGCGATGCTCGTCAGGTCGGGTGCGAGGGCGGCGACCGCAGCCTCGAAGCGCACCTGGTCGTTGCCCTTTCCGGTGCAGCCGTGGGCGACGCTGTCCGCGCCGAGCTCCTTCGCGACGCGCGCCAGGTGGCGGGCGATCAGCGGACGGCTGAGGGCGCTCACCAGCGGGTAGGTCTTCTGGTACATGGCGTTCGCCTTGAGGGCGGGCATCAGGTAGTCGCGCCCGAACTCCTCCTTGGCGTCGACGACGACCGACTCGACGGCGCCGCAGTCGAGGGCGCGCTGACGGATGTCGTTCATGTCCTCACCGCCCTGTCCGACGTCGACGGCCAGAGCCACCACCTCCTTGCCGGTGGCGTCGGCGAGCCAGCCGATGCCGACCGAGGTGTCGAGGCCTCCTGAGTATGCGAGGACGACGCGTTCCGTCATGGTTCTCCTTGGTTCGTATGCGGGGTGCGGGGCCGGTGGCCCGGACTGTGCCGGGCCACCGGATGTTCGGGGTGCGGTCGCAGGGCGACCGCGACTGCTCGGAGCCTGTGCGTCAGTGCTCGAGCAGCCAGGTGAGCAGTGCCTTCTGGGCGTGGACGCGGTTCTCCGCTTCGTCCCAGATGACGCTGGTCGGGCCGTCGATGACCTCCGTCTCGACCTCGTAGCCGCGGTCGGCGGGGAGGCAGTGCAGGAAGATCGCGTCGTCGTCGGCCTCGGCCATCAGGGCCCGATCGACCTTGAAGCCGCCGAAGACGGCGACCCGCGCCTCCTTCTCGTCCTCCTTGCCCATCGACACCCAGGTGTCGGTGACGACGACGTCGGCCCCGGCGACCGCCGCGTGCACGTCGGAGGTGACCTGCACGGAGCCGCCGGTGGCGGCGGCGATGCGCTCGGCGTCACGGACTACGGCCCCGTCGGGCTGGAAGCCATCGGGGGCCCCGATCCGCACGTGCATGCCCGCCGTCGCGCCGGCCAGGAGGTACGACTGGCCCATGTTGCAGCGGCCGTCGCCCACGAAGGCGACCGTCAGACCGGCCAGCGCGCCCTTCTTCTCGCGGATCGTCTGCAGATCGGCGAGCAGCTGGCAGGGGTGGAAGTCGTCGCTCAGCGCGTTGACGACGGGGACGGTCGCCCCCTCCGCCATCTCCTCCAGACCGGACTGCGCGTAGGTGCGCCAGACGATCGCGGAGACCATCCGCTCGAGCACACGCGCGGTGTCGGACGGGGTCTCTTTACCGCCGAGCTGGCTGTTGGCCGTCGCGATGATCAGCGGGCTCCCGCCGAGGTCGGCGATGCCCACCGCGAACGAGACCCGGGTGCGGGTCGACGACTTGTCGAAGATGACGGCGACCGTCTGCGGGCCCTCGAGGGGGCGACGCGACCACCGGTCGGCCTTGAGCTCGTCGGCGAGGTCGAGGACCTCGAGCAGCTCGCTCGGGCTGAGGTCGTCGTCGCGGAGGAAGTGGCGGGTCATGCGAGACCTTTCAGGACGGGGGCGAAGAGGGCGATGAACTCGTCGATCTCGGCGTCGCCCACGATGAGCGGGGGCGCGAGACGGATGCTCGAGTCGTTCGGAGCGTTGATGATGAGGCCGGCGTCGAGCGCGGCCGCGGCGAGCTCGGCCGCGACGGGCTGCGTCAGGCCGATGCCCACGAGCAGACCGCGCCCCCGGATCTCGCCGATGAGCGGCGAGTCGAGTGCCGTCAGCGCGGCCCGGAGGCGCTCGCCCTGGACGACCGCGTTGACGATGAGACCAGAGTCTTCGATCTCGCGGAGGACCGCGTTGGCGGCCGCGGTGGCGAGCGGGTTGCCGCCGAATGTCGTGCCGTGCTGCCCGGCCTCGAAGAGCGCGGAGGCCTCGCCGAAGGTGACGAGGGCACCGATGGGCACGCCGCCGGCGATCCCCTTGGCGACCGTGATCGCGTCGGGGACGACGTCGAACTGCTGGAAGGCGAACCAGGAGCCCGTCCGACCGACACCCGTCTGGATCTCGTCGAGGACGAGCAGGGCGCCGTGCCGCGTGGAGAGCTCGCGGGCCTTCTCGAGGAATCCCTCGGGCAGGTCGAGGACACCCGCCTCGCCCTTGATCGGTTCGACGAAGAGGGCGGCCACGTGATCGTCGAACGCCGCCTCGAGCGCCTCGACGGTGCTGTCGATGTGCTCGACGCCGGCGACCATCGGCTCGAAGGGCTCGCGGAGCGCCGGCTTGCCGGTCAGTGCGAGGGACCCCATGGTGCGTCCGTGGAAGGAGTTCTGCAGAGCGAGGATGCGCGTCTTCGACCCGTCGCCGCGATTGAGACGGGCCAGCTTGAAGGCCGCCTCGTTGGCCTCGGCCCCGCTGTTGCCGAAGAACACGCGACCGGCGTCGCCGGCACCCGTGATCCGCTTCAGGCGCTCGGCCAGCTCGAGCTGCGGCTCGGTCGCGAAGTAGTTCGACACGTGGATGATCGACGCGGCCTGGGTCGACAGGGCCTCGATCAAGGCCGGATGCGCATGACCGAGCGCGTTGACGGCGATGCCGGCCAGGAAGTCGAGATAGCGCTTGCCCTCGACGTCGAACACCGAGCAGCCCTCGCCGTGCGACAGCATCACCTTCGGGGTGGACAGCGAGCCCATCAACGAGTCGCCGAATCGGCGCTGCCAGGTACCGCCTTGGGTCTGGATCATGGTCACGACTGTCCTTTCTTCTCGGTGCCGTCGTCGACGGCGGGGGTGTTGGTGGAAGTGACGACGGGCGCGCCGTACGACGCCGCCCGGTCGTCGGGGATGACTTCGGTGCCGGACCCGCGCTGGGTGAAGACCTCGAGGAGGATGGAGTGCGGGATGCGCCCGTCGATGATGGTCGCTCCCCCGACGCCGCCGACGACCGACTCGAGGCACGCCGTCATCTTCGGGATCATGCCCGACTCGAGCGACGGCAGCAGATCGGTGAGCGCCGAGACGGTGATCGCCGCCACGAGCGACTCCCGGTTCGGCCAGTCGCTGTACAGCCCGGGCACGTCCGTCAGCATGACGAGCTTCGTGGCGCCGAGCGCGATGGCGAGGGCGCCCGCCGCCGCGTCGGCGTTGACGTTGAGCGCCGAGTCGGGGTGGGCCTCGTTCGTCGCGATCGACGACACCACCGGGATGCGACCCGCCGCGATCTCGTCCAGCACCGCCCGCGGGTCGACCTCGGTGATGTCGCCGACGTGACCGAGGTCGAACGTCTCGCCGTCGATGACGACACCGCGGCGCCGCCCCTCGAAGAGCGTGCTGTCTTCGCCGGACACCCCTCGGGCGAGGTCGCCGTGCTCGTTGATCAGGTCGACGATCTCACGGTTGACCTCGCCTGCGAGGACGTCGCGGACGACCGAGATCGCCTCGGTGCTCGTGTACCGGTACCCCCCGCGGAACTCGCTCGGGATGCCGGCGGCCGCCAGCGCGGCCGAGATCTGCGGACCCCCGCCGTGCACGACCACCGGGAAGAGCCCCGCGTAGCGGAGGTAGACCATGTCTTCGGCGAAGGCCCGCTTGAGGGCGTCGTCGACCATGGCGTTGCCGCCGAACTTGACGACGACCACCGTGCCGGAGAATCGCTTCAGCCAGGGCAGCGACTCGATCAGGGTGGCGGCCTTGACGGCCGCGAGCTCCTGCTCGTCGCTGTGCACCACGTCGGAGACGGCCATCAGCTGGAGTACGCGCTGTTCTCGTGCACGTAATCGTGCGTGAGGTCGTTCGTGAGGATCGTCGCCTCGTGGCCGCCCGACCGGAGGTCGACGAGCACGTGGACGGCGCGCGCCGTCAGGTCGACGGCGTCGCTCGGTCGATCGGGCGCCCCCGCGTGGCAGACGCGGACGCCGTTCATGGAGACGTCGACGTCGTAGGGATCGAACTCGGCCGAGGTCGTCCCGATCGCCGCCAGGACGCGGCCCCAGTTCGGATCGTTGCCGAAGACCGCGGCCTTGAAGAGGTTGTTGCGGGCGATCGAGCGCCCGACCTCGACGGCGTCGTCGTCGCTCGCGGCCCCGACGATCTCGATGCGGATGTCGTGCGAGGCGCCCTCGGCGTCGGCCTGCAGCTGCTCGGCGAGGTCGGCGCAGAGCTCCGTCACCGCAGCCCGGAACTCCTCTGCGTCGGGGATGACGCCCGACTCGCCGCTGGCGAGGAGCAGCACGGTGTCGTTGGTCGACATGCAGCCGTCGGAGTCGAGACGGTCGAAGGTGACCCGCGTCGCGGAGCGGAGCGCGTCGTCCAGCCCGCCGTGGTCGACGTCGGCGTCGGTCGTGAGCACGACGAGCATGGTCGCCAGACCCGGTGCCAGCATGCCGGCGCCCTTCGCCATGCCGCCGACCACCCAGCCGTCGCCCGCGACGACGGCCTGCTTCGGCTTCGTGTCGGTCGTCATGATCGCCGTCGCCGCGTCGAGGCCGCCGTCGGCCGTCAGCGCCGACGCCGCGGCGATCGAGCCGGAGAGGACCTTGTCGCGGAAGACCTGGTCGCCGACGCCGATGAGACCCGTCGAGCACACCACCACGTCACCGGCCGACACGCCGAGCGCCTCGGCGACCGTCTCGGCGGTCGCGTGCGTCGTCTGGAAGCCGAACGGACCCGTGAAGCAGTTCGCGCCTCCTGAATTCAGCACGACGGCCTCGGCGATGCCGTCGCCGACCACCTGCTGCGACCAGAGCACGGGGTGGGCCTTGGCCCGGTTGCTGGTGAAGACCGCCGCCGCGCTCTTGCGGCGCCCGCGGTTGACGACGAGGGCGACATCGGGTCGACCGCTCGTCTTGAGGCCCGCCGTGACACCGGCGGCGACGAATCCCTGGGCTGCGGTGACGCTCACGGTGCCACTCCGTTCACGGTGAGGCCCGCGGTCTCGGGGAGACCGAGGGCGATGTTGGCGGACTGCACCGCGGCGCCCGCGGTGCCCTTCGCCAGGTTGTCGATGGCGCTGACCACGACCAGCCGGTCGGCGTCGACGTCGACCGCGAGTCCGATGAGGGCGGTGTTGGCGCCGACGGTGTCGGCCGTGCGCGGGAACTCGCCCGCGGGCAGGAGGTGCACGAACGGCTCGTCGGCGTAGGCGATCTCGTACGCGGCGCGCACGTCGCTCTCGCTCACGCCGGGAGCCAGCGTGGCCGTCGAGGTCGCCAGGATGCCCCGCGACATCGGCACGAGGACGGGGGTGAACGAGATGCTCACCTCGGTGGCGCCGGCGACGCGGAGGTTCTGCTGTATCTCGGGCACATGGCGGTGGGTGCCGCCCACCCCGTAGGCCGACGCCGAACCGAGGATCTCGCCGGCGAGGAGGTGCGGCTTCAGAGCCTTGCCCGCGCCCGAGGGCGCGACGGCGAGCACGGAGACGATGTCGGTGCTCTCGACGAGACCGGCACGGACCGCCGGAGCGAGAGCCAGGGTGATCGCGGTCACGTTGCAGCCGGGCGCCGCGATGCGACGCTCGCCGACGAGCGCCTCGCGCTGCCGCGTGCCGTCGGCGTGGACGAGCTCGGGGAGACCGTAGGCCCACGCCCCGTAGAACTCGGTGCCGTAGAACCGGGCCCAGTCGGCCTCGTCGGTGAGGCGGTGATCGGCCCCGCAGTCGACGACGAGCGTCTCGGCGGGCAGCTCGGCCGTGATGGCCCCGGACTTGCCGTGAGGCAGGGCGAGGAACACGACGTCGTGACCGGCGAGGTTCTCGGCCGTCGTCTCGACGAGGGTCAGGTGCGCGAGCGAGCGCAGCTGGGGTTGCAGCGCGATGAGCGGCTGCCCGGCGTTCTGGAACGCCGTGACGGTGCGCACCTCGAAGTCGGGATGCGCGGCGAGGAGCCGGAGCAGCTCGCCGCCGGCGTAGCCGCTGGCGCCGGCGACGGCAACGGAATGAGGCATGGGTCCACCCTAATGTTCGATTCGGTCGAGGATCGGGGGCGGCGACGCCTGGCGAGTGTCAGTCGCGGAGCGCCGCCCCGAATCGCTCGCCGGCCAGACGGACGGCGCCCTGCTTGGCCTCGGTCGCCTCGGCGGCCGTCAGGGTGCGGTCGTCGGACCGGAATCGCAGGGCGAAGGTCAACGACTTCGAGGCGTCGGGCAGCCCCGCGCCGCGGTAGTCGTCGACGAGACGGACCGTCTCGAGCAGCGCACCGGCGCCCTCGCGGACGGCGTAGAGGACCTCGCCCGCCGAGACGTGTTCGGCGACGACGAGGGAGAGGTCTTGCGTGGCGGCGGGGAACGACGAGATCGGGGTCGGCTGCAGCTCGACGTCGGCGAGGGCGATGACCCGGTCGAGGTCGATCTCGCCGACGGCGACGACCCGGGGCAGATCGAGGTCCGCCGCACGCTGGGGCAGCAGCTCGCCGGCGTGACCGACGACCTCGCCGGCCACGACGACCTCGGCCGTGCGACCGGGGTGCAGCGACGGGTGCGAACCCTGACGGAAGACGGCCTCGGCACCCGCTGCACGGACGGCGACGCGGAGATCGTCGAGCACGTCGGCGAGGGACGCCGGGAGGGCGGCCTGACCGGGCTGGCGGTCGATCGCCTGGCCGAGCGCGAGCACGGCCAGGTGCCGGGGCTGACGCGGGATGCTCGCCTCGAGCGACGCGAGCACCTCGACGGAGGGTCGTTCGGCGCCGAGCGGCACGCTCTCGGTGCCGTAGGCCCGGTCGGCCTCCGGCAGGAAGACGGTGCCGGTCTCGAACAGCGACAGGTCGACGAGCCCGCGTGACGAGTTGCGTCGGGCGATCTCGAGCAGACCCGGGACGAGCGAGCGACGCAGCTCGGGCGCGGCGACGTCGAGCGGATTGGCGAGCCGGACACCGGGGCCGCCCGCACCGTCGAGACCGCCGAAGGCGGCGTTCTGCGCGGAGCTGACGAACGGGTAGGCCGCGACCTCGGTGGACCCCGCGGCGGCGAGCGACGACGACACCTGACGGCGCAGCTTCTGCTCACGCGTGAGACCCCGCCCGGGAGGGGCGACGGGCAGCACGGACGGGATGCGGTCGTAGCCGGTGATGCGCGCGACCTCTTCGACCAGCGACGCGGCGTCGACCAGGTCGGGACGCCAGGACGGCGGTGCGACCGACCAGCCGTCGGCCGCCGGGACGACCTCGGCGCCGATCGACGTCAGCGCGTCGACGATCTCGGTCGACGTGTAGTCGACCCCGATGAGGCGGGAGGCGCGCTCGGCCCCCAGGGAGATGGCCGATCGCGGAGCGGTCGCGTCGAGCGAGGAGCCCAGAGCGTCGGCGGTGCCGCCGCCCCATTCGACGAGGAGGTCGACGACCCGCTGCGCAGCGGGAGCCGAGACCCGGGGGTCGACGCCCCGCTCGAAGCGGCGAGACGCCTCGCTCGGCAGCTTGTGCCGGCGGGCCGACCGGGCGATCGAGATCGGGTCGAACGTGGCGGCCTCGATGAGGACGTCGGTCGTCGCGGTCGTGATCTCGGTGCGGGCGCCGCCCATGACCCCGGCGAGCCCGACGGCCCCGGTCGAGTCGGCGATGACGAGATCTTCGGGGTGCAGCGCACGAGTCTTGCCGTCGAGGGTCTCGAGCTGCTCGCCGGTCTCGGCACGACGGACGGTCAGCCCGCCGTCGAGGGTCGCGAGGTCGTACCCGTGGATCGGCTGACCGAGTTCGAGCATCGCGTAGTTCGTGACGTCGACCGGGAGCGAGACGCTGCGGACGCCGGCGAGACGGAGCCGAGCGGACATCCACGGCGGGGTGGCGCGCGAGGCGTCGACGCCTCGGACGACGCGCGTGACGAAGGTCGAGACGGCAGCGGCGCCGCGGACGGGAGCCTCGTCGCGGACCTCGACCGAGAAGCCGTCGCCCGGTGCGACCGAGACGGCCGCGGCGGGGTCGCGGAACGTCGCGCCCGTGGCGTGCGAGTACTCGCGGGCGACGCCGCGGATGCTGAACGCGTAGCCGCGGTCGGGGGTGACGTTGATCTCGACTGCGGCCTCGTCGAGCCCGAGGAGCGCGATGGCGTCCGTGCCGGCCTCGGGGTCGAGGCCGAGCGACGAGAGCAGGAGGATGCCGTCGTGCTCGTCGCCCAGACCGAGCTCACGCGTCGAGGCGATCATGCCGTCGGACACGTGACCGTAGGTCTTTCGGGCGGCGATCGGGAACGGACCGGGCAGCACGGCACCGGGCAACGACACGACGACCTTGTCGCCGGCGACGAAGTTGTGCGCCCCGCAGACGATGCCGCGGACGTCGTCGGGACCGACGGCGACCTGGCACCAGTTGATCGTCTTGCCGTTCTTCTGCGGCTCGGGCACGAGTTCGAGCACCTGGCCGACGACGAGCGGACCCGTCACGTCGCCGAGGTGCACGTCTTCTTCTTCGAAGCCGACGGACACGAGCGCCGCGTGGACGTGCTCGAGGCTGACGTCGCTCGGCAGGTCGACCCATTCGCCCAGCCAACTGATCGGTACCCGCATCAGACCACCATCCCGAACTGCTCGCTGAAACGGGCGTCGCCCTCGACCATGTCGCGCATGTCGTTGAGGTCGTTGCGGAACTGCAGGGTGCGCTCGATGCCCATCCCGAAGGCGAAGCCCTGGTAGACGTCGGGGTCGATGCCCGCGGCCCGCAGCACGTTCGGGTTGACCATGCCGCAGCCGCCCCACTCGACCCAGCGCGCCCCGCCCTTGGCGTTCGGCTGCCAGACGTCCATCTCGGCGCTCGGCTCGGTGAAGGGGAAGTAGTTCGGACGGAGGCGGATCTGCGCCTCGTCGCCGAACATCGAGCGCGCGAGGTGCTCGAGGGTGCCGCGGAGGTTCGCCATGGTGAGCCCCCGGTCGATGGCGATGCCCTCGATCTGCGTGAAGACCGGCGTGTGCGTCGCATCGAGCTCGTCGGTGCGGAACACCCGGCCGGTCGCGACGTTGTAGACCGGCAGCTGCTTGGAGAGCAGCGTGCGGATCTGCACCGGCGACGTGTGCGTACGGAGCAGCAGGTGCTCGTCGACGGGATCGACGAAGAAGGTGTCTTGCATGGCGCGCGCCGGGTGGTCGGCGTCGAAGTTCAGCGCGTCGAAGTTGAACCACTCGTGCTCGAGCTCGGGGCCCTCGGAGACCTCCCACCCCATGGCGACGAAGAGGTCGACCATGGTCTCTTGCAGGAGGGCCAGCGGGTGACGCGACCCCACCCGGCGACGAGACGGCAGGGCGGAGACGTCGACGGTCTCGTCGGCCAGCCGTGCAGTCTCTTCGAGCTCGACCAGCTCGGCCTCGCGGGTGGCCACGGCCTGGTTGACCCGGCCCCTGGCCTGGCCGACGAGCTTGCCCGCCGCGGCCTTCTGGTCGTTCGGCAGATCGCGCATCCCGGCGTTCATCCGCGCCAGGACGGACGCCTCACCCGTGTGCTGCGAGCGTGCGGTCTTGAGCTCGGCGACGGACGCCGCGGTCGAGATGGCGACCAGGGCGGAGTCGACCGCCGACGCGACGGCGTCTTCGGAGATGGGGACGGTGTCTGACACGAGAACCAAGCTTAGCGATCGTCGGGAGGTGACCCGCACCTCCTCGGCGCTCCGGGGAGGCGAGAGGGGGTGCAGGGAGGACCGGGTCAGGTCGATGTGGTCTGCGAGCCGCCCGTCGTCGCGTCGACGGACGGACGCCCGGCGCGCGCCAGCAGGCCAGGGCCGCCGAGCCCGCCGCCGCGGGGCTTCTTCATCACGCCGCGGCGACCCGTCCGCCGGTCGACGATCCGGACGACGTAAGAGAACGCGAGGTTCGTCAGCAGGTACACGACGAGCACCACGGCGAAGAGGGTGAAGGTGTAGTTGCTGCCGTACGAGGTGCCGAGACGGTTCAGACCCCGACGCGTCAGCTCGACGTAGCCGACGATGTAGCCGAGCGACGTGTCTTTCAGGAGCACCACCAGCTGCGCCAGGATGATCGGCAGCATCTGGCGGAACGCCTGCGGGAACTCGATCGCGAAGCGGGTGCGCACGGGCGAGAGGCCGATGGCGAGACCCGCCTCGCGCTGCCCCTTCGGCAGGGCGGCGATGCCCGAGCGGAGCGCCTCGCCGATGAGGGCGCCGTTGTAGACGGCGAGTGCGGCGACGACCGCCCAGAAGGCTCCCGTCGAGAAGACGAGGAGGATGAACAGCATCATCAGCAGCACGGGCATGCCGCGGAAGAACTCGAGGACGATCGTCGTCGGAACCCGCACCCAGGCGGTGCGTGCCGTGCGGAGGAACGAGAACAGGACGCCGATGGCGACGGCCAGGACGGACGCCACCGCCGCGGCCCGCACGGTCGCGAGCCAGCCGCCCGCGATGTTCCGCCACAGGTTGCGGTCGAGGATGATGTCCCAGCGCGACGGGTCGAGCACGCTCGCCGTGACGGCGCCGTTCGCGCTGACGCGCGGGCGCCCGAGCAGGTAGACGAGGTACGCGACCAGGGCCAGCACCAGGACGACGCCGACCACCGAGATGATGCGCGACGTGCGGCGGGCCTTGGGACCGGGGGCGTCGTAGAGGACGTTCGTGCTCATCGCAGGACCGCGACCTTCTTCTCGACGAGGGCCGCGACGCGGCCCAACGTGATGGTGACCACCAGATAGAACACGGCGACGGACACGAGCGTCGTGATGACCGCGTCGCCCCGGTCGTTGGCGATGAACCGGCCGGCCGCGAACAGCTCTGCGACGAAGAAGCCGCCGGCGACCGAGGTGTTCTTCGTGAGGGCGATGAGCACGTTGATCAGCGGCGGGATGACCATGCGGATCGCCTGCGGCATGATCACGAGGCTGAGCGTCTGGCCGAAGCCGAGGCCGATGCTGCGGGCCGCCTCGGCCTGCCCGACCGGCACGCCGTTCACGCCGGAGCGGACCGCTTCGGCGACGAACGGCGACGTGTAGAGCGTGAGACCCACCACCGCGAGCGGGAAGTAGCCGATGCCGACGCCGAGGTAGGGCAGGACGAACGCGCAGAAGAACAGCACGAGAGTCAGGGGGATGTTGCGGATCGCCTCGGTGTAGACCGTCGCGAAGACCCGGAACGAGGCGACCGGCGAGATGCGCAGGGCCGCGACGACGAAGCCGATCACGATCGCGCCGACGGCGGACAGTGCCAGCAGCTGCAGCGTCGTGACGAACCCGCCCCAGAAGCGGGGCCAGTTCTCGGTCACGGCATCGAAGCCGGGGATGACGTCCAAGGGGTTCACCGGGACTCCAGGTCAGAGGGCTGCCGAGAGGGCAGGAGGCGGTGGTGGGCACCGCGGGCGGATCGCGCCGCGGTGCCCACCGGGGTGGTGACTAGTAGCGATCGATCGCCGGGGGCTCGGGCGTCTCGAGCACCGCGCCCGCCGTGGACTCCCAGAGCTCGTCCCAGGTGCCGTCGTCTTCGGCCTCTTCGAGGGTGTCGTTGATGAACATGCGGAAGTCGGTGTCGTCGAGCGCCAGACCGATGCCGTAGGGCTCCTCGGTGAAGGGCTCGCCGACGACCTCGAACTCGCCCTCGTTCTGGTCGGCGAGACCGGCCAGGATCACGTTGTCGGTCGTCACGGCCGCGACCGCGCCGGTGCGGAGGGGCTCGAGGCAGTTCGAGTACGTGTCGGTCGCGATGATGTCGTCCGTGTACTCGGCGATGTTGGCCTCGCTGGTCGAGCCGCTGACCGTGCAGACGGCCTTGCCCTCGAGGTCCTCGGCGCCCTCGATGCCGTCGGGGTTGCCCTCGAGCACCAGCAGGTCCTGGCCGGCCTGGTAGTAGGGACCGGCGAACGAGACGACCTTCTTGCGCTCGTCGTTGATCGTGTAGGTCGCGATGACGAGGTCGACGTCGCCGTTCTGGATGAAGGGCTCGCGGTTGGCGGACACCGTCTCGACCCAGGTGATGCCGTCGGCGGGGATGCCCAGCTTGGCTGCGACGAGCTTGCCGATCTCGGCGTCGAAGCCCTGCGGGTTGCCGGAGCCGTCGTCGAGGCCGAACAGGGGCTGGTCGAACTTGGTGCCGATGGTGATCTCGCCGGCCTCGGCGAGGCGGGCCATCGTCGTGCCGTCTTCGAAGTCGGAGACCTCTTCGACCTCGACGGCGCTGTCGGGGGCGGCCGAGTCGGTGCAGGCCGACAGGCCGAGCACCGTGACGGCTGCTGCGGCTACGGCTACGAAACCTCTACTGAGTCGCATTCTGTTCTCCTTGCTGTGTGACCCGGACGCCGATCGGCGGACGGGGGCTCCGGGGTCGGGCCGCAGGACGGACGCGCGGCGACGACGGGGTCTGTCGATCAGTGGGTGAGGATCTTCGACAGGAAGTCGCGCGCCCGATCGGACGTCGGCGCGGTGAAGAACTGCTCGGGGGTGCTCTCTTCGACGATCTCGCCGTCGGCCATGAAGACGACCCGATCGGCCGCCTTGCGGGCGAAGCCCATCTCGTGGGTGACGACGATCATCGTCATGCCGTCTTTGGCCAGCTGCACCATGACGTCGAGGACCTCGGTGATCATCTCGGGGTCGAGCGCGCTGGTCGGCTCGTCGAGGAGCATCACCTTCGGATCCATCGCGAGGGCGCGGGCGATCGCCACCCGCTGCTGCTGACCACCCGAGAGCTGCGAGGGCATCTTCTGAGCCTGGTTCGCCACGCCGACGCGCTCGAGGAGCTCCATCGCCCGCTTCTCGGCCTCGGCCTTGCTGCGCTTGCGGACCTTGATCTGGCCCAGCGTGACGTTCTCGAGCACCGTCTTGTGCGCGAAGAGGTTGAAGCTCTGGAAGACCATGCCGACGTCGGCCCGAAGACGCGCGAGCTCGGAACCCTCTTCGGGGAGGCGCGTGCCGTCGATCGAGATCGTGCCGTCGTCGATCGTCTCGAGCCGGTTGATGGCCCGGCACAGCGTCGACTTGCCCGAACCGCTCGGCCCGATGACCACGACCACCTCGCCCCGGGAGACCGTCGTCGTGATGTCCTTCAGGACGTGCAGTTCACCGAAGTGCTTGTTGACGTGGTCGACGACGACGAGGGGTTCCATGCGTCCACACAAACAGGTGGGTCTGACGGGCGCAAATTCACAGCGGATTCGTAACGCGATCGAAACGACACGGGCGGGCGCCTGTCGAGGCGACCCGCGCCTCCTGTAGGTCAGCTCCGGTGCGCGAAGGCGCTCTCGTAGAGGCAGACGGAGGCCGCGGTGGAGAGGTTCATCGACTCGGCGTGCCCGTAGATCGGAACGACGACGGCACGGTCGGCCAGCTTGAGGTCGTCGTCGGTCAGCCCTCTGGCCTCGTTGCCGAAGAGCCAGGCCGTCGGGGCCGAGAGGACGCCCTCGCTGCGCACCGCGAGCAGGTCGTCGCCCTTGACGTCGGCGGCCAGCACCTGGATGCCCGCCTCGGCGCAGCGCGCCACCACGGACGCGAGATCGGCGCCGACGGCGACCGGCACGTGGAAGAGCGAGCCCGTCGTCGCGCGGACCACCTTGGGGTTGTAGAGGTCGACGCTCCGACCGGTCATGATGACCGCGTCCGCGCCGGCGGAGTCGGCCGCACGGATGATCGTGCCGGCGTTGCCCGGATCGCGGACCTCTTCGAGGATGGCGATCAGACGGGGGCCGCCGTCGCCCGTGTCGGCGAAGACGTCTTTGACGGCGGTCGGGAACTGGCGGCAGACGGCGATGATGCCCTGAGGGGTCACCGTGTCGGACATCGCGGCGATGACCGCCTCGCTGACGAACTCGATCTCGAGCTCGGCCTCGCGGGCGGCCGCACCCACCTGCGGATGACGCTCGAGCGCCGTCGGCGTCGCGAAGAGATCGACGAGCAGTTCGGGCCGGAACGCGAGGGCCTCGGACACCGACTGGGGGCCCTCGAGCAGGAACGACCCGGTGTCGGTGCGCGCGTCGCGCTTGGCCAGCTTCGCCACGGCGCGGACGCGGGGCGATCGGGGATTGTCGAGGAGGGAGGTGCTCACTCCCCCACTATGCCTCACCCGGCCTCGGGAGCCGGGACGCACGACGGCCCGGACGGTGAGACCGTCCGGGCCGGGGTGGTGCAGTGGCGCTGGTGACTACGCGGCAGCCTTGGGAGCCGAGGTGTCGGCGGGCAGCGCGGCCTTCGCGGTGGCGACGAGGCCGGCGAAGGTGGCGGGCTCGTTGACGGCCAGCTCGGCCAGGATGCGGCGGTCGACCTCGACGCCGGCCAGGGACAGACCCTGGATGAGGCGGTTGTAGGTCAGGCCGTTCTGACGCGACGCGGCGTTGATGCGCTGGATCCACAGACGGCGGAACTCACCCTTGCGGGCGCGACGGTCGCGGTACGAGTAGACGAGCGAGTGGGTGACCTGCTCTTTGGCCTTGCGGTACAGGCGCGAACGCTGACCGCGGTAACCCTCGGCACGCTCGAGGATCACACGACGCTTCTTGGCGGCGTTGACCGCTCTCTTGACTCTTGCCATTTTCTTGTTCCTCTACGTTCGTGTCAGCGGTCAGTGACCGAGAAGCTTCTTGGCGACCTTGGCGTCGGCGGGGGCGAGCACCTGGTCCTGGTTCAGGCGAGCCTTGCGCTTGGCGCTCTTCACCTCGAGGTTGTGTCGCATGCCGGCCTGCTGCTTCATGATCTTGCCGGAACCGGTGACCTTGAAGCGCTTCTTGGCGCCGGAGTGGGTCTTCTGCTTGGGCATGTCTTACTTACTTTCTTCTGTCGGTTCCGCCGGTGCGTCGGCCGGAACCTCGTCGGACGTCGGGTGCTTCGGCGCCTTGTTGGCCACCTTGCGAGCTTCTGCCTCGGCCTTGGCCTCGGACTTGTTCTTGTGCGGCCCGATCACCATGACCATGTTGCGGCCGTCGATGGTGGGGGTCGACTCGACGCTGCCCCACTCGGAGACGTCTTCGGCGAAGCGCTGGAGGAGACGGACGCCCTGGTCGGGACGCGACTGCTCGCGACCGCGGAACAGGATCATGGCCTTGACCTTGTCGCCGCCCTGGAGGAAGCCCTCGGCGCGCTTGCGCTTGGTCTCGTAGTCGTGCTTGTCGATCTTCAGACGGAAACGCACCTCTTTGAGGATGGTGTTCGCCTGGTTGCGACGAGCCTCCTTCGCCTTCTGCGCAGCCTCGTACTTGAACTTTCCGTGATCCATGATCTTGGCCACGGGAGGCTTCGAGTTGGGGGCCACCTCGACCAGGTCGAGTTCGGCCTCTGCTGCGAGACGCAGGGCCATGGCGATGGGGACGACACCGACCTGTTCTCCGGCAGGTCCGACGAGGCGGACCTCGGGGACGCGGATACGGTCGTTCGTACGGGGATCGCTGATGCGGAACTCCTCTGTCGTTGCTTCGTCACCCGCCGGACCGGTGGTCACGGCAGGGAAAGAGGAGTTTCGCGACGCGCTGCGCCATCCGAACGTCGTGCTCGGATGGTGCGACGGAACATCGCTGCACCCTGGCTGCCGACCCTCGGGGAGGATCGGCGGGGTACCAACAACCCGGTAACCTAATCGAACGGTCAAGCGCGGGTGGGAGAATCTCCACTTTCGCACCGAAGCAGATGCTTCGGAGCCTCGACGAGCTTAGCAGAGGATCTTCACGTGAGCCACACCCCCGAGCACTCCCCCGACTTCGCCTTCTCCGCCCCCGGCGACGAGGCACGCGACATCGCCGACGTGAACGCCGTGGAGGTGATCAACACCGTCGCCGTGCACCTGATGAGCGCGGCCGCCGTGAAGGTCGGGCTCGCCGACGACCCGCGCGCCCAGACCGACCTCGACGAGGCCCGCAAGCTCATCACCTCTCTGGCCGGTCTGATCACGGCCAGCGCACCCGAGATCGGCGATCAGCACGCCCGCGCCCTCCGCGACGGGCTGCGGTCGCTGCAGCTGGCCTTCCGCGAGGCGTCGGCGTTCCCCGACCCCATCGGCCAGGGGCCCGGCGAGAAGTTCACGGGGCCGGTCAACTAGACCGCGCCTCCGGCCGCCTTCCCGCCGGTCGGACCGCGGCGGGGCCTGCAGCCGCGGTCCGTCAGACGGAGACGACCTTGACGGCCATGCTGTCGACCCGGTCGGCGATGGTCGGGTCGGCGGCCCAGGCCGTCTGCAGTCGACCGAGCAGAGCCGTGAGCGCCTCGCGGTCGAGCCCGGCACGGACGCCCAGCTGCACGACGATCTCGGGGCCGCCCAGCCGGGCGCCCTCGTAGCCGGGGGCGATGACCAGGCCGGCCAGCGCCTCCTCGTCCGCCCCCGCGTCGAGGAAGGCCCGCAGCACGGTCTCGTCGGCGTGACTCGGCAGCCACGGCAGGTCTTGCGCGACCGCCCACAGGGCCGGTCGGCGCAGGGCGAACGCCGTGGGCGACCCCGGGTCGAGCACGAGCCGGTCGGTCGACTCGGACGCCGCCGCCAGGGCGATCCGCCGGGCGTCGGCCGGCACGGGACGCGCCGTGGCGCTCCAGACGGACAGCGCCGCCACCGAGGTGAAGGCGGGCAGCACGTCGCGCCCGTCGGGGCCCGCCACCGTCACGATGGACAGCTCTTGAGTCTTGTCGACCCGTCGCCCCTGCTCGTCGAGGTCCTCATCGCCCGCGACCGCCACGAGGGGGACGAGCAGCCGCGCGGGTCGCAGCGCGTCGACGACGGTGTCTTCACCGACCTCGCCGAGGTGGAACCGCTTGAGAGCCTCGAGGAGGCGCGGGTCGGCCGAGCCGTCGTCACCGGCGAACGCCGTGTCGTGATGATCGAAGGTGCGACCCTCCCAGGGTCGACCGGCGCTGTCCGAGCCGGGCGTCGACATCAGTCGGAGGCGACGTCGAGGGCCGCGGCCAGCGTGAAGGCGCCCGAGTAGAGCGCCTTGCCGACGATCGCGCCTTCGAGCCCCTGCGGGACCAGCTCGCGCAGCGCGACGAGGTCGTCGAGGCTCGAGATGCCGCCCGATGCGATCACCGGGCGATCGGTGCGATCCATCACCTGACGCAGCAGATCGACGTTCGGCCCCTGGAGGGTGCCGTCCTTGGTGACGTCGGTCACGACGTAGCGGGCGCATCCGGCCTCCTCGAGACGGGCGAGGACCGTCCAGAGGTCGCCGCCCTCCTCCGTCCAGCCACGGGCGGCCAGCGTCGTGCCGCGCACGTCGAGCCCGACCGCGACGGCCTCGCCGTACTCGGCGATGACATGCGCCGCCCACTCGGGGTTCTCGAGGGCCGCCGTACCGAGGTTGATCCGCTTGACGCCCGTGCCGAGGGCGTCTTCGAGGGAGCGGTCGTCGCGGATGCCACCGCTCAGCTCCACGTTGATGCCCTTGACCTGCTTGATGACCTTCTTGATGACCGACCGGTTGTCGCCCCGCCCGAAGGCCGCGTCGAGGTCGACCAGGTGCAGCCACTCGGCGCCCTGGTTCTTCCAGTCGTCGGCCGCCGCGACGGGGTCGCCGTATCCGGTCTCGCTGCCGGCCTCCCCCTGGGTCAGACGGACGGCCTGCCCCCCGGAGACGTCGACGGCCGGGAACAGGGTCAGGCTCGGAGTCGTGCAGAAGTCGCTCATGTCGTCTCTCTCGCGGCGGCGCCGCGCGGATCGCGTCGGGGCCCCGCTGAGCGCGGGACCGGAGTCGGGTTCGGGAGGGTCAGAGTGTGCCGAGCCAGTTCGAGAGCAGCCGGATGCCCGGCCGCCCCGACTTCTCGGGGTGGAACTGCGTGGCCCAGAGCGGTCCGTTCTCGACGGCGGCGACGAAACGGCCGCCGTGGTCGGCCCACGTGACGTGCGGCTGCGGGAACGGCGGGATCACGTCGAGGGTCCACGACTGGGCCGCGAACGAGTGGACGAAGTAGAAGCGCTCGTCGGCGACGCCGTCGAACAGCGTGCTGCCCTCGGGGACGTCGACGGTGTTCCAGCCCATGTGAGGCAGCACGTCGGCCTTCAGCTCGTCGACGACACCGGGCCATTCACCCAGCCCGCCCGCCGTCGCACCGCGCTCGACACCGCCCTCGAAGAAGACCTGCATGCCGACGCAGATGCCCATCACGGGTCGCCCGCCGGCCAGACGGCGATCGATGAGCTCGCCGCCGCGGACGGACTCGAGCGCGCTCATAACGGCGCCGAAGGCCCCGACGCCCGGCACGAAGAGGCCGTCGGCCGCCTGCACCCGGGCGCGATCGGCCGTCAGCTCGACGTCGGCCCCGGCGAGCTCGAGGGCCTTGACCGCCGAGTGGACGTTGCCGCTGCCGTAGTCGAGGACCACGACGGAGGGACGGACCGTCACAGCGCGCCCTTCGTGGAGGGGATGCCGACCACCCGCGGGTCGGGCTGCACGGCCTGGCGGAGGGCTCGCGCGAAGGCCTTGAACTCGGCCTCGGCGATGTGATGCGGGTCGCGCCCGCCGAGCACGCGGATGTGTACCGTGATGCCGGCGTGGAAGGCGATCGCCTCGAACACGTGGCGCACCAGGGACCCCGTGAAGTGGCCGCCGATCAGGTGCAGCTCGAAGCCCTCCGGCTCGCCGCCGTGCACGAGGTACGGGCGACCGGAGATGTCGACGACCGCCTGCACCAGGGCCTCGTCGAGCGGCACCAGGGCGTCGCCGTACCGTGCAATACCCGACTTGTCGCCGAGCGCCTGACGGAGCGCGGTGCCGAAGGCGATGCCGATGTCTTCGACCGTGTGGTGCGCGTCGATGTGCGTGTCACCCGTCGCCGCCACCCGCAGATCGATCAGCGAGTGCTTCGACAGCGCCGTCAGCAGGTGGTCGAAGAACGGGACGGACGAGTCGATGCTCGACGAGCCGGTGCCGTCGAGGTCGAGCGACAGCGCGATGCGCGACTCGCTCGTCTCACGCTCGAGGGAGGCCACGCGGGTAGGGGTCTGTTCGGTCACGAGGAGAGCCTAATGTCGCGCAGCGCCTCGAGGAACGCCGTGGTCTCGGCCTCGGTGCCCGCACTGACCCGGAGGTGGTGGGGGATGCCGAGGTTCCGCACGATGATGCCCCGGGCGAGCAGACGCTCGAACACGTCGGCCGGATCGTCGACCCCGCCGAACAGCACGAAGTTCGACCAGGTCGGCCAGGGCTCGTAGCCGAGCTCGGTCAGCACCCGGACGATCCGGTCGCGTTGGGTGGCGATCTCGCCGACCATGGCGAGCATCTCGTCGGCGTGGGAGAGCGCGGCGATCGCGGCGGCCTGGGTCAACGACGACAGGTGATAAGGGAGGCGCACCAGACGGAGCGCGTCGGTCACGGCCGGGTGGGCGGCGAGGTATCCGACTCGCGCCCCGGCGAAGGCGAAGGCCTTGCTCATGGTGCGGGAGACGATGAGACGCGGCCGGCCTTCGAGCAGGGTCAGAGCGGTGGGCTGGCCGACGGGCATGAACTCCGCGTACGCCTCGTCGACGAAGACGATTCCGTCGGTCGCGTCGTAGGCGGCCTCGACCGTGGCGAGGTCGAGGGGCGTGCCCGTCGGGTTGTTCGGACCGCAGAAGAACACGATGTCCGGTTCGGTGCGACGAATCTCGGCGACCGCCGTCTCGGGACTGATGGTGAAGTCGACGTCTCGCGCACCCTCGACCCAGGTGCTCCCGGTGCCCGCCGCGATGATCGAGTGCATCGAGTACGTCGGAGGGAAGCCGAGGACGCTCCGCCCGGGGCCGCCGAAGGCCTGGAGGATCTGCTGGATGACCTCGTTCGAGCCGTTCGCCGCCCAGATGTTGTCTCGGGTGAGGCCGTGACCCAGGTAGTCGGCCAGGGAGTCCCGCAACTGCGTGAACTCGCGGTCGGGATACCGGTTCACCTCGAGGACGGCCTGCGCGATCGATGCGACGATGTCGCGTGCGACGTTCTCGGGAATCGGATGCGTGTTCTCGTTGACGTTGAGAGCGACCGGCACCCTGGTCTGCGGTGCGCCGTACGGCGTCAGGCCACGGAGGTCGTCACGGATGGGGAGGTCGTCGAGACTGAAGGACACCGCTCCATGGTAGGTCTCCACCGGACGGAGTCCCGAATCGTCGACCCTCGGCTGGCAGCGGTCGCGACCCCTCGAGGTCTCTTCAGACGGAGCCCGATGGACGGCCCGTCAGTCGGCGTACTGAGCGGGGACGGCGAGCGACTGCCCCGCCGCGACCTCGGTGCTGCTGAGGTTGTTCAACTGCACGATGTCGCTGATGACGTCGCGGGGGTCTTTGGTGGGTGCGATCTCGGACGCGACCTGCCACAGGGTGTCTCCCCCGTCGACCGTGACGTAGTCGAACGACGCCGCACCGGCGGTGTCCGACGCGACTGCACCGGGCCCGGCGAGGAGCACGCCGCCGACGACACCGGCGACGAGCAGACCGACGGCGGTGCTGACGACACGACGCCCCCGCCGGGTGATGCGCAGCCGGACGCGCGGGGGCGAAGAGAAGGAGGCGACGGCGTCGTCGGTGGGGGTGGGAGTGGCAGTGGTGGTCGTGATGGCGCTCATGAGGTGGTCCTTTCACCGCTAGAGGAGACGTCCGTGTTCGTGCCCGGCGATCGGCCGGGAACACCGGGCACGAAGACGTGTTCCGAACATATCTTCGATCAAAGTCGATTTCAACCCCGATGTTCGATTTTCTCGACGTGGATCGGCGACACACTCGAACATGTGTTTCGCCGAAGACGCCGCATCGGATACGGTTTCGATCGGTGGTCCGAGTAGAACAGCGACCACCGACATCCACGGCAGGAGACACATGAGCGACGCGCAGCGCACCCGGTCGACCGAGACGGGCTCGGTCACGCGCAAGGAGCTGACGGCCAAGCAGACGTCGATCCTGACGGCCATCCAGCAGAGCATCGGACAGCGCGGATACCCGCCGAGCATGCGGGAGATCGGCGACGCCGTCGGTCTGAAGTCGCTGTCGAGCGTGACCCACCAGTTGAACCAGCTCGAGCTCGCGGGTCGCATCCGACGCGATCCGAACCGGCCCCGCGCCCTCGAGGTCCTCTCGACCGAGGCGCCCGCCCTCGCACCCGTGACGAGCATCCTCACGACGAGCGACGACGGCGACACCGCGCACGTCCCGATGGTGGGGCGCATCGCCGCCGGCATCCCGATCACGGCCGAGCAGCAGGTCGAGGACGTGATGCCCCTCCCCCGCCAGCTCGTCGGCAAGGGCGACCTCTTCATGCTGCGGGTCGTCGGCGACTCGATGATCGACGCCGCCATCTGCGACGGCGACTGGGTCGTCGTCCGGCAGCAGAACTCGGCGGAGAACGGCGACATCGTGGCCGCCATGCTCGACGACGAGGCGACGGTCAAGGTCTTCCGTCAGCGTGACGGCCACACCTGGCTGCTGCCCCGCAACAGCGCGTTCGAGCCGATCGTCGGCGACCACGCTCAGATCGTCGGCAAGGTCGTGGCCGTGCTCCGGTCGGTGTGACCCCGACTCGACGAACGACGAAGCCCCCCGCCATTCGGCGGGGGGCTTCGTCGTGGTCGACTCGGTCGGCTCAGCTCGAGACGGCCTCGCGGTCGACAAACGGCGACAACCACGCCACGTCGCTCGGGTAGACCCGGGCGTGCACGCGCGTGCCGGCCTCCTCGTACGCCGTCTCGACGACACGACCCGAGTCGTGGAGATGAGAGACGACGTCGCCCCTGTCGTACGGTACGAGCAGCTCGAGTTCGACGTCAGGGGTCGGAAGGGTCGAGGCGATGCGCTCGAGGAGCTCGTCGATGCCCTCGCCCGTCCGGGCGGAGACGAAGACCGCGGTCGGGACGAGGCCCTGGAGCACGAGTCGCTGGTCGGGGTCGACCAGGTCGCTCTTGTTGAACACCACGATCTCGGTGATGTCGCCCCCGTCGACCTCGCTGACGACCTCGCGGACCGTCGCGAGCTGCGCCGCCGGATCGGGGTGCGAGCCGTCGACGACGTGGACGATGACGTCCGACGCCGCGACCTCCTCGAGGGTGGAGCGGAAGGCTTCGACCAGCTGATGCGGCAGGTTTCGGACGAAACCCACCGTGTCGGCGTACGTGAACGGCCGGCCGTCCGTCGTCGAGCTCTTGCGCACCGTCGCGTCGAGGGTCGCGAAGAGGGCGTTCTCGACGAGCACGCCCGCACTCGTCAGCCTGTTGAGCAGGCTCGACTTGCCCGCGTTGGTGTAGCCGGCGATCGCGACCGAGGGCACCTCGTTGCGGTCGCGATTGGCCCGCTTGGCGTCGCGCGCGGGCTTCATCTCCTTGATCTGCCGACGGAGGCGCGCCATGCGCGTGTGGATCCGTCGCCGATCGAGCTCGATCTTGGTCTCTCCGGGGCCGCGGCTGCCCATTCCGGCACCCGCGCCTCCTACCTGGCCACCGGCCTGCCGCGACATCGAGTCGCCCCAGCCGCGCAGTCGGGGCAGCAGGTACTCGAGCTGCGCCAGTTCGACCTGCGCCTTGCCCTCCCGGCTCTTGGCGTGCTGACTGAAGATGTCGAGGATGACGGCCGTGCGGTCGATGACCTTGACCTTGACCACGTCTTCGAGGGCACGACGCTGGCTTGGCGCGAGCTCCGTGTCGGCGATCACCGTGTCGGCGCCGAGAGCCGCGACGGTCATCCGCAGCTCTTCGGCCTTGCCGCTGCCGAGGTACGTGCTCGGGTCGGGGTTGGGCCGACGCTGCAGCAGCCCGTCGAGGACGACGGCGCCGGCCGTCTCGGCCAGGGCCGACAGCTCGCGGAGGGAGTTCTCGGCGTCGGAGAGCGAACCCTGCGAGTAGACGCCGATCAGGACGACGTTCTCGAGCCGGAGCTGGCGGTACTCGACCTCGGTGACATCCTGGAGCTCGGTCGAGAGCCCCGCCACACGACGGAGCGCCTGGCGATCGTCGCGGTCGAACTGGTCGCCGTCCGAGCCGGTGTCGTGCAGAGAGCGGGTCTGGATCGCCTGCGCAGGCGAGAAGACGGTGTAGGCGGAAGCCCGGGACGCCGCACGGTCGAGCACGCGGGCGACGACGTCGTCACCCTGCTCGGAACGCTCGGCATCGAGCGGGTTCGTGGGGAGGTCTGTCATCGGAGTGATACTAGCCCTTTCGTCAGGCGGTGAGCGGGGAGCCGATTCGGCCGCCCGTGGGGATTGTCGATAGGTTGTGGGCCATGGCGAGCGAGCACTACTTCTCTTCGGAACCGGAGAGCCTGATGCGGCGCCGGACCATCTCGGTGACCCTCGCGGGCCGCGAACTCGAACTCACCACGGCCGCGGGCGTCTTCAGCCCCGATCGGGTGGACGCCGGGACGGCCGTCCTCCTGGCCGACGTGCCCACGCCGCCGACCTCGGGTCATCTGCTCGATGTCGGATGCGGATGGGGGCCCATCACCCTGAGCCTCGCGTTGTCGTCACCCGACGCGACGGTCTGGGCCGTCGACGTGAACAAGAGGGTGCTGGAGCTCGTGCGCGAGAACGCCCGGGCCGCAGGCCTCGAGAACGTCAACGCCGTCGAGCCCGACGATGTTCCCGCCGACCTGCGGTTCTCGACGATCTGGTCGAACCCGCCCATCCGCGTCGGCAAGAACGAGCTGCACGGGCTCTTGACCAAGTGGCTCCCCCGACTGGAGGTCGGGTCGGACGCGTGGCTCGTCGTCCAGAAGAACCTCGGCGCGGACTCGCTGCAGAAGTGGATGAACTCCGAGCTGGGCGACGTCGTCGACGTGACCCGCGCCTCCACCAGCAAGGGCTACCGCGTCTTGACGGCCCACCGTCGCTGATCAGCGAGGCAGGCCCGACGACGGCGGTCAGATCTCGAGCGCCCCGTTGAAGACCAGATCGGCCGGACCGCTGAGCGAGACGTGCTCGCCGTCGTCCGTCGGCACGACCAGGACGCCGACCGTGCCACCCGGGACCTCGACGCGCCACTGATCGGGCGCCCCGGCACCGGCCCAGTGCCGCGTCGCGAGGGCCGCCGCCGCCGCTCCCGTGCCGCACGAGAGGGTCTCGCCGCTGCCCCGCTCGTGCACGCGCATGCGGATGTGGCCGATGCCGTCGACCACCAGGGGGTCGGCCGGGACGACGAACTCGACGTTCGCGCCCTCGACGGGTGCGGGGTCGAGGACGGGGAGGTACGAGAGGTCGAGCGCGTCGAGCTCGTCGTCGGTCGCCAGCGCGACGACGACGTGCGGATTGCCGACGGACAGCGACAGACCGGGGCGGGCCGCATGCAGCTCTCGAGCCCGCACCGTCGGCGACTCGTCGGAGAGCGACCAGAGGCCGAGATCGACCTGGAAGCCCGTCATACTGCGCTGGACGTGGCGCACCCCCGCCCGCGTGCCGATCGCCAGGGTGCCGCCCGGCTCGAGCGTCGCGAGGCCGCGGTCGGTCAGGTAGCGGACGAAGACCCGGATGCCGTTGCCGCACATCTCGGCCGCACTGCCGTCGGCGTTGTGGTAATCCATGAACCACTCGGCGGCCGGGTCTTCGGCCAGGGCGTTCCGGCCGTCGGGGAGGTGCTCGGACCGGACCGCACGGATCACGCCATCGCCGCCCACGCCGAAGTGGCGATCGGTCAACGCCCGGATCGCCACGGGGTCGAGGGGGAACTCGCCGTCGGGGTCGGAGAACAGCACGAAGTCGTTGCCCGTGCCCTGGCCCTTGGTGAACTGGAGAGTGGTGGTCACGCGTCGAGTGTATCGAGGGCCGCCTCGACGCCCCCGGGGTCGCCGGACCGCACCCAGCGGACGTCGGCGTATCGACGGAACCAGCTCACCTGACGACGCGCGTAGCGGCGGGTCAGAGCCGCACTGGTCTCGATGGCGTCGGACTCCGTCAGTTCGCCGCGCAGCTGGGCGGCCGCCTGCGCGTAGCCGATCGCTCGACTCGCCGTGACGCCGCGCTCGAGACCGTGCGCGAGGAGACCGCGGACCTCGTCGACGAGGCCGTCGCCCCACATCCGCTCGACCCGGGCGTCGAGTCGCTCGACGAGGGCCTCTCGATCGTCGTGCACGCCGACGATGGCCGAGGGGCGCCAGCGGGCCGCCTCGTCGGGCAGGCGGGCCGAGAACGGCTCGCCGGTCAGCTCGCCGACCTCGAGGGCACGGACGAGACGGCGGATGTTCGTCGAGCCGATCTTCTGGGCGGCCAGCGGATCCCGGTCGCGCAGCAGGCGGAAGAGCGCACCCGGCCCCTGGGCCTCGCCGACGGCCTCGTAGCGCGCACGGATGGCCGGGTCGGTGCCCGGGAACCGGAGGTCGAACAGCACACTCGACACGTAGAGCCCCGAGCCGCCCACGAGCACCGCCACCGCACCCCGCCCCTGGACCTCGTCGATGACCGTCCGGGCGCGCCGCTGGTACCACTCGACGCTCGCCTCGTCGGTCACATCGAGCTCGTCCAGGAGGTGGTGCGGTATGCCGCGCCTCTCGGAGACCGACAGCTTCGCGGTTCCGATGTCCATGCCCCGGTAGAGCTGCATCGCGTCGGCGTTGACGATCTCCGCCGGGCGACCGCTCGACCGGAGCCGCTCGGCCAGGTCGAGGGACAGCGCGGACTTGCCGGTGCCCGTGGCACCGACCAGGGCGATCAGCATCTCTCGTCGACCCCGCGGACTCAGCGGAGACCGTCGGCGGCGTCGTAGATGGGCGTCGTCGACACGCGCAGGGTCGGCAGACCCAACGACACCCTCGGTGCCCCGGAGGCGCCGGTCGAGCCGGTCGCGGACGCCGGCACCCCGCACGAGTCGGCCTGGGCGCGGTCGTAGGCGTCGCCTGCCCGCGTGCGTCGCACGTCGAAGACGGAGCCGATCGACGACTCGGCGAGGAGATGGAAGGGAGCCGCCCCGGTCACGTCGACCGTCACGACATCGCCCGGTCGAGGCGCCTCGACTCCGTCGGGGACGTCGAGGTGGACGAGACGGCTGTCTTCGGCCCGACCGGACAGCCGGTGGGTCTCGGCGTCCTTCCGACCCTCGGTCGCCGAGATGAGCACTTCGACCCTTCGGCCGACGAGAGCGCGGTTCTCGTCGAAGGAGATCCGGTCTTGGAGGGCCGTCAGCCGCTCGTAGCGTTCTTGGACGATCTCTTTGGGGATCTGATCGGCCATCTCCCCCGCGGGCGTGCCGGGTCGGACGGAGTACTGGAAGGTGAAAGCCGAGGCGAAACGCGCCTCCTCGACCACTCGGAGCGTGTCGACGAAGTCGGCTTCGGTCTCACCCGGGAAGCCCACGATGATGTCCGTCGAGATCGCCGCGTCGGGCATCGCGGCCCGGACCCGGTCGATGATGCCCAGGAACTTCGCGCTGCGATAGCTGCGTCGCATCGATCGGAGGATCGCATCGGACCCCGACTGGAGGGGCATGTGCAGCTGCGGCATCACCGCAGGGGTCTCGGCCATGGCGTCGATGACGTCGTCGGTGAAGGCGGCCGGGTGCGGGCTGGTGAAACGGACGCGCTCGAGGCCGTCGATGGCGCCGACGGCACGGAGGAGCTTGCCGAAAGCGAGGCGGTCGCCGAACTCGACCCCGTAGGAGTTGACGTTCTGACCGAGCAGGGTCACCTCGATGGCGCCGTCGTCGACGAGGGAGCGGACCTCGGCGAGGATGTCGCCCGGGCGCCGATCGCGCTCTTTGCCGCGCAGCGTCGGCACGATGCAGAAGGTGCAGGTGTTGTTGCAGCCGACCGAGATGGAGACCCAGCCGGAGCTGACCGAGTCGCGCTTGGCCGGCAGGGTCGAGGGGAACACGTCGAGCGATTCGAGGATCTCGACCTGCGCCTCGTCGTTATGACGAGAACGCTCGAGGAGCGTCGGCAGCGCCCCGACGTTGTGGGTGCCGAAGACGACGTCGACCCAGGGCGCGCGCTCGAGGACGGCCTCTTTGTCTTTCTGCGCGAGGCATCCGCCCACGGCGATCTGCATGCCCTCCCGCCGCCGCTTGACGCCCGCCAGCCGCCCCAATGTGCCGTAGAGCTTGTTGTCGGCGTTCTCTCGGACGGCGCAGGTGTTGATGACGACGACATCCGCTTCACCGTCGACGGCCGGCTCGTAGCCGGCGGCCTCGAGGGATCCGCTCAGACGCTCGCTGTCGTGCACGTTCATCTGGCACCCGAACGTCCGCACCTCGTAGGTGCGACGCGCGGGAGCCGCGAGGCCGTCTGCTCGGGCTTCGGAGACCGGGGCGGGGAGAACCGTCGACATAGTCGGAGAGTCTACGGCCGCGGCCCCGGTCGACCGATCATCGGAAGCGGACGCCGCCCCGACCGCGAGGAAGAGCCTTCTCCACCGCCCGACGGATCGTCTCGGACCGATAGCCGCGGCGCATCAGGTACCCGTTCAGACGCCGCTCCGCGGTCGCCTGATCGAGCCCCTGCAACGACGTGGCGCGCTTCAGCGCCCACTCGTCGGCGCGTGACTGCTCGTCGTCGTCGTCGATCTCGGACATCGCCTGCTCGATGAGCTCGGGCGCGATGCCGCGACTGCGGAGCTCGCTCGTGACAGCGCCGCGACCGAGGCCCTTGCGCTCATGCTTGCTGCGCACCAGGTTCTCCGCGAGCTCCCGGTCGTTGAGCAGACCGACACCCTCGAGTCGTTCGACCTCGTCGCTGACGACCTGCTCGTCGAGGTCACGGGCTGCCAGAAGAGAGGCCATCTCAGCGGAGGAAACCCCTCGGCGCGCGAGGGCATGCATGCTGATGTTCTCGGCTCGGCTCCGCTGCGCGTCGAGCCCCTCGGGCTCTGGTTCGGGCTCGTCGTCTTCGTCGACCGGGTCGAGCGTGTCGACCGCTCTCGGCCCGGACCAGTGATCGGTGATCGCGGCCAGGGCGGCCGCAGTCGACCGGACAGCGTCAGACTCGGCCGGGACCGAAGCCGTCTTGCGCTTCGAAGCTCGAGCCGAGGCCGACTCGTGGCCCGACTGGGGCTCCGGCTCCGGCTCCGGCTCCGAACGGGCGCTTGCGAATCGGGAGACGTCGTCTACGCTGTGACTCGTCGACTCGGCGGCGACATCATCTGCGGTCGACTCATGGCCGACCTCGTCGTCACTCGGCGCCGCATCGGCCCACTCGTCTTGAGGAGCACTGCCGCCGGCAGCGGGCTTCGACGCCCCTCGGCGACCGAACAGCGGCGTGACCGGAGCCAAGTCGACCGTCGAGTCGCCGTCGCCGGACGTGGTCATGCGCCCTTCCGTGCGGCGATCTTGGTCTCGATCGATGCGACGGGTTCTTCGACGGCCTTGGCACCACCGACACCGAGCTTGGCGAGGATCTTGTGCTCGATCTCGTCGGCGATGGCCTTGTTGTTGAGGAGGAAGTTGCGCGAGTTCTCTTTGCCCTGGCCGAGCTGGTCGCCCTCGTAGGTGTACCAGGCGCCGGACTTGCGGACGATGCCGTGCTCGACGCCGAAGTCGATCAGGCTGCCCTCTCGGGAGATGCCGACACCGTAGAGGATGTCGAACTCGGCCTGCTTGAAGGGCGGCGCCATCTTGTTCTTGACGACCTTGACCCTTGTGCGGTTGCCGACTGCGTCGGTGCCGTCTTTGAGGGTCTCGATGCGGCGGATGTCGAGACGCACCGAGGCGTAGAACTTGAGGGCCTTACCACCGGCTGTCGTCTCGGGGCTACCGAAGAACACGCCGATCTTCTCGCGCAGCTGGTTGATGAAGATCATCGTGGTACCGGTCTGGCTCAGACCACCCGTCAGCTTGCGGAGCGCCTGAGACATGAGTCGCGCCTGGAGCCCGACGTGCGAATCGCCCATCTCGCCCTCGATCTCGGCCCGCGGCACCAGAGCCGCTACGGAGTCGATGACGATGAGGTCGATGGAGCCGGACCGGACGAGCATGTCGGCGATCTCGAGGGCCTGCTCACCCGTGTCGGGCTGCGAGACGAGGAGCGCGTCGATGTCGACGCCGAGCTTTCTCGCGTATTCGGGGTCGAGTGCGTGCTCGGCGTCGATGAAGGCCGCGATGCCGCCGTTGCGCTGCGCGTTGGCGATCGCGTGCAGGGTCAGCGTGGTCTTACCGGACGACTCGGGGCCATAGATCTCGACGATGCGGCCACGGGGGATGCCCCCGATTCCGAGCGCGACGTCGAGCGCGATCGAGCCGGTGGGGATGACGGCCACGGGAGCACGCTCGTCGCTGCCGAGACGCATGACCGCGCCTTTGCCGAACTGGCGGTCGATCTGGGCGAGTGCGGTCTCGAGGGCCTTCTCGCGGTTCTCTGCTGAGGGCATGATGTTCTCCTTCGTGGTGGTCGTCCGTGCGCCTGTAGGCTGTCGCGTCGCCGCCGACCGGTGGGACAAGGTCTTCGTCGCTACGACAAGGCTGGTGCCGCCGGTCACTCCGGCGGCGGGAACGTCGATACGAGAACGCTACGGACGACCACCGACATCGGAGTCGACGCCGGCCACCGAAGTGGAGTTCTCGGACCGATCAGGTCCTGGGGAGGACGCTATCACCGGTACGAACACATGTTCGACTTCCATGGCGCGGCGTGTCGAACATCCGCACGATCACGGGCAGACGGGCGGAGGTGCGACGTCGAGCCTCAACGACGAGGCGCGGGTAGACCGACACCATGCCGTCTCGACTCCGGTACGCCCTCGGCGTCGCAGAGCGCGAGCCAGACGTCTCTCGGCGGGACGCCCTGCACGAGAGCCTGCTCGGCGGTGAGCTCGCCCACGGCCGACATCACGAGATCGCGCATCAGGATGCGCCCGTACGCCTCGCCGAACTGGTCGACGACGGCTCGATGGAACTCGCTCTTGCGCATCAGTGGAGGGTACCTCTCTGTCGACGGGGCGGCGTGCTCAGCTGCGCCGCGCCTCCGGAGGGGCTCAGGAGACGACGAACGCCCCCGTCGGAGGACCGGGGGCGTTCGTGACGGGGTGGGGACTCAGCGCACCGCGAGATCGGTGTCGAACTCGGCGACGAGCTCGTCGGGGAGCGTGTCGGGGATGGGATTGAGACCCTCGATGACGGCCATGCGGTCGCCGACCTCGCGCATGATGACCGAGATGGGAGTCTCGAGCGCATCGGCGACGGAGGCGAGGATCTCGGAGCTGGCCTCTTTCTGACCGCGCTCGACCTCGCTGAGGTACCCGAGGGCCACGCTCGCCTTGCTCGCGACCTGACGAAGGGTGCGGCCCTTCTGCAGCCGGAAGTCGCGCAGGACGTCTCCGATTTCTTGACGAACCAGAACCATGGGACCCTCCTCCGAACGGACGCCCACCCTGACGGACTGTCGGGGGGTGGGATGGTGATACTAAAGCGCAGTTGGCTGTAACTGTAACCAGCGGGGACTGTGCGACCCTTGTGAACCTGCCAGATGTAACGAGACCGAAACGCGGTCTATTCCCTCGCGTCGACCAACCACGAGTGCAGAGCCGTGAGTGATTCGGAGACGGTGCCCCGTCGGATGGCCTCGCGGTCTCCCGTCAGGTCGAGGGCCACCACCCGCGTCTCGTCTCCCCAGGCGACACCGACGAAGACGACACCGGGATCGTGGCCGCCCTGCGGACCGGGGCCGGCGACACCGGTGGTCGCGAGGCCGATGTCGGTGGGGGTGCCGCCGGTCTCGACCACCCCGCGGACTCCCGCGGCCATGGCCTCGGCCACGTCGGGGTCGACGGGCCCGCGGTCGGCGAGCAGTCGGGCGTCGACGCCGAGCAGGGTGTGCTTCAACTCCGTCTGGTAGGCGACGACACCGCCGCGGACGACCGCGGATGCTCCGGGCACGGCGATCAGCTCGGCGATCAGCAGGCCGCCGGTGAGCGACTCGGCCACGCCGATCGTGAGCCGTCGACGGGTGAGCTCGGCGACGACGTCGCCGGCGAGCGTCATGACGGTCGACCGTGCTTCGCCGCCACCCTCAGGTAGTCGAGCCCGGAGACCAGGGTCGCCACGACCGCGGCCGTCATGAGGACTCCGTTGACCCAGTGCATGCCCGACCCGAGGAGGTTCCAGAGCGGGAAGAGCGCGAGGGTCACGGCGACGGCCTGCAGGACGGTCTTGAGCTTGCCGCCCCGGGACGCGGGGATGACCCGATCACGGATGACGGCGAATCGGAACACGGTGATGCCGATCTCGCGGACGAGGATGAGAGCCGTCACCCACCACGGGAGCTCGCCGACGATCGAGAGGGAGACGAGGGCCCCGCCGATGAGGACCTTGTCGGCGATCGGGTCGACGATCTTGCCGAAGTCGGTGACGAGGTCGAGACCCCGGGCGAGCATGCCGTCGAGGCTGTCGGTGAGGATGGCGACCACGAACAGCGCGGCCGCGGCGATGCGCAACGAGCCGTCGGCGCCATCGTCGATGAGGAGCCACGCCATGAACAGCGGCGCCATGAGGATGCGCACCACGGTGATGATGTTGGCGATGTTGGCTGTGCTCGCCGGGCCGGGGCCTCGGCGGGCCACCCGGCCTCGGAAGGGGAAGGTCGCGCCGCGGGGGGCGCCGTCGCTGCGGTCGCTGTCGGTCACGTCAGTCTCTCCCGGTGAGGTTCCAGGCGTCTTCCGACCCCTCGTCGTCGTCGACCTCGGCGTAACCCCGCGTCATCGCCTCGACGGGGTCGTCGTCGATGGCCGCCCCGGCTCCGCCTCGACCGGGCTGCGCCGGACCGGCATCGCCGCCGCCGCGGATCTTCGTCAGGACACCCGATAGCTGCTCGGTCGTCACGAGGACGTCGCGGGCCTTCGACCCCTCGGAAGGACCCACGATGTCGCGGGACTCCATGAGGTCCATCAGGCGCCCCGCCTTGGCGAAGCCCACCCGCAGCTTCCGCTGCAGCATCGAGGTCGATCCGAACTGCGTGCTGACCACCAGTTCGACGGCGGCGAGCAGCAGCTCGAGGTCGTCGCCGATGTCGCCGTCGATCTCCTTCTTCTCGACGACGGCCGCGACGTCCGGTCGGTAGTCGGGACGAGCCTGACGGGTCACGTGCGCGACGACCTGGGCGATCTCGCTCTCTTGCACCCAGGCGCCCTGGACACGCATCGCCTTGGAGGCGCCCATCGGGAGGAACAGACCGTCACCCTGGCCGATGAGCTTGTCGGCGCCGGGCTGGTCGAGGATGACGCGGGAGTCAGTGACGCTCGAGACGGCGAACGCGAACCGCGAGGGGACGTTGGCCTTGATCAGGCCCGTCACGACGTCGACCGACGGACGCTGGGTCGCGAGCACCAGGTGGATGCCGGAGGCGCGGGCCAGCTGGGTGATGCGCACGATGCTGTCTTCGACGTCGCGCGGCGCGACCATCATGAGGTCGGCCAGCTCGTCGACGACGACGAGGAGATAGGGGTAGGGCTTCAGCGTGCGAGCGCTGCCCGCAGGCAGCACGATCTCGTCGTTGACCACGGCGCGGTTGAAGTCGTCGATGTGCCTGAACCCGAAGCTGGCCAGGTCGTCGTAACGCATGTCCATCTCTTTGACGACCCACTGCAGCGCCTCGGCCGCCTTCTTCGGGTTCGTGATGATGGGGGTGATGAGATGCGGCACGCCGGCGTAGATCGAGAGCTCGACGCGCTTCGGGTCGATGAGCACCATGCGGACGTCGGCCGGCTTGGCGCGCATCAGCAGCGAGGTGATCATCGAGTTGACGAAGCTCGACTTGCCCGAGCCGGTGGCACCCGCGACCAGGAGGTGCGGCATCTTCGCGAGGTTCGCGACGACGTAACCGCCCTCGACGTCCTTGCCCACGCCGATGGTCATGGGGTGGGTGCTCTTGGCGGCGGCCGACGACCGGAGCACGTCGCCGAGGGCGACGATCTCCTTGTCGGTGTTCGGGATCTCCACCCCGATGGCGCTCTTGCCCGGGATGGGCGACAGGATGCGCACCTCGTTCGAGGCGACGGCGTACGCGAGGTTCTTGGTGAGCGCTGTCACTCGCTCGACCTTGACGCCGGGACCCAGTTCGATCTCGTAGCGGGTGACCGTGGGGCCGCGCTTCAGACCGGTCACCTTGGCGTCGACGTTGAACTGGTCGAGCACAGAGGTGATCGAGGCGACGATAGCGTCATTGGCCTCGCTGCGGGCCTTCGCGGGCTCGCCGACGGCGAGGGTCGTCACGGCCGGTAGACGATAGGGCACGTCGTCGGCGGACGGGTCGACGGACTCGAGCGACGGAGGCGCCGGCTCGTCGAGGTCGGGGGCGAGGAACGCGGAGGCGGCGTCGCTCTCGCCCTCGGCGGGGATGGCCTCGGGGACGGGGACGGGGAGCACGGTCGTCGCCGCGGTGGGCTCGGGGTGCAGGGGGATGTCGATGCCCTGGGCGCGGACGGCGTCTTCGGCCCGGTCGAGATCGGCCAGGAGGTCGGAGGAGAAGACGTCGGTCTCGGCCGTGGCGGGAGACGCCTGGGGAACGGGCGGTGCGGCCGGGGTCGTGTCGAGCTCTTCGAACGCCGGTCGGCGCTTCTTGCGGCGGCCGATCACCTCGGTCGGAGCGGTCGCGGCGGCGGGCCGGACGAGCGGGGTGTCGTACGCCGGGTCGTCTTCGCGCTGCCCGGGGTTGCGTCGCCACCAGGGCAACGACTCCGGCTCGCCGTCCGCGTCGGCGGACTCGGCGGCGGCCGCCGCCGCAGCCGCCCGGTCGTCGACGGTCTCGCCGAAGAGGTACGAGTAGAGCTCGCCGAGTCGACGACCGATGCGGTTCGGCGGCGTCTTGGTGATGATCAGGATCGAGAAGGCGAGCAGGACGACGACCAGCGGGACCGCCACCCACTCGGTGGCCAGGGCGACGAGCCAGGATGCGACGACCCAGCCGAGGACCCCTCCCCCGGTGGCGAGGGCCGGCATGCCGTCGGAGGCCTCGGGCTGACCGCCGAAGATGTGGCAGAGAGCGCTGATCGACACGAGCGACAGACCCAGCCCGATGCCGATGCGCGTGTTGTCGTGGACCGAGGAGGGATGCCGGAAGAGCCACCCCGCGAAGAGGATCATGATGACCGGCAGGGCGTAGGCCACCCGGCCGAAGAGACCGCCGAACGTGTACGCGTCGAAGCCGATCGCGAGGGGACTGGTCGGGTTCAGCCACTCGACGACACCCCCGGCGATCGCCAGGAGCACGAGGAAGAACGGCACGCCGTCTCGACGCTCGCTCTTGTCGAGCGTCTCGCGGCCCAGCAGCCGGAATGCGGCGCCGGTCATGTGCGCCAGCCCCATCCAGGCCGCCGCGAGCGGGTTCGGCCCCTCTCGGGCGGGCGCGGGCGCCGGCGTGGTGGGCAGCTTCTTGGTGGCCTTGGTCGCGTCACGCGCCGAGGACGCACGCGAGCCCGAGCGGGAGCGCGGGGTCGACTTCGTGGGCGTGGCCATGGGCTCCACGGTACCGCCCACCACCGACGCCGGTCGGATCCGGTCGCGTGTGTCCGGGTGCCCGACCGGGAGGCGACCTCAGACGGCGATGACGACCGGCACGATCATCGGTCGGCGCCGGTGCTTCGTGTTGACCCAGCGACCCACCGTCCGTCGCACGACCTGACTGAAGGCGTGGGTGTCGCGCACGCCGTTCTCAGCCGCCTCGGCGAGGGCCGCGACGATCTTCGGGGCGACGTCGTCGAAGACCCGGTCGTCTTCGGCGAACCCTCGCGACTGGATCTCGGGGCCGACGACGACCCGGCCGGTGGACGCGTCGATGGCGACGAAGACCGAGATGAAGCCCTCTTCGGACAGGATGCGTCGGTCTTTCAGATCGGCGTCGGTTATCTCGCCCACGGTCGAGCCGTCGACGTAGACGAAGCCCAGGTCGAGCTGCCCGACGACTCGGGCGATCCCGTCGCGGAGGTCGACGACGACGCCGTCCTGGCCGAGGATCGTGTTGCCGGGCGCCACACCCGTTCGTTGAGCCAGGGCGGCGTTGGCGTACAGGTGGCGGTGCTCCCCGTGCACGGGCAGGACGTTCTTCGGCCGGAGCACGTTGTAGCAGTACAGCAGCTCGCCCGCCGAGGCGTGCCCTGACACGTGCACCTTCGCGTTGCCCTTGTGGACGACCTTCGCCCCGAGCTTCGTCAGCCCGTCGATCACGCGGTACACCGCGTTCTCGTTGCCCGGGATGAGGCTCGACGCGAGGATGATCGTGTCGTCGGCGCCGATCTCGATCTGGTGCTCGAGGTTGGCCATGCGGGCCAGCACGGCCATCGGCTCGCCCTGCGATCCCGTGCTCATGTAGACGATGCGGTCGTCGGGCAGGTCTCGCGCCTTCTTCGCGTCGATCAGCACCCCGTCGGGCACCGTCAGGTACCCGAGGTCGGCCGCGATGCCCATGTTGCGGACCATCGACCGACCCATGAACGCGACCCGGCGACCGTTGGCGTGGGCCGCGTCGAGCACCTGCTGCACGCGGTGCACGTGACTGGAGAAGCTCGCCACGACCACGCGCCGGGGAGCCCGCCGGATGACGTCGTCGAGCACCGGTCCGATGTCGCGCTCGAGAGCGGTGAAACCGGGCACGTCGGCGTTCGTCGAGTCGGGGAGGAAGAGATCGACCCCCTCTTCGCCGAGCCGGGCGAAGGCGCGCAGGTCGGTGATCCGCCCGTCGAGGGGCAGCTGGTCCATCTTGAAGTCGCCGGTGTGCAGCACCAGACCGGCGGAGGTGCGGATGGCGACGGCGAGGGCGTCGGGGATCGAGTGGTTGACCGCCACGAACTCGAGCTCGAACGGCCCGAGCGTCTCGCGTCCGCCCTCGGCGACCGTGAGGGTGTACGGGCTGATGCGATGCTCCTTGAGCTTCGCCTCGATCAACGCGAGCGTCAGCTGCGAGCCGATCAGCGGGATGTCGGCCCGCAGCCGCAGAAGATACGGCACGGCGCCGATGTGGTCTTCGTGACCATGCGTCAGCACCACGGCCAGGATGTCGTCGAGCCGGTCGCGGATCGGCGCGAAGTCGGGGAGGATCAGATCGACGCCCGGCTGGTGCTCTTCGGGGAAGAGCACCCCGCAGTCGACCACGAGCAGCTTGCCGTCGATCTCGTAGACGGTCATGTTGCGACCGATCTCGCCCAGACCGCCCACCGGGATGACGCGGAGCGTGCCGTCTTCGAGCGGCGGCGGGGTCTGGATCGTGACGGGCATGAGGTCCTTCGGGAGTGGTGGGGCTCGAGCCCCGGGATGTCGCGGCGACCGAGGAGGCGCGGCTCAGCGGGTCGTGCCGTGCACCTTGGGCAGGGCGCCACCCGCCGCGGCGTTGCGATCGGGTCGGAACCGGCTGAGGTCGAGCCCCGGGATGGCGCCGACGTGCGCGAGCTCGTCTTCGATGAGGGCGGCCTCGCTGTCTTCGGGGCCGACGAGGGGCAGTCGGACGCGCGGGCTCGAGATGCGACCCAGCCCGTGCAGGATGTACTTGGCCGCGACCGTGCCGGGCACGTGCGTCATGACCGCGCGGACGAGCGGTTCGAGCATCTGGTGGGCCTGGGTCGCCGTGTGCAGGTCGCCAGCGTTGACCGCGTCGATGATGGTGCGGTACGGGGCCGCGGCGATGTTGGCCGTGACGCCGATGAGGCCCGAGGCGCCGATGGCCAGGTGCGGCAGCACGTTGGCGTCGTCGCCGGAGAAGTAGAGCAGGTCGGTCTGGTTCAGCACCCGGCTGACCTCGGAGAAGTCGCCCTTCGCGTCTTTGACCGCGACGATGTTCGGGTGCTTGGCCGCGCGGAGGATCGTCTCGTACTTGATCGGGATGCCGGTGCGACCGGGGATGTCGTAGAGGATGACGGGCAGGTCGGTCGCGTCGGCGATCATGCGGAAGTGCGTGAGCACACCGGCCTGCGTCGGCTTGTTGTAGTACGGGGTGACGATCATGACGCCGTCGGCGCCGGCCTTCTCGCTGGCCTTGTAGAGCTGGATCGCGTGGGCGGTCTCGTTCGACCCGCCGCCCGTGATGATCTTGGCGCGCCCAGCCGAGACGGACTTGCCGACCTCGACGAGACGGAGCTTCTCGGGGTCGGTCAGGGTGCTGGTCTCGCCCGTGGTGCCGGTGACCACGATGCCGTCCGCCCCGGCGGTGATGCAGTCGTCGATGTGCTTCTCGACGGCCGGCCAGTCGACCTCCCCGTCTGCGGTGAAGGGGGTGACGAGGGCCACGAGGACCTGACCGAAGGGGTTGATGATGTTCGACACGGAACCAGCGTACTTGCTCTCGTCGGCGGCGAGGCGGGGACGGGCCGGAGCGCCGTCCCCGCCTCTCGGCGCTCAGGGCGCGACGCGACCGTTCGTGCCGAACGCGGCGTACGTGAGCGGCATGAGCTCCGCCCAGATGTCTTCCATCTTCTCGGCGCACATCTCGATCTCGCGCTGAGGGAACGACGGGAAGTGCGTGCCCTCGCGCTTGGTCCGCAGGCTGAGGAAGTTCATCAGCGACCGCGCGTTGACCGTGACGTACATCGACGAGTAGATGTTCAGCGGCAGGACGATGCGGGCGACCTCGCGGGCGACCCCGGCGTCGAGCATGCGCTTGTACGAGGCGTACGCCTCGCGCGAGGTGCGCTCGGTCTCGGCGCGCACGAGCTCGCTCTGCTCGGGGGTGCCGGGCAGGAAGTCGTAGGCGCCGGGCTTGCCGACCTGCTGCAGGTTGCGCTGCGCGGAGGGGACGTAGAAGACCGGGTTCAGCTCGCGGTAGCGGCCGCTCTCTTCGTTATGTAGTCGTGAGGCGCCTCTCCCACTTCCGAGAGCGGTGCGACCTCTTAGTATAGCAGTTTTTACATGTTGCGCAACAATATCCGAGACCGTTAGGTTCGATGATCTACTGAGGCGGAGGCTGGGCATGCAACTAAGACACCCCAGAGCACGGCTGACTCCGGCCGGCCTCGCGACGCAGCTTCTCAACACACGAGAGTGCCGAAGTGTGCTCGAGCTTGATGACCTAGCTTCCTACCTAGGCCGTCGGGATACGAGGCAAGCGATCGACGGGATGCCTTTCGCCATCAATGGGGACGGCACCTACAACTCTGACCTCAACCTCTTTCTGCGCGGACTTCCTGACGGCATCACGTGGGAGGGAACGTCCACCGCAGGAGCAACCAGCTCTGAGAACAGCTGGAAGGCGATCGCGACAGACATCTACATGTTCCTCGACTGGTGCGAAGCCCTCGATCCTCCTGTCGAGATCCCTCGGATTACGTGGCGAGATCTGAAGATCTACAAAAACGCACGACTCGACCATCCGGCATCACGCATAAGTCCACGGACTTGGGCACGCCAGCACAGCAGCCTCAAGCGATTCTTCGACTATCTCGTTTTGGCGGGGCGGATAGCTCAGAATCCGCTGGCCCCTTCTGGCGAGGCGATTCTGAAGACGAAATCCAGCAGGAGGTCTCGTACTCGGTTCGTGACCCTAGCCGAGTACGACGACTGGATCGACGTAGGCGTTCTTGGACTTGAGACAGACGGACGGGAGCCTAAGTACCCGAGTCGCGTGCAGGCATACAGCGACCTCCTCTTACGAACAGGCATGCGCAAGACCGAGGCCGCCAGCCTGTTGGCCAAAGAGATCGAGAATGCCCAGGGGTTCACTCGTCATCCAGGGACCGTGGACAAATACGAGAAGGCCGACCTCACTCTTCCCACGAGCATCACGAAGGGAGCCGTTGAAAGGAACGTGCCCCTCTACTACGCCGCCATCCGGGACATCAGGGCTCTTTTGGACACGCGTGATCTAGCTACCGCCCGAGGGCTGGAGGAGCAGCCGGCACATGTGATTGACCGCTACCAAATTCTCGCCCTGGAAAATTGGACACTCTTCTCAGCTAAGGAGCGCCTGTCCTCCCTTCTGCGTTCGGCAAACGGAGGCCTGTCGTCGCCCCTTCTATTCGTACAGCCGAACGGGCTGCCTCTCCAGGTGGCCGCATGGGAATCCTCGATTTGGCGTGCAAACCAGAGGTGCCGGGAAAAAGGCTTGGCGGTATCAATCTCGGCTAGAACACTTCGGGCTACGTTCGCCGTGAACACGTTGTCTTTGCTCTTAGAGGGGACGCTGGACGAGGTAAAATCGCTTGTTGAGCGCGGAGCAACAATGCACTCGTCACGCTTGGCCAAACTAACCCTCGACCCAATTAATCGCTTACGCCTGCTACTGGGCCACGCAAACTACGCGACAACCATTGAGAACTACCTTCCTTACGTTGCGCAAGCGACCGAAGTTACAGACAGCGCCTTAAGACGCTGGCAGAGCACCCTCGGCCAGGAGGCTTCGAGGTGATGGCGCGCCTTATTCCGCACCGAACGAGAAGGCGAATTACACCAACCGCGAGAGCGCATGGGGCTAGAGAGCCGTCCGACCTGACGAGCTTCGAGAACGCTGGCTTTGTCTACCAACCGGAATTCGCGCCCCGAGCAATGCGGACGGCAGCCGGCCGCGCTCTCCTGCGCCGCCTCCACACACTTCAGCAGCAGAAGAGCCTGAGTCATTCATCGGTTTATGTCTACGGTCGGGCCATCGCAAACCTGCTCAGGGCGATCAGCCAGGATCAGCTCAACGTTGACCCGGATACGGAACTTAACATGCTTCCGGCAGACACCTTCAGGCGTGGACAAGCCCTTGCAGCAGCCTCCACGACAGGCGACCAAGCCGCAGCTCAACGCCTCTACTTTGACAAGATTAAAAACCTTCTCAAGCTTGACGAGCCTCTAGCGCCCGTCGACCTGCGACAAGTTCAGCTGTTTGAAACGGCCACCGGGTCATTGCTCGAGGGGCCTCTCATCAAGCGACCCGGTGGCGTCAGCGATGCCTACTCCGATGAGCAGGCGCATGCAATGGAAGTGCAATGCGAAGAAGAAATCAATGCTCTCCTTCGTTCGAGCAGTCAAGACATCTCAGACCGTTGTCGCGAACTGTTCGATCGTTGCCAGACCTACCCGCAACGGGTGGAAGACCTGTCAAACATGGACAAAAAGTTACTCCGCGGGGCGGGCCATTCGCTGCAGCAATTGCAGTCCGTGATTTACAGCACGCTGACGCAGCTAATTCCCTTTTTTGTCTTGATCGCGCTTCGCACTGGCCTGGAGCCAGAATGCATTTCCGGGCTGAGGAGAGACTGCTTGAGCAATCGAGCTGGCGGGAAGGTCACGGTCGAATACGTGAAGAACCGCTCCCCCGGTTCCGAGGTGAAGCGATTGCAGGTCGACGACAACGGGCACATGTCTGCTGGGTGGCTCCTACGGGAGGTTTTGAAACGCACAGAGGCAGCCCATAAGCATCTCCCAGTTGATTATTTGTGGATCGTCTACTCCCCCAAGGGGCCATCTCCTACGCAGAGGCCCTCCTCGAGCGACGGATTAGTTCGAGTTCCTCGATTTGGCAGCACTGGACCAACCAAGTACGACGCAGGCGCGAAGCTCGTGCTGAGGGCCACAGAACGATCGGGGATACCGATATTTGCCTTCGACACCCGTCGGCTACGAAAAACCGCCAAGCGGGCTTCATACCGCACCGTGGCTGGCGACATGGATGACTTCACTGTCAATCACAACGTACAGACCGCTGCCAAGTTCTACGCTGACCTGCCTTCAAACCTGCCCCTCCACGACGAGGCAATTTACCTCGGGCTCACGGCAGGCTACGAAGACGCGATTCGAGAGCCGACGGTCCTCACCGGTGATCCATCAGACCACTCGGTGGGCACACCACGACGGGGCACGCGCAAAATGCTCTGGACGAACGACTGTGCAGATTTTGAGAACTCCCCGTTCGGGGTGCCAGGCGAAGACTGCACGGCGATGAATGGACAATGCCTGACCTGCCCAAATGCCGTAGTGACCCGAGACCATCTGCCGAACATCCATCGCTTCGTCGACACTGCACGCGAGCAAGCAGGCGTGCTGCCGTATCGCGATTGGTCCCCAATTTTCGGTTTGGCCGTTGCGGTGGCCGAAGAAAAGATCTTCCCGCGCTTCTCCAAGCGAGAAGTCGCCGCAGCGAGACAGATAACGAACGCCGGGCAGGCGGCGATCTACCTGCCACCAACAGGAGCAACTGGAAGCGAGCTGACGTGATGACCGCGGTTGAAAAGACGAGCAGTTTCCACATGCTGTCCCATTCGGCCTTGTCTGATGCCGATCCTGTTATCAGATCTCGCGTCACGGGGCCTGAACCACAGAACCCTCCACGTGTCGGCGACGACATATGGAACCTGAGAGCGTACGTACAGCGGTCCAACGTGCAACCCACTCAATGCATCGCTGACTTCAACACCATTCCCGAGGGTGCCCTTCGCGTAGCCGCGAAGGCGTTCATACACGAGAAACTGAACCAGCCCCGCACATCCCGGAACGGACTACTGACGTCCCTCAGGCCGGCGGGCGTCCATCAGGAATTCCGCCGCGTACGCCTCTTCTTCGAACACCTTCAAGGTCGAGGCCATACGTCCCTGCAGATCTTCACCCAAGAAGATGTCGTCGCGTATGCAGTAGCTTTGGCTAAGCACTGCAAAGTGACCCGAGAATCACGCGGGGTGTTGATCTCGACCCAGGCCTGGAAGCTGGACATAGTTCGCTTGCTCGGCCAAAGTAAAACGCAGTGGCGTCCCGACGAATGGCCCAGCCCATGGCCAGGGCAAAGCGGGAGGGAAGTCATGGGCGCGCTGGTGGCCCGCAGTCGGCCCCGTGATCCAACAACCAAGAGAATTCCAAGAGAAATATTGGGACCACTCCTACAGCAAGCCATGCTGTACGTGGACGTCGCATCCCACGACATCGCCAAAGGCGCTGCTGAATGGGCCGCTTTAAAGGACACTCGCTCACGCAAAGGTTCTTCCTTGGCCAATTTCGAGGAATGGCTCTCGTGGCGCCAAGCCCGCGGACGCGGCCTCCCCGCGGCTTCAAACAGGTCACGCTCCCCCAGTGAGCCGGAACACCGAACTGGAGGGCCACTCAGCTCAGTCAACCTAAACCTCATCATCACCATGGCCGGGCTGCCGACTGGCTCTTTTCACAAGCGAATGCGGTTGAAAGAGCGCTTGGAACGCGCCATCAACGAGATGCCCCTTGAGCCGGGAGGCCTTGAGACTCAACCCTCGGTCGACCCTGCGACTGGATTACCGTGGGCGGAGGGTTTAGCTCCCTCTGACATGCTCCCTCTGCAAAAGCATCTAATGACGGCCTGCTACATCGTCACGGCGTACCTGTCGGGAATGCGTGACAGTGAAGTCCGATCAATTCGGCGTGACGCCGTCCGGAGGCATCGGTCGGGAACTGGCGCTGAGCGCTTAGTCATCAGCTCCACGGCGTTCAAGAACGAGGATGAAGAGGGGGCAGCAGCCGACTGGGTCGTGATTGAACCAGTTGCTCGCGCCATCGCGGTGTTGGAGCACCTGCACGACGGTGACCTACTCTTCGGTTGGTCGCCCATGGGCAGGGGCGCGACGCGTTTGGACGAGCCGATCATTGGCATAAACGACGCCCTAAACGAATTCGTCACGCACGTAAACCGCTTTACTCCGGGAGGACGGAAGCCCATCCCTGATTGGGATGACGGGCCGTGGCACCTGCAAACCCGGCAGTTTCGAAAAACGATGGCGTGGCACATAGCGAATCAGCCCTTCGGCATGATCGGTCTGCAACTTCAATACCGCCACCTGCGCATCGCCACGAGTCTTGGCTATGCAGGAACACCTGACTCGGGAGTCCCTACAGAGATCGCGAACGAGGAGTTCCTAAAACGGGAAGAAGATCTCCTCGACCGCTTCCGGCGACGTGTCGATTTGGGAGAGACATCGACTGGTCGAGGTGGACCAGCAATGGATCGACAGCTTGACAAGATCGCGTCATTGGCAGATAAAAGGGCGGCCGCTGCCGCGCTTGAGATCGAGGGTCCGACGATAGCTCGTGACGATGTCGTCCGGGCTCTACTACGCGACTCAGCACGTCTGCTATTCCCAGGGCCGCTAGCGGACTGTTCTTTCCGTCCGGAGATTGCGGTATGCCTGAGAGGTCAGCCAGAGAACAAGCGAGACAAGCCCATTCTCGCTCTCTGCAGACCGGAGGAGTGCACCAATGCCTCATTGAGCGTCGCTCACCGCCAGGCTTGGGCCGGCACCGCTGATCGAACCGCGCTGCTCCTGACCGTCAAGGGCCAAAGCGACGATCAGCGGGCGGTTCTCCGACTGCAGCAGAGTCGAGCACGCCGACTTGCTGATGGAGCTTAGGTGGTCAAGCCTGAGAATCATGAGGCCCTCATGTCGGTCCTTGAGTCTTACGTCCATCGTCGTCGAGACGACCCTGCTACCCGGCTTCCGCCCAAAATAGCCCTCGCCGCTGAAGTCGGCCTCAGCAGGGCAACCTACGGCAGGGACGAGGTCTTCAAGGAGGCATACGCGGAGGCGTCCCATCGAGGGAGTCGCCAATTAGAAAGCGCGACAGCTGAAGAACTAAGCCCGCACGCCGAGCTAAGTCAGTTAAGACAAGAGAGGACCAGGCTTCTCGATGAGATCAAGGTCCTGGCCGAGGTTGTTCAAGAGATGTGGCTGATCAACCGTACGTTGTCAGAAGAGGTCACGAGCGCAGCGGGGGCTCAGGACGCCGATGCTCTCGGCGGCCTCCCGCGCATCGGGCCTTCGGGTCGTGAGTAGCTAATCGTCACTGGACGAGGCATCGACCTCGTACAGATACGACACGAGCGAATCGAGGTGCAGATCGACGGCACCGGCGAGACGGAACCACGTCGAGAGGTGCCCCTCCCTTTCTCCGTTCTCGAGTCGTTGCACGGATCGAGTAGACACGCCCGAACGTTCGGCGACGGCCTCGAAGGACAAACCCAACTCCGTTCGTGTCCTCGGGTAGGCAATGCGCATCGCGGGGAAGTTTAGCGGGCGAGGGTGGCCGAGACCATGCCGGCGGCCGCCCCTGGTTGCGGCGGGAGAGCAGCCTCAACAGCGTGATCGCGTGGATGGTGCAGCACGAGCGCGAGCTATCGGCGCTGACGGGCCGGCTGCATCCCGAGCCGGACGGGTGGCCGTCATGAGGACGTGAGGCGCATGGGCATGAGCTGGTTCGACAGGCACGGTCCCAAGGCCGACGCCGTAGCCGTAGCCGTAGCCGTAGCCGTAGCCGCCGAGGTAGCCGTCCGACGCCCGCCGAAGCGATCGACCAAGATGGTGCGGTCTGTGTTTGGGTTTGCGGTCTTGTAAAGTTCCAGGCCTCCTATACGAATCTCCGACGCTGGGCATGAATTGTTCGCGGGTACGCGAAGACTGGCTTTCACACAGTTCCTCCTAGCGCGGACCGAGGCATCCAACTGCCTGCTTGAAGGCGCGCTGTTCCAGCTGCAGCGCTTCGCGTAGAGATAGGTCAAGCCCGGTAGCGATCAGTCTCTTAGCGTCGCGCAAGGCCGAGCGGGGTTTAGCCTCCAAGCGCTCGGCGCGCTCGAGAACCTCGTCGAGGACTCTCGATTCGCCGGCTATCCAATCGACGAGCAGGTCGATCGCGATCGCGCCTGGTCGCCCTGGCAGCACGGAGACCCCGAGAACTTCCGCCAAGACTTGGCCCATGGCGACGGTGGCCCCCGCATGCCTAAATTCTGGAGCAGGGATGACGTCGAAGCGCTCTCGTCCTACGTCACGTGCCAAATCTGCTCTCCCACTCTCAGCCACACCAAGAAATCTCGTGGGGAGCGGACAACGAAGCTCACGAGCCTTGCCGCCCGGCACATTGGTCGATCCTTGACTGCGCTGGACGGTGCCCCCCTGGGGGTGCTGGAACGGATCGTGACGACCGTAGACGCCTCAGTCCGTGTCGAGACGAGCACGCACACACTCACCGAGGCTGGGCACACCGCTGTTTTAGTCGTGCCCGTCGAGGCGCAGTAGGCCGCGGTGTCATGGGCGCAGATGGCCGACTGGATCGGAGACCGGTGGGAGCGGATCAACGACTAGGGGACCGCAGTGGGCGCCGTCGTAGCAGCGATCGTGGCAATGCTCGCCCTCGTTTCCGCGGCTAGCGAAAGCAAAGCCAGGAGCCAGCCACGGGTGACGGCCAAGTTCTGACCCGCGGCCGAGTCCGACGTCACCATGGACCTCGTGATCACGAACATAGGCAGCACCCCGCCCGAGACGTCATGGTCACCTTCGACCCTCCCCTCGACGTGCCCGAGGACGACAGCCGACTAGTCGCACCGTTCATCGTCCATCGCTACAGCAAGCCAATCCCGGTCCTCAACCCGCAGCAGTACCTCACCAACATCTGGTGGGCTGGCGAGACTGGGCCAAGCCATGAGCTGTGGACAGGGAACCCACCCCTGACGATGTGACTGTGACAGTCAGCTATCGAGGCGTCGGCCGGAAACGTCCTCGACCTCGTACCCGTCCGCGTAGAACAGGGGTCCTCCGGGACCCGCGGTCGCCCGATACAAAGACGAGCTTGGCTCTACCCGCTACTGGCTTGGCAAGCACCACAACGTTTCATCGGCCGCGTCCGCAAACCCAGCTGTTCTCCTCGGGGCCCTTGCGGGCCACACCAGTCGCATCCGTCTAAGACCTGGCGGAGTCATGCGGCCTGACGACGCCCCCTTTGTCATCGAAGAGCCGTTCGCGGCATCTAGAGCTACGAAGCACAGTGTCCCCCGTGAAGCAACACAACGAAGAAGTTCCACCTCACAAGTGAGGCAACGTCAGCCGTCGGACGACTGGGGGTACCTTCTTGTCATGCCCACGCTTCCTATCAATGCAGAGATCTTGACCTGGGCTATGCGGGATTTGGGAATCGGCGTAGAGCAAGTCGCATCGTCCCTTGGGCGTGAAACCTCCTTGGTCAACGAGTGGCTCGCTGGCTCGAAGAGACCATTCAAGGGTGACGTCGAAAAATTGGCATCCCTGCTCGGTAGGTCAACCCAGTTCTTCTTCCGGAGTGAGCCGCCGGCTTCTTCACCGGCCGGCGTCAAGTACAGAGCATCCGTTCTCGGCACGGCGTCCAATCCTGAGCAGGAGCTTCGAGTTGTCAGGCAAGCCCAGCATGCCCAGAAGCTAGTTCGTTTCTGGGCACAAGAACGAGGGCAAAGGGCACAACTGCCCGTTCCGGCAGATATCGTGAGCGCCGCCACCTTTGCGGTGGAAGCTAGGGCTTTTCATAATTGGGATGTCACAGAGCAAATATCAGCCTCGAGTAAGACGCAGGTTTTCAAAAAGCTGCGCCTTCGTCTCGAAACAGCCGGCCTTAGCGTCTTATTGACGCCCATGGGTGCCGACAATTGTCGGGGTTTTTCCTTGCCTGATCCCGTAGCTCCCCTCATAGCCATCAACTCTGACTACAAGCTCGCCAGCCTGCGCAGCTTCACCCTCCTTCACGAACTGGCTCACGTAGCTAAGGGAGTGTCGGCTGTCTGCCACGACCCGGTGGGTTCGGACGAGCGCTGGTGCGATCAGTTCGCGGCCGATTTCCTTCTCCCAGAGCCGAGCGTTCGTGCCTACTTCGAGAGAAAGAAGTGGTCGTTTATCCGACTGAACGACTTGGACAACATCAGGCTTATTTCTAACCGGTACGGCACGAGCTATCAGGCGGTGGCCCTTCGACTTCGCGGCTTGGGCCTGACGGAGCAGGCTGTGGTCGACGCAGTGTTCCGATACAGCGGCGAGGATGAGGGCAAGACGGGCTTCGCCCCGGGGGGCAAAAAGGTCTACGAGAAACGCTTTGATGAGTTCGGTAGCACCTATACCAGGGCCGTCCTGAATCTTCGTCAGTCCAACCAGATAACAGAAATAGAAAGCCGTAAGAGACTAAGGGTCACGAGCGGAAAAGATGTGGGCCTGCTCGCTCAGCACGCACGCGAGAACAGCTGATGGATATTTATATCCTCGACTCTTCGAGTCTCCTGGCGTTTGACGACCTGTGCCAGCCGGGTGGACAAAGAAATCATTTTTACAGTTCCCTAACGAGCCTGGCAATTTCAGGCTTAGTCATCTGCCCTCTGGGGGTCATCGCGGAGTGCTCCGACTTCGCCCAAGACTCGCCTGGCACGACCTGGGTTCGGGCAGCTCAGGGGCACTTCAGAGACGCCAGCGAGCAGTGGGACCACATGGGAGTCGCCATGGATTTGTGCCCCAGACTGAGCGATGAGGAGTCTTCCGAAGAACAGGCGAACGTCGCTGTGGTTGCTCTAGGCCTCTACCGAAAAGAGCAGGGCCAGCACGTGATTGTCGTGACAGACGACTGGGCCGACGGCCCCGCCACAGAGTGCTTGGGTACGTCTGCTCCAAAAGCTAACTTAGACACGATGACGGCAGCAGAGTTTGTTAGGGCCGTACTGGCTTTGCCGTGAGCAGCTCCTGCGCCAGGGGCGGGACGTAGTTCTTGAGCCAAGACGTCTGCACGTCCGTTCGAGCAATCAGCTGCTCCAGCATGACCAGTGAAAAGAGAAGGAGAGCCCTACCCGGCTCCATGATGGTCTTGCTTCGCCCGTTCGCAGTTGTCCGAGAAATGGGAAAAGTCCCGTTTGGGATGCTTATTTCATTCCCGATGTGACCACTGGGCGCCTGCTGCCATTCGTGGCTAAGTCGATTCCCATCCGCGTCTGTCTTGTGGAGGGGGACAAATCCCATGTTAAGCCTCTCTGGCTTTAACCCCCCGACCAGACCAGGGCTGAGGATACAAGCGAAATCAGGCCGAGTCGCTTCGGGTAAGCCGTTGAGCGCGTCGGCCTGAGTGGCAGCAGAGCCGCCTGCCTTATATCCGAAAAGGCCTACGGGTACAGGCCCGCTGTCGGAGCTCAGTTGCCGAATTGACGAGGCTTTCTCGCCAACGTCCTTGACCGCTTCGCCATTCACCGTTGTTTTGACTTCAATGGCGAGCAAGACCGTTTCAACGGGAAAAAGTAGTTGGGTGGACTGCGCCATCATCTGAGGCTGACGCGCGCTGTCAAAAATAATCAGATCGGTTTGCGCAGACCGATTTCCCATGCTGTCGAAGATGACTCCTGTCCCGACATCAACGGTGGAAGGCAGCAGCTTCGTGACCAAATTGGCGAGGGCTAGCTCGTTGGAGCGGCCCATCTCGCCGTTGTGTTGAACCAGGCGGCTGAAGACGGTTGCTTCTACTTGTAGCTGTCTGGCAACACCAGACCAGTACTCTTCCACCAAGCCATTAGTCATGCCTCGAGTTTTGCACGCATGAGCATGGGAGCGGCTTGTGGGTGCTGCTCGTCATGCTGGCTTTCGTCGCCGTGCTGGTGCTGGTGCTGGTGCTGTTCGTCTCCAAGCTGAGCTGACGCAACAGGTTAAGAGGCGCCCGGCAGGAAACTGATCGCCACGGACAGCAGGCTCGACACCATGAGTGTCGACCCTGCCACGGCTGGTCTCACGGTCTGCCCGAGGCCGAAGGGGATGCCGAAGAAGCCGCTCGGGATCGTCAGCAGCCAGAGAGCCTGGGTATCCCTTGCCTGGTGCCGGCCCGGATGAAGCCAAACTGCAACTCGATGCCAAGAATGCAGAGAGTAGCCTGGCCCACAGGGGTGATGGGGTGGTCGCGGACCGCTCCGCTTAGTTTGAGTGTCCCGCTATTGCTCGTGACCTCATGAAGAATATACCCCGGCGACGCGGTCGAGCTTGGTGACGTCCAGGGCATCGCAGGGCCGGCAGGCAGCCAGGCCACGAGGGGTTCTTACATGAGGCCGTGAGCTCGGACGCATCAGCCGGAAGCCTGCTGGCGATTTGGCGATATCTCGCCGCGGGCAGGCGTGGTTAAAATAAGTTTCTAATCGGCCACCATGCCGACCACTTTGAAGATCAGTCGTCCCGCGCGGTCGCTGGGGCCACCGACCTCGATCGCATTAGGACAGTACGGTTAGAAACATGGATGCAGAACCGCTGTCAGTCATCGAAGTTCATCCTCGACGGAAGGGCAGGTCCTGGTACGCGTTTCAGTCGTCTAGTCAGTTCGTCAAGCCTTGGTGGAGAGACGACGTTGAACCTGCCGCCGTGGAACACTGGCTTTCGGTACAGCGGGCAGGTGATGAAGTTGCCCGCTGCAAGTTCATCCTCTTCCCAGAAAAGCGCTCGAACCCGCTTCTAGGCGAAATGCCCCACGGCCAGCTTGATATTCTGGCTTTTGAGGTGGCATTAAGTCTCCGCGGACGCGGAATTGGTCGCGATACCCTCGTTGCGATTAGGGCTACATACCCCACGCCCAGATTGACGGCATTAAACGACGACGAAACATCACGTGGATTCTGGGATAGCGTCGGATGGATCCGGCACGAGTCACCACACCCGTTCTTACGCACCGTGCAAAGAGTGACCTATTCAGAATACTGATGGCACCCTGCCTGGAAGTAACGGCAGCACCACCGTGCTCTAACGGCGAATGAGCTAGCTCTAGCCATCAAGGGCTAGCACCGTAGATGCGGTAGCTTCAGGCTCAAGGCCTTCGATGAGCTCCAGCCCGGTGACGGTACAAGGAATCGTCAACCGGAGAAGGATTCGTCGAGGACCGCCTGGGTGGCCTTGCCGGTGTCTCCAAAGCGGTCCTCGCGAATCGCGGTGATCGGGGTGTCATACTCCAGCCAGGGGTTCGCGCCAATGAACCATGCACGGGCGACATGTTCACCCTCAGCCTCAGCCTCAGCCTCAGCCTCAGCCTCAGCCTCAGCCAGCATCGTCCACTGCTCGTAGGCGAACTGCAGGCGGCGCATGGCCGCGTTCTTCGGTGCTGGGCCATCGGCCTTCGCCCACCGGTAGGGCAGCTTCGCGTCTTTGCTCCCAGCAAGAGACGCGACGAGCGTGCCACCCAATGAGCCGTTCAAACGCCGGACGATCTCACGGACGTCGAGTTTGATCATCCGTGTGTGCGCTGTGGCGACGTGCGTCGCGTCCGTCATGATGACCCTCAATCTTGATGGCGTGATTCGCAAGCTACCACCTTCAAGCCACCACCTTTACACCAAAGCGCATGCGTCTTAGTCGTGTCCACAGACACCGTGGCACCACGAGCAGTCGTCGCAAGGTCGGATCTACGTAGAAATTCGCATCATGGGGAGGCGCAGCAAGAGTGACCCCAACCGCAACATGACCGCTAATGTACGTTATGTCAGATTAATTGCTTTCGGGTTAGCGGTTTGTTGCCCACAGTCCCATCCCTTGAGGGTCATAAGTTGCGCCACTGTCACCGGCGGCGCGTACTGTCGCGCTAGTTGAAGGCGTTCACGCGTCTTCATCGGCCGGTGTTTCTTGCACCCCTGCCCGTGAAGCTCTTGCGACAACATCGGCACGGAGGGGTACGTTGTCGGGCCAAACCGAGATGTGCCCCTCTTTCCCGTTGCACCCGGCAACTCCCCAACGGGCACTCGGTCGCATGTTGCGAGGTCGCCCTAAGCCAGGTCGACTCTCGTTCCCTGACATTTGGAACCGATTACAAACTGCCTTCGGGCGACCAGTAGGCCTGCGGAGCCTTCCAGTAAACCACTGATGTGCGGTTCCCGGCATGTGAGCGTGAGCTTCGTCCATGTCGGCTCCCGCTTGCGCCGCAGCAGTTTGGCCCGGGCGGGTGGCGCCGTCCCTACATCAACTCACAACGTCAGCCTTCGGGGTCATGTCCCCACTTCATGAGGCAGTACCGCCATGCTGTTTCCGAGATGTCCCCGGACGGTCACTGCTTGGAATGACGCGCGATATAACCAATGGTTTTGCGCATATGGGCATAGTCGGTGTCGGTGAGCTCGCCTTGCTTTGTATGCAGGATTCGGACGATGCGCCGGCCGCTGCGATGTCCAGTCGATTCCTGGCCCTCAGCCTTCTGCCCGACATCCTCGGATTCATCCGAGTCGAGCCACGTGTCGAGCTGTGCGGCCGTCATGTTGACGACGTCCTAGAACTCGTGCCGGGTATCTGAATTGCTGTCGGTGCCCATGGCGAGAACCCACCCCTCCCCTGCACATGCAAGGCGCCGGCATTCGTGAAGCCAAAGCGAACTGCTCTGAGAGGAGAACCTCCGAGGAGAGCCACTTGTCCCTCAATTTTTATCGCACACGCCATGCTTTTGAGGATAAATCATCTCTGCTACAGTGGTTGGAAGCCGTAATCGCCGAGACCCCGCATTACGGCCCTAAAACTAACCCCGTTGGGACAGCACCTCGTGCTGGCACCCTGGAGGGGGAGCGCCAGGATCAGAGCGCAGGACATACACCTGCGGGGCGCGCGGCCGCAAGGAGGAGCACTCTCGTTGCGGCCGTTTCTACGTCCAGTAGTCGGCGACGCTTCTGGCCCCTATGCTGGCTGCGCGGGGAGAAGCAGATCTGAACCCTGGTTCTCCCCGTCTCGAGCCTTGGTGTCATCGAATCTCTCGCGCACGTCGGCAAAGTCAGTGGTGTCCGATAGACCCGTGGGGATGACTACTTCCCGCTTCTTGATATCCGACGCATCTACGCCGAACCAGAAGCTGCGGCCTCGGCTAGCGGGCAGGAGATACTCAGCCGGTGGCCCCACGCCGTCGTCGTGCCCGTCGAATCGCATTGGAATATTCCTGAGCTGCACGGCGACGAGGCGAATGTCCGACGTTGGGTGCGCATCAAGACAGAAGCCCTCGTCCTTGGAACGAAAAAGAGTGTCCTGACGCGCCCGAACGGTCGCTCTGCGGACTTCATCGCCCCATCGTTGTCCAACGGCTGCGCGATGGCCTGCGTGTATTGCTACGTGCCGAGGCGGAAGGGCTACAGCAATCCCGTCACCGTGTTCACGAACATCGAGCAGATCACACGCCACGTGGCGAGGCACGTGCAAAAGCAGGGTCCAAAGCTGAATCCGAACCAATGCGACCCGGACGTGTGGGTTTACGACATTGGCGAGAACAGCGACTGTTCAGTGGACGCGACAATCAGCGACAACGTTCGAGACATGTGCGACCTTTTCCGGATGACACCCACGGCGAAAGCATCGTCTGCTACGAAATGGGTGAATCGCGATCTGCTGGACTGGGATCCACGAGGGCGCACTCGCATCAGGTTCTCGGTCATGCCGTCGGAGACTGCGAAGGTGACCGACCTGCGGACCAGTCCCATGTCTGAGCGCATCGCGGCCGTGAACGACTTTGTCGAAGCGGGCTTCGAAGTGCACCTGAACTTCTCCCCCGTCATCATGACCCCGTCCTGGATAAGTGACTGGTCTGCGTTACTGACGCAGATCGACGATGTCCTCTCCCCCGCAGCCAAGCAGCAGCTGGCGGCGGCGGTGATCTTCCTCACTCACAACGCTGCGCTGCACGAGGTCAATCTCGGATGGCATCCGAAGGGTGAGGATCTACTCTGGGAGCCCCGACTCCAAGAAGCCAAGACGTCACAGAACGGGGCCGAGAACATCCGCTACCGCCGCGACTTGAAAGCCACAGGCGTCGCAGCCCTCACGGAGCTTGTTGCACAGAAGATGCCCTACTGCCGCATCCGGTACGCCTTCTGATACCTGTTCGCCACATGACAGCGAAGAGGCCACCGACCCTGTCGGGTGTTTTACCCCGCAGCGGCTACCCCCGTGATGTCAGCAGCCAGGGAGCACCTCGGCCGTGTTGATTAGTCGGATGCAAACGTTTCTGCCCTACCGAGATTTCCACGACAGCGTCTCGGTGCTCGACGATCGCCGCCTGGGCAAGCAACGCGTGGAAACTCTCCAGGTCATGCGCGCTCTCACCGTTCCCGGCTACGGGTGGCAGCGCCACCCCGCGACGGCGATGTGGCGCGGTTACCGGCCTGCGCTCATGGCCTATCAGGCGGCGACGTGCGCAGCGTGGACCGAGCGCGGCTTTCAGGACAGCTGCTTGATCAAGACGCTAGCCACATTGGACCAAGCCCCACGAGATGCAGCCGCCTACCGGTCGAAGACCTACAGCATGCCCCCCTGGCTCGGTAGAGACGACATCCACCTGTCGCATCGCTCCAAGCTCTTGGCTAAGAACGCCGAGTTCTATAGAGACAAGTTTGGCGACGATCCGGATGACCTCGACTACGTCTGGCCCATCTCGACAGCCTCTAAGAGCTAGCCACCACGGTCGCGCAACGATGTACTTACTCGAAACACAGAGCCACAGAATTGCTATCGTTGTAATCTCCTCGAAGAGCCCGCTAGTGAGGATTCTTCCAAATGCGCCAGGCAATAGGGCGTGAAAAAGTAGCTATGCGTGCGTCGCGCAGCACCAAGGTAGAAAGAGGAACACGATGGCCCGGAAGACCTTCACACAGCTCGTCGATGACCTTGATGGAACACCTGTTCCCAACGGGGAAGGATCGACTGTTTCCTTCCAGCTAAACGGAATCACCTACGAAATCGATCTCAGCGACGCTCACGCGCAAGACCTCCATGACACGCTTGCGCCTTACATCGCATCTGGACGTCGAACCGGTCGTACAGCCCGCAGCGCTTCTTCTCGAACCAAGTCGACTTCGGCGGAGCTGCAGAAAATCCGCGAGTGGGCCAGGATCAATGGTCACGACGTCTCTGACCGAGGCCGTGTCTCCGCGGCTCTCCGCGACGCGTTCAACGCCGCCCATTAGCTACAAAAGGACTCACCCACAGTCAGAGCTGGCACTGTGATCTGCTGCACCATCCACCCTGACTGTCAGCCAGGAAAGGAAGCTGAGCCGTGACCGGCTACGGCATTTACGTACGCCCCACACGCGATGTCATACGAGTGTGGATCACGCGCCTTACCCTGAGCGAGGTCTTGACCGATCTCTACTCCAAAACCCCCTATGGGGCTCAACTCACCGGCATCGTCATCACGAAGCGGTGACGTAGGCCTCCCCCGCCCACATTCGGAGAACATTGCTGGTTCGCGAGATGTATGGCCGACCATATCGCGCTAGCGTTGCCGCGTATCAAGCCTGGAAGCCCTGGCGTGCGAGCCACGCACGCGTGATACTTAGGTGGATCGTAATGGCCGCTCGTTCTTCGGAAAGGCATAGGTCCAGCCCGTCAGAGATAAGCCCAGCCATGAGCGTCAGATGATTTCCTTCACCTGCACTTTTCTCGAGGGCGGCCTCTGGTCGCGTTGCTCGTTCTCGCATCAGCGACATTGCTCGAGTCAGCTCGTGGAACGCCTCCAGAACTTGCGACCTGGTGGGGCGTGCGCCGAAGGCGTCGAGGAGCTCCAGCGTCACTAGAGCGTCACTATCAGCGTTCACCATATGCCATCGTCCCACTCTTATTCTCTGCCTTCCGGAAGGCGCGTCCGTGATGCCATTCCGGGATCACAAACGATGGCGTGAGCCATGGGGATGCGGCAGCCTGTTGTGTCGCTTCTCCGCGGCGTCAGACTCGGGATGGAGCAAACGATGCTGCGACGACGGTGACGTCGTCCGGTCGGTCTTCTTCGCCGGCAAGAGTGACAATGCGTTGAACGATGACGGCCGGGTCATTCATCTCCGTCAGGATGACGTCTAAGTAGCGGAGGGCGTTGAGTTCGTCCTCGAAAAGGTCGAGCACGCCGTCACTGACGCAGACGAGGATGTCACCTGGCTGGGCTTGAACCGTCGCTGTGGTCCACAGTGTTCCGACCCCGACGGGGAGATCCGATGAGCGCAGGTGATCGATCGTGCCGTCTGCGCGGCGAATCATCGCCAGCCCGTGACCTGCATCAGCCCATCGGATCATGCCGGACGGATCGATGCGCGCATGGAAGCAGGTCGTGAACTGGACGTCAGGGCCGATGTCGCTTGTGGAAGTTCCGACCGAGGCTCGCTCGAAGGCAGCTGCCGGGTCGGGGTTGTCGATAGAGCTGCGAAGGACGGATCGGACGGCGGCGGCGATCATGCCGGCTCCTACGCCTTTGCCCATGACGTCTCCAACGGTCAGCGCAATACCGTCGGGGGTGCGATACCAGTCGTAGAAATCGCCTCCGACCGTGCGGGCCGGCACGCACGCCCCGTGCACCGCGAACGTGTCCGGCAAAATCGTCGAGTCCGGCGGCAACAGGGACTGCTGCACGGTCGCAGCGCGGCCAAGTTCGAGCTCGATGACACGCCTTTGTTCTTGTGACAGGTCGAGTTTTTCTCGTGCCTGCCGAGCGAGCTCATTAATGGCCAGACCGATCGTGCTGTAGATCGTGAGCGCGAACGCGAGTCGAACGAATTCGCTACGTTCGAGTCCGGAGGGGTCGAGGGCGAACGGTAATAGGAGCGTCACGGACGCACCAATCAGCAGCCACAGCACGCTGATTCGTCCGGGCCAGACCGCGATCCAGACGATCGCCAGCAGGATGATCGGCAAGAACAGCGACCGGTCGTCGCCGGTGCCGTAACGAAGGAGACCAACGGCGACGAAGTCTGCTGCTGGGATGACAATCTCCCACCGAAGAAGACTCGGCCTCCAGGACGCCACACCCGCGAAGCCGGCACCTAGCAACGCAAAGGCGACGCCTGTCCACATGGCCCACAGGTTGCTGACTATCAACCATGGGATGGCGGCGCTCAGCACTGCTGCCACAAACACGAGCACGAAGACGAAGCCTTGCTTCAGCAGCGGCAGGTGCCCTCGTGACGTGGTCGACATGATGCGACCCAGGAGGCCGGCGCCACCCCAGACGCTCGGCCGGAGTTCGTCACCGGCACCAGGAGCTGTCGCAGGGGTAGTCATCACACAAGGTTAGAGGCCTTTGCGACACGGCGACATGGAACTCCCTGTGCCAGTTCCGACCCCAAATGTTGGGGAGGAAAAGCTCAGACGAAGGCGGCCATCATGGACTTGATCCAGAAGCACCACACCTACCGGTGGCAGCGGCCCGATACTGAGCTGAGAGAATAGTGTCCGCATGAGGGACCGCGCGTAGGTCTAAATTGCGGTCTTAACAACCGCTGCCGCTGACAAGGGGCGTCGGCTGTGTCACCTCTTTCCAATAGACAGGATGCCGTTTTGCTGGACATAGCGACTGACCTGCGTGAAGACGCGAGCGTCGTACGACCAAAAGGTCGTATCACTCTCTCGACAGCGCCACAGCTGCGCGACACGATCGTGACGCAGCTCGGCAAGGGCGACCGCCTGATCGTCGTCGACCTCTCGGGCACCACCTTCGTCGACTCCTCCGGGCTCGGCGCCCTCGTGTCGTGCCTCAAGTCGGCCCGCCAGGCGGGTGGTGACCTCCGCCTCGTGGCCCCGACCGAGCAGGTGACGATGGTTCTGAAACTCACCAACCTCGACAGCCTCTTCGAGCCGCGCGCCTCCGTCGAGGAAGCCCTCCATGACTGAGAGCGACGGCGTCAGCGTCATCGACGTGGCCGCGGTGCCCGAGAGCATCGACCTGGTGCAGAACACCTTCGAGGCCTGGTGGTCCGCCCTCGGCATCGACTCGATGGAGGTGCGCTTCCCGTTCGAGACCGCCATCGTCGAGATCGCCGCGAACGTCATCGAGCACTCGATCCGCGCCGATACCGCCGAGGACTCCACAGTTGGCGAAGGCCGCCGTTTCACGCTCGAGCTCCGGGCGGAGGACGAGCGCCTGACGGCGGTCTTCAACGACAACGGCCTGCCCGCCGAGATCGACCTCAGCTCGGTGTCGATGGCCGACCTCGAGGACGAGGACGGGCGGGGCCTCGCGCTCGCGCTGCTCAGCCTCCAGAGCCTCGACTACTCCCACGAAGGAGGCCGGAACATCTGGACCCTCGTATGTCGGCGATGACCATCGCCCTATAACGAAGTCAAGTCGTCTCGCTCGTACGGTGTGAATTGGGACCTTGCTATTTCGGCCGACAGCATCACCTGGCATCGAGGCGCTCTCACTGTCTTACGTCTTTGGCTCGTTCATTACATCGCTTGCCAGGCTCGAGTAAGTCATTGTCACGTGTTTCAGAAGTGCGACGATGCGGTTGGACTCGCGGTCCGACAGGCTCGTGACCTGCCCGAGCGCTCCGAGCCTGCCGCCGCCGCTGGCCCGCCGGACGACATCGTGCAGCGCCGGCGTCAGGGCCAGGACCTGCCCGCGGCCGTCGTGCGGGGTCACCTGCCGCGTGACGTACCCCCGCGCCACCAGCCGCGTCACGATGATCGACGCCGCCGAGCTCGTCACGCCGAGGGTCGCGGCGAGGTCCTTGGGTCGGGCCTCGATCCCCTGCATCTCGAGTCGGGCGAGGTACTGCACCGCCACCAGCTCGTTCGCGCCGATGTCGACCTTGGCCCGGAGCCTGGCCTGGAACAGCGCGGCGGCGTCCTGCATCGCGTAGATCGCGGCGACCACCCTCCCCGACGAGGTGTCGGGCTCGAAGACGAAGTCGTCGTCGGGGAGGAGGGCGGGTGCTGCCGGTGCGTCGCTCATGAGGGACCTTTCGGATCAGTCCGCGAGCATCCGCCAGTCGTAACGGAACAATCGCAGACGTTAGAACAATTACATAGACGCGTTTAAGTTTTGACCTGGGCCCTATGGTGCAACTTGGATCCCAATTTTGGGATTTGGAGCTCTTTAAAATTGTCCGGCCTGGCGGATCTTTGGTGCCAATTCTTAGGGTCTCTTCCTCATTCGATTCAGTCGAGGTTCAGCAACGTGTGTTCGCGATGCCAGCCGTGCGAACCTGAGCTCGGAAGCGACCGAAGTGGGAGCGGCGGAGTTTTTTAGGAGCCGTTGAGGCGCGCGACGAGTGGTGCGAGGTGCTCCCGCCGGGAAGGTGAAGCGACGGCGTCGAGGCGGGCCGCCAGCCGCCGGGCCGCCTCGAGCACGATCGGATGCTCCTCCCCGTAGGTGAGGACCCCCTCGAAGACGGTGTCGACGAGTTCCTCAGGGGTCGGCCAGCGTGGTGCGACTCGAGAGACGCCCTCCTCGTCGAGGTAGGCGGTGATCGCGTGCCGCCTCCCCCACACCGGAACGAGTGCTGTCGCGGACAGGTCCAGCGCACTCACGGCGGTGTACGGGTCGTTCGTTCCGCTGGCGAGGCCCCGGACGGCGATCTCGACGAGTTGCTGTAGGGCGAAACCGACGTCCTGGTACGGCGTCCGCGCTGCGCCCTGGATCACCATCGCTCGGAGCCGTTCCAGCTCGTCCTCGGGCAGGCCCCCGCGACCGTCCCCATCTCGGAGTGCGACCGTCAGCAGACGGTCACCTTCGATGAGATGGTCGCCGGGCATGGCGACCATATCGATGATCTGGTCGTGCTCCCGAGCCCAGGAGACGAGCCGATCCCAATCGTTGGACTGCACGTACCCGTCGTGATCGGCGTCGACGCTGACACTGACGCCGGCACGAGAGCGGGATGCCGGAGCGATACTCGTCCCCTGATCGCTCTCCGGTCGGTACACCTGCGACGACCGCCGCGATGACCAGGACGATGCCTCCCACGGTCTCCTTACGGAGGATCTCCCCAAGACGGGTGGACTCCAAGGAGCTGTCCTCCGCGAAGAGGCCTGGAGCAACAGGACGGGCGGGCGAGTGGGACACGTTGTCGTCAGGCATGGTGCCCCTGTCTTACCAGACGGTGAAAAAGTCCCTGTTCGCCGAGGTGCCCTTTACACCCGTGCTCGACCGCTAGGCCTGCGAAAGTCTCATTCGGGTAACGCACCAAACTTCCATGGCGGTGGTGGCGAACCCTTGACATCCCCACCGGGAATCACAGAAAAGGACCTGATCATGAACGCATTCTCCCGCAAGAAGATCACCAAGGTCGGACTCGGCATCGTCGCCTCCGGCGCCCTCGTCTTCAGCCTCGCCGCGTGCTCGATGGACAGCAACAGCGGTTCCACCGAGTCCACGACCTCCGCCTCGGCCGAGCCCAGCGCCGAGGCCACCCCGGTCGCCTCGCTCGCCGACCTCTCCAACGGCGTCGACACCGAGGTCACCGTCGACGCGTCGTTCGTCGAGGCCCTCACCACGCTGGGTCTGACCCCGGCACCGGTCGGCACCGGCACCTTCGACGCCGACACCGGAACGTTCGCGTTCCCGATCACCGGCGGCAACGTCGACTACTACGACCCCGCCAGCGACGTGCGCCCCTACGTCCAGGGCGAGATCGACCACGACGGCTCGGGCCTGTCGCTGACCGCCGGTGACACCACCGTCGAGCTCACCGACTTCCGCATCGACCCGGGCGCCTCGAAGCTCTACGGCACCGTGTCCGCCAACGGTGAGGTCGTCGCCGAGGACGCCTACCTGTTCAACCTCTGGGGCGGCACCCTGAAGCCCCTCCAGATGGACGGCACCAACGCGGTCCTCGAGGGCACCACCGTGCACATCAGCCCCGACGCGGCCGCGCTGTTGAACCAGACCTTCAACACCGACGCCGTCCAGGACGAGATGCTCGTCGGCGTCGCGAAGATCACCGTCGCGACCGAGTAGTCACCGACTCCTCCCGCGACGACGCCGGCCCCGGCCCCCGACACCCCCGCACCACGGGGGCCGGGGCCCGCGTTCCCGGTGGGCTCTCCCTTGCACCCTGGTGCTGGGGAGGGTTCTCCGTCTCATCGTGAAAGGTTTGGGTTGAACCCGAGAGCGCGCCTCTTCATCAGAAAAAACAGAACACGCGCTCTTGTAAGGAACAGAACGGGCACTCTTGTCAGCACCCGAAGCGTCACAGCCGCCGCGGCTTCCCGTTCGACCGGCTGACCCACCCTTGCTGGTGACCAACAGACAGCTGCGATTTCCCATCAGCCTCAGCTACGACGGGCCCTCTTCATGGGTCATCACTGAACACCTCGGCGGCCAGAGAGTTGGACACGGGCGCCTGCGATACGACCAAGGCCAGTACGTCATCACGAGCACCTCCGGGACGACGACCTACGACCAATCCTGGCGAGCCGCAGTCGCCGAGCATCTTCGTCGCCGTTAGCCCCTAATCGCTACACCACACTGGAGTAATCCCTAGGTTTACGCATTGTCCTGGGCGCTTCGTCGTCCCCTCCACTTGATCACGGCTAACAAACGCCGATATGCGGCAGGCGGATCGTCCTCCTAAATGCCGTCTTGCCCCTTTCCCAAGTCCCGCGTATGGTCCGCAATTAGGTGCAGATCTTCACCTGTTGACCTTCCTGAACCGAGGCCGACAATGCAGGACTCACCTTGAGGGCGCTGTCCGGGACATTCGGGTGACCCGGACAGCGAGCCCACATGCAGGGTAACGACTCGCTGTCACTGACCATCAGTGACCGTGCATCAAGCCAAGGACGGTGGGCAACGTCCATATAACCTGCATCTCACTGTCAAGCGGGGAACGCCATGCACTATGAAAAGGGCCCGCAGTGCGGGCAACGAACAGTCGCAACGATCATGGTGGGTAACTGCGCCGAAAACACTGGCGGCGCCCTCGCCACCCGTCACCTGATCAGCCTTGGCCACCGCCACATCGGGCACATCAGCGGAGCGGCCGGATCTGCTGCAGCCCATCAGCGCCACCGTGGTTGGGCCGATGCCTGAGAAGCCGCCGGTCTGTCGTCTGTAAACGTCGTAACGGGGTCGCGGTCCGAGGACACCGGCTACGCCGCGGCCGTGACCCTCCTGGCGGACCAAGACCTCACGGCGCTGTTCATCTCCAACGACGCCATGGCCTTCGGAGCCTTGCACGCCGACGACGACCTAGGCCTCCGCATCCCCACCGACCTCAGCGTCGTCGGATTTGACGACACCCCAAATGCCCGACACCATCGACCTCCTCTGACCACAGTCCGGCAGGACTTCCAAAGCATCGGTACCAACGCCTTTTCCTCGACGCAGATGGGAGTGAGTCCGAGCTGTCTCTACCCGCGCCGGCTCTGCAAATTCGACGGCCAACCTCAACTCCATCGGCGCAGGCAGTTGCTTCAAGACTGTCTCAATACATGATCGGTCAGCGCCAGACGGCGAAAGCCAGTCACTCCCCCACAGTTCCGAAGCGCCGGCTGTCTCGATAGATCAGTCCGAAACTGATCTCGGTTAACGATTCCCTACCGGACAGCTGCTGAAAGGCGCTTCTGAAGAACGCTGCGAGACCTGCCCTGGGGCATTAGTCCGAGAAGCAGTTGCATTTTCTACGCCGACACGACGCCTCAGGCGAGCACCTACAATCGGCGTGATGAAACGGACGACGCCCCCGAGGATCCTTTGAAAAAGGGATACCTCAGGGGCGCCATCGTCAGATGAATCCAGCCGTCACGCGGTGCGGGCAGGGGCGTGTGCGACCGATTCGGTCTCCACAGCATCGAGCGCGTGGCCCTCGGTGTCGATCCGCGGTAGTACTCGCTGCAGCCAACGGGGCATCCACCAGGCGGCGCGACCGAGGAGAGCCAGCGTCGCGGGCACCAACACCATCCGCACTACGAATGCGTCAGCGACGACACCTACGGCCAAGCCCAGTGCGATGGACGCGACGAGCGATGACCCCGCCAGGGCGAAACCCCCGAACACGGCCGTCATGATCGCCGCTGCGGCGATGACGACCGGCGCCGAACGGCCGAACCCGTCAAGGATCGCCTCGCGCGGCGTGTATCCGCGCTCGTATGCCTCATGCATCCGCGAGACCAAGAAGACCTGGTAGTCCATCGCAAGGCCGAACAGGATTCCCGCGACGATGATCGGCAAGAAGCTCAGCAGAGGGTCGCCCTGCGGAGAAGGGAACACGGACTCCAGCCACCCGAGCTGGAACACTGCGACGGTCGCCCCGAGTCCCGCTGCCAGCGAGAGCAGATAACCGAGAGTCGCGATGAGCGGCACCAACAGAGACCGGAACAGCAGAACCAGCAGCACGAAAGACAGACCCACGATCAGGGCGACGTAGATGATCAGCGCTTTCGACAAGGCTGCGTCGGAGTCGATCCCGATGGCAGTTTCACCGGTGACCGACAGCGTGACCCCCGAGATGCCGTCAGCGTCGTCCCGGATGTCCGTGACCAGCTGCCTGGTCGAATCGTCGATCGGGCCGCTCTTCGGGATGACCTGCACGAGGGCCGCGGTGCCGTCAGCTGACGTGGCCGCTGGCACCACGAGCTGGACGTCATCGAGTCCCTGCAGTTCCTGGACCACCGTGTCGAGACGGTCCGACACAGTGGTCCCCTCGACCAGGACGACAAGAGGACTTTGAACACCACCGAACTCGTCCTCGACGATCGCGTAGGCTGCACGCTGGGAGGAGGCAGGATCCTCCCCACCAGGCACACTCAGAGTGGTCCGCATCTGGGCGGCGGGAATGGCGACCACCCCGAGGGCCACGACACCGACGATGATGCTCAGCACTCGACGTTTGGTCACGAGTGCCGCCCACCGGTCGACGAATGGAATTCTTTCCCGTGTCTCGACCACCGGCTTAGCTGTGCCGGCGAGTACGGCGCGCTGCTTCCTAGACAGCGCTCTGGTGCCCATGCCGCGCAAGAGTGCAGGCAGGAACGTTAGGGCCATCACGACTGCGACGGCGACTGCGAAGGCGGCGGCGATGCCCATCTCAGTGATGAACGGAATACCCACGACACTGAGACCGACGAGCGCGATGATGACCGTCGCACCGGCGAAGGTCACCGACGACCCGGCCGTACCTACCGCCCGGCCGATTGCGGTCATGACGTCTCGTCCGTCCATCAGCTCTGAACGGTAGCGCGCCAGGACGAATAGGCAGTAGTCGATTCCTACAGCGAGACCCAGCATCACGGCCAGGATCGGAGTGACCGTGCCGATGGGCATGAACGCGCCGACGGAGAAGATGCCGATCACCCCGACTCCCACCCCGACCAGGGCGCCCAGCATGTTGGCACCTGCAGCGATCAAGGACCCGAAGGTGAGGAACAGGACCAGGAACGCGACCAGTGCCCCCACGAGCTCGCTCGGGCCGAGGATCTCCGGGATCTCACTTGACAATGAGCCGCCGACCTCAGCGGTCAGGCCTGCGCCTCTGACAGTGTCCGCGACATGGTCCATGTCGGCCGCGGCCGCCTCTTCGGACTCCGTGTCGAGGTCAGTGAATCCGACTTCCACGACTGCCGTGGTGCCGTCCGCGGACACAAAAGGCGATGCCTGGTCGTAGGGGTCGGAAACCGTGTCGACGTGAGCCAGGGAAGCGATGTCAGCCCGTGCGTCATCGACGGCCGTCTTGCCTGTACCGTCGAGCAACGCGCCGTCCTGGCGCGACTGCACGACGAGCTGCAGAGTCCCTGAGTCGTCAGGGGCCTCTGCCTGGGGAAATTCCTCCTCGACGATGCTGAGGGCACGACTCGACTCCGTGCCCGGTACATCAAAACCGTTCGACGCTCCGGCCGGAGGCTTGACGAAACCCAGAACGGCAAAGGTGGCGAGCAGGAGCCCGACCAGCCCCCACACGATGAATACGAGTACACGATGTCTTGCGCTGAAGCGCCCGAGACGGGCGAGAAGCAGGGCCATGGAATCCTTCTGACTGACCGGATGACGACGATCATCACCGCTCGTTCAATCGTCGCCGCAGGCACCTGCAGTGTCGTCCTCGGGGTGGACCGACCCTCTGCCGCAGTCGTCGCAGCCGAGATGTACTGCATCGGCAGTACTCGCCTGCTGATACGGGGTGAACGAGGCAGCAGGTGAGACGTCGGCCCGGTCAGGACGCGGGCACGAGACCGGCCCGGTGCGCCAACGCTACGAGCTGGCCCCGGTCGCGGGCATCGAGCTTGGTCATCGACCGGTTCAGGTGGGTCTTGACCGTGTAGGGCGAGATCGACAAGGCACGCGCGATGGTGTCGTTGTCGTCGCCTGTCGAGGCTGCCACGACGACTTCCCTCTCGCGATCGGTGAGCAGAGCAACCCGATCCGCAAGGACAGGGTCAACAGGCGCACCCGATGAGATAGGAGCCGTCCCGAACGCACCCAGCAGGGCCCGCAGGGCAGCCTGCGGCAGAGCCACGTCGCCTGCGGCGACTGTGCGAACAGCTGCCAAGAGCTCGTCAGGGGACGCGCTCTTGCTCAAAAAACCGTCCGCACCCGCAGCGACCGCCCCGATCACCTCCCGGTCCCCGTCGAACGTGGTCACGACCAACACCCGCACGTCGACGAGGTCGGCGGCCGCCCGGATGCGGCGGGTCGCCTCGACGCCATCGAGCACCGGCATCCGCAGATCCATCACGACGACTCGAGGGGATAGAAGACGAGCCAGACGTACGGCCTCAGCGCCGTCGCTCGCCTCACCGACTACGTCAATATCGGCTTCATGGTCGAAGACGCCCCGAAGGCCCATGCGGATCAGTGACTGATCATCGACCAAGAGCAATCGGATCATGAGGCGTTCCCCTTGGTCACAACACGGGGAACGGTCGCGGTGAGTTGGAACTGGTGCTCGGTCATTTGGATCTCTAGCCGCCCTCCGACGGCATCGAGGCGTTCTCGCATGCCTACCAGACCGAAACCACCAGGAGTACGAACTTCCTCATCCACTTGGAACACCGGGCGGGCGTTGACAGCGGTGATGTCGACACGTGCGTCGTCAATGTGGACGATGACAGAAACAGCTCCCTCGCCGTGCTTACGGGCGTTTGTCAACGCCTCTTGGACGATGCGCGCCACGGTGGTCGCCGTCACGGGATCTAGGGCGGCTACGTCCTCGTCGGAAGGCAGCCGCGCATGCACTGTGGTTCCGAGCGCTCGAGCCGTCTCAATCAACCCTCGTGGAGTGAGTACCGTCAACGAGGCCCCCTCCGTGGTCGATTCATCACTGTCCGTGCGAAGAAGGCGCACGATCTGCTGCATCTCAGCAATGACTGTGCGACTTGCCGACTGCACTTCGGCGATGGAGCGGCGTCCGTCGTCGGGTCGGCCAGGCAAGGCGTGGGCTGCGGCGTTGGCATGGACGCTGATGACGGCCATGCTGTGCGCAACCGAATCATGAAGGTCCCGCGCGATACGAAGACGTTCATCGGCCACATGCCGCTCGATGTCGCTGTCCCGGGCGGCCACGACTGCCACGGCAGTTCGAGCGACTGCAGTGAGCTGGTCACGATGGGATCTGATGGTCAGCCCGGTCCCGACCACGGCGGCCGTCCAGGACAGATAAATGAGGGCTCCCGGGTCGAGCGCCCCCAGGCCTGATACCTCGATGGTGCCCACGTAAAGAACAAGACCGACCAGTATCCCCACGCTCAGAGCGGTTCGTCGACCACCGTGAATGCCAAGGTGCAGAACAACGACCTGTACGACGGTCCAGATGGGAACAGTAGCCGCCGGTTGGGCAAGGACTGTAGCGGCAACGATGACGACGATGACGCCCGCGAGTATCGGGAGCCGCCGCCGCATCACAAGCGCAGCTACCGCCACGACGAGAACACCGACTTCAAGCAGCGACGTCCCCTCCGTGCTCTGCCGTACGGCTTCTACGATCAATGCCACAGCCGCAACGAGATCGAGGAGCCATTCCCAGCCGGACCTTTGAAGTCGACGGGGAGAGCGGTCCGTCACCATTCGCATGCCATCAGCCTGCCATGGTGGCCCGCAGCGAATGGCCTGGGGACTCGAAATTAAAGAAGGCCGATGCGGAGGGACTGTTCCTCACGTTCGTGGGCGGGGCTCCTGCCCGCGTCGGACGGCGAAGCGAGCTCGATCTGCGCTAGGAACAGATTGCGTGTGGCTTGTTCCCGGTAGCCGGGCACATCGAGCACGCAAACCGGGCACCAGTGGCCGGCACGCAACACAAGCCGGGGGCTACCTGCGAATTCATGGCCGAATGCGCAGCGCCAGTCGAGCGGGGTCCCGATGGCGCCCGTAACCGGTTCGGTCGTCAACAGCTCTCCACCCCGGTGGGTGGCGACACCTCTGAGAAGATCTCGATCCCATCCGCTCTCCGCCACCGATTCGTCATATCCGTGATCGAACAAGATTTGCGTCCGGCTGGGACGTGACGGCCAGAAAGTGTCCCAGGAGCCGATCGACTTCCACTCTGCGAGCGAACCGAAGTACGCCTCGACGGCCTCGTGGTCGCGATCGCGCAGGTATGCCATGGTGCCACGATGCTTCAACGTCAGAGGTCGCATCACCATCTTTTTCACCACCCAGGCCGGGATCTTGCCGGCTAGGCGAAGTGCGGGTCTTGCTTCGACAGCCCTGCGGAGCGCCCTGTCGAAGTCGTCACCGCGGAAGGGTACAATCCTCTCGAGCTCATCCGAGTCGGTGTACCACTGCCCATGGAAGTTGCGTGTGGCGAACCAATTGCGCTCATACCAGCCACGGACGTCATCGACGCCGAGGGCTTGGGCCATGCGCGTCTGCAAATGCCAGTTCGTCAGCCGCCAGCCGTCTCCCCCGCCGATGTTGTAGATGCCTCCCCAGAACTCGTCCGAGACGTCCTCTTCCGACACGTTCACCATAAGTCGAGAGGCGTCTTCGACGGAAACCCATTCCATGACGCCACCGAGGGTGGAATGGGTGATGATCGGATCACGGATTTCGAGCATGCCGGGGTGGAAGATGCCGGTTTGGCGTAGCCATGCCCATCGGGGCAAGCCCGACTCGACGAGCTCCCTCTCGGCGATGATCTTGCTCTGGCCGTACTCGTCGTACTGCGACACGCGCAGAGGATCGCCGACCCGTCCCCAATGGGTCGGGGGATTTCGGTCGCCTGTCTCCGCCACCGTACCGATGCCCACCACGGCGATGCTGGAGGGGTCGGGCTGCGCATGGACGGCACGAATGATGTTACGGATGCTGCCGACGTTGACCTCGTGCGCCAGTTGGGGGTGGTCATCGGCGAAAGGCGAGACGACTGCGCCGATGTGCAGCACGACGTCGGCGCCCCGGACGCACTGCTCTACCGCAGAGTAGTCAGTCAGGTCACCGAAGACAACATCGAGGTTCTCCATGTCCTCGTAGCGTCGAATCACTGCCAGGTCCTTCGATGTGGGAAGCACCAGTGCGACGATTTCGAAGTCGTCGCCCCGGCTGCGAAAAGCCTCGAGCACGGCTCGTCCCCAGTTTCCGGCCGCCCCTGTCACGAAGACCCTCCGCCGCCGAGTCGCGTTCTCGATCGCACTCATGCAGCCTGCACCGTTCATATCGTTCGTCTCCTTGTCTCCTGAGTAGTTGATCGGCACGTCGCCGGCCCTTCAGCGAAGGTCAGCGCGTATCGGTGACGCTCATGGCCATGAGCTGTTCGAGTGCCTCGGGCGGGAAGGCGCTCCCGGTGAATGCCATGAACTGCTGCATGGGCATGGACTCGACCATTCTGAGCGCGTCGGGGTTGGCGAGGGCCTGTTCCTGCTGTTCGGGGGTCATGCCGGCGCTGAGCCCTTGCATCAGAGCGGGCCCAACGACTGGATGGCCGAACCAGTCGCCGACCGTCGACTCCATCGTGAGCGGCCGGCTGACGTCGTCACCGACAAGCGTGACCGATCGCTCGCGCACCACGGTCGAGGCGTCTACGCCGATCTGAATCGCGAACTCGCCGCCAGGCACGATCCATCGATCGACCTCGACGTCCCAGTATGCGAACGCACGACGGTCGAGCGACAGTTCAACGGTCCGTGTCTCTCCCACGGCCAACTCGATCTTCTCGAAGGCGCGCAGTTCGCGTCGCGGGCGACGCACCGGGCCCGCGTCCGCCGAGACGTAGAGCTGAACCACGTGCTTGCCTAACCGATCCCCCGTGTTCGCGACGGTGACCCGGGCGACCGCCTCGTCGTCTCCGATGGCCTCGACCTCGAGCCCGATGGTCTCGAACGTGCTGTATCCCAGACCGTGGCCGAATGGATACCGCACCGGCGCTTCAGCTGTCTCGTAGTGGCGGTAGCCGACCAGGACGCCTTCGCCGTACCGGGCATGCCCCTGTTCACCAGGGAACGTCGCCCAACTGGGGTTATCCTCAAGACGCAGCGGGATGCTCTCTGCTAGGTGGCCTGACGGGTTGACCACGCCAAACAACACGTCCGCGAGAGCTCCTCCAGCGGCCTGACCAAGCAACCAGCCCTCGAGGATCGCGTCGACATCGTCGTGCCAGCCCTCGAACGACACGACACCGCCGTTCGACAGCACGACCACCGTCTTCGGCGCCGCGACGGCGACCGCTCGAATGAGGGCGATCTGGTCGACCGACAGCGACAGGGTCTCCCGGTCGAAGCCCTCGGACTCCTCACGGTCGCTGAGCCCCGCGAACACGACGGCGACGTCGGAGCGGGCGGCGACCTTCACGGCGGCCGCTCGCAGCGACTCGGCCTCGTCGTCATCGACCAGGGAGAACCCGGGCGAGTGCTCGACGGCCGCGCCCTGTGCCGCCGCCAACTCGCGGATCACGTCGAGAGGCACGTCAACGCGCGTGGGGTTTATGTGCGAACTCCCCCCACCCTGGAATCGAGGCTCCGTGGCGAACGGTCCTATAACGGCGAGTGACTGCGCTCCGGCAAACGGAAGGGTCCCGCCCTCGTTTTTCAGCAGTACGACGGAGTCTGCCGCCAGGCGACGGGCGAGTGCGTGGTGTTCATCGACGTCGAACCGGCCCATGGAGTCACTTGGCAGCTCTGCCAGAGTGACGACACGGCGTACCGCCTCGTCGACCGCGCTTTCCGAGAGCCGGCCCTCGTGAACCGCGTCGACGATCTGCTGGTCTGTGGCACCGCCGCTCCCAGGCATCTCGAGATCCATTCCGGCGGCGACACCGGCGACTCGATCGCTGACCGCTCCCCAGTCCGACACCACTGCCCCCTCGAAGCCCCAATCGGATCGCAGAACCTCTGTAAGCAGCCAGGGGTCGTGTGAGGCATAGACGCCGTTAACCTTGTTGTAGGCGGCCATGACCGTCGCGGGACGTGCCTCCTTGACGACTCGTTCGAAAGCGGGCAGGTAGATCTCCCGCAACGTTCGCTCATCGACCTCGGCACTGATGCGCATCCGCTCGTGTTCCTGGTTATTGGCGGCGAAGTGCTTCACCGATGCCCCGGGCCCCATCTCTTGCAGAGCCGTTACGTGAGCTGCGCCCAGCACCCCCGACAGCAGCGGATCCTCGGAGTAATACTCGAAGTTTCGGCCGCAGAGCGGGGAACGCTTGATGTTGATGCCTGGACCCAGGACGACCGAGACACCGAAGGCCCGGGCCTCCCGACCGACTGCCGCGCCGACCTGCGCCGCGACGAGCCGGTCCCAGCTCGAACCCACCGCCACCGCGGGCGGGAAGCAGGTCGACGGGTCCGCGTCGTTGATGCCGAGGTGGTCAGCATCTCCCGACTGACGACGGATACCGTGCGGCCCATCGGTCAAGACGATCGAACGGATACCCGCCTCGTTGAGGGCCTTGGTGGACCAGAAGTCGCGCCCTGAGAGGAGAGAAGCCTTCTCCTCGAGGGTGAGGGTGCTGATGTCGATGGTCATGCGTGTGCTCCAGAAGGCGTTGTGGTCAGGCTGGCTTCGATCTCGGCACGGAATTCCGAGGAGGCGCCGGGAATGTAGTCGAGCATCATCGCGACGGACATGCCCGCGGCCTCGGGGGCATGTCCGTCGAGCGGAATGCCCGGGAAGTGGCGGGCAAAGGCCTCCGTGAACGACCGCCAGGTGGCGGGATGATCGGTTATCTGCTTGAGCGTGGAGTCGAGCCCGAACGTGCCCCCGGTCTCATCAACAGCCACCTCGTAGCGCCATAGGTGCGTGCCCGCCTCGATCCACACGGTAGAACCGTCGGGGTGCAGGGGCAACACCACTTCAGCCGTGGTGCCTTCCGGGATCGTGACTTCGACGTCGACGGTTCCGTTCGAGACGGACCATCTCACTGCGACGCGGCCGTAGACGGTGTCGTGTCGCACCGTCGCCGAGGTCAGGTCTCCGCCGGGCTGCGGGGCGATCCGCATCGAGCGGTAGCCCGCCTCGACAGCGTTTAGCCCGCCAATGGTGCGGTGCATCCAGTCGACCACGGCCCCGAGGGCGTAATGATTGAGCGAGGTCATACCCGAAGGGTTAAGGGTCCCGTCCGGTCGGATCGAGTCCCAACGCTCCCAGATCGTCGTGGCGCCCATCGTGACGGGGTAAAGGAAGGAGGGGCAGCTCGTCTCGAGCAGCAGCAGGTAGGCCTCGGCGAGGTGACCGGTCGATGACAGCGCATCGGTCACGAGCGGTGTGCCCGCGAACCCGGTCGAGATGCGGTATCCATTGCGCCCGACGATGCGGGCGAGCTGGTCACCGGCGTGCTCCTTCTGGTCATCGTCGAGAATGTCGAACGTGATGGCCAGGGCGTAGGCCGTCGCCGTCTCGTTGACCACGCGACCGGTCGCACTCACGTACTCGTCGAGAAATGCACTGCGCACCCGTCGGGCAAGGGCCTCGAACTCATCGACGTCGTCGGTCCGTCCGAGCAGCTCGGCGGTAAGGGCCATCTCCCGGGTCGTCCGGCAGAGATAAGCCGCGGCAACGAGGTGCGCGTCGGTCTTACCACCGGACGGGTTGTCATCGGGCGCGTCGGGATCGAGCCAATCTCCGTACTGGAATCCCCGGTCCCACAGCCCCGCCTCGCTCAACGATCCGGCGACCTGTCGAATGAATGCCGTCATGGAGCCGTATGCATCGGCAAGTATCTGTGCGTCGCCGTATTCACGGTAGAGGGTCCACGGCAAGCTCACCGCTACGTCGCTCCACAGCGCGGTCGGCGATGAGGGCGTCGAAAGTACGTCGGGCACGACCCAGGGCACAAAGCCCTTCTCGGCCTGCTCGGCGGCAAGATCAAGCAGCCACGACCCGAGCACACCCCGCACGTCGTATAGAAACGACGCTGTTGGGGCGAAGGCGTTAAGATCGCCCGTCCAGCCAAGTCGTTCGTCACGCTGTGGGCAGTCGGTGGGAACCCCGATGAAGTTGCCCCTCATCGACCAGACCGCGTTCGAGTGCAGCTTATTCAGCAGCGGGTTGGAGGTCTCGAACCACCCGGTGCGCTCCATGTGCGAGTGGACAACGATGGCTGTAAGCGAGTCGGTTTTCAGTTCACCCGGCCATCCTTCGACCTCGACATAGCGGAAGCCGTGGAAGGTGAAGCGGGGCTCCCAGATTTCCTCGCCCTCACCACTCAGGGTGTACTGGTCCGTTGCCGCCGCCGTCCGTACGGTCTCGAAGTCCGCCTCGCCCTCGATCATGACCTCAGAATGGCGAAGGGTGATGGTTGTCCCGGCCGCCCCAGTCACCCGCAGCCGCACCCAGCCCGAGACGTTCTGGCCGAAGTCGACGACGGTCTTACCGGAAGAGGTCTTCTTAGTCTCGACCGCGGCGATCTCCTCGATGCGGCGGATGGGAGGCGCGATGGGCTCGGTCAGCGCCTCGAGGGGCCAATCAAATGACTCGACTCCTCCCCAGGCGCCGTCGTCGAATCCGGCTCGATCCCAGCCCGACTGCTCGTCACGGGCGTCGAACGTCTCGCCGTCGTAGATGCCATTGACGCCGAGGCCGCCGGTACCCGCCGAGAAGGACTGGTCGCTGACGATGACCTCGGTCGATCCGTCTGCGTATGAAAGTTCGAGTTGCAGCCAGGCTGCCGACCTGTCCGAGTAGTGCTCGCGCTTATCCTCCCAACCGAGGCGCCCGAGGGCCCAGCCTTCGCCTAGGACCGCACCCAGAACGTTCCGACCCGCGGTGATCCCGTCGGTGACGTCGTGACTACTCACGACTAAACGGTGCCGGTACGAGGTCCAGCCGGGCACGAGGACCTCGTTGCCGACTACGGACCCGTTCAGGTGGGCCTCGATCAGGCCTATAGCGGTCACGTGGAGGGTGGCGGTGACGGGCTTCTCGTGGGTGTCGAATTCACGTCGCAGATACGTCGCCGGGGCACCCGCGCGACCGGCGTCAGAGGTGGGCGCGATGAAGCTGGCGGTCCAGGGTCGAAACATGTCGAGGTTCCTCAGGTCGTGGTGATGGCGGTGCTAGCGGACGCTGCGCACACGGAGGACAACGAGGCCGCCCAGTACGGTGAACGCGCCGGCGATGATATACAGCAAGGTGTAGTTCTTATCCCCGACCGCTGACGCACCTACGGCGAGGAAAACGGGAGCCAAGAAGGGCGCGACCGCCTGCGGGATCGAGACTGCGAAGCCGATGATGCCCATGAAGCGACCTGCTCCGTTTTGTTTGTCGGGCAGGACATCGAGGATCAAGGCCTGGTCGACCGCTGCGAAGGTCCCGATTCCGAGGGACGTCAGGAGCGAGCCGGCGTAGAGCAATGGCAAATCGGTCGACAGCGCCATAAGAATGGCCCCAAGGGCGAACACCGTCCCTCCACCCAGGATAAAGCTGCGGCGGCGGCGGAACCGGTCCGAGAGGAAGCCACCTCCGATGGCACCAGCCGTCGTGGCGAGGATGCCGAAGAGACCAAGGGTCGCGATGATGGGTGCCACCTCGGCGACGGTCACGCCGAGTCGCGAGGCGAAGAAAAACGCGGTGAAGGTTGTATTCAGAGTCAGACCGAAGTAAAAGAGGAAGCGTCCGAGCCACACCCACGAGAAATCGGGGTACATGCGGGGGTTGTAAAGATACTTGGCGAAGAGCGACTTCAGGGAGAGCCTGTCGCCGAAGACAGCCCCTCGGGTGTCGGCCTCCTTTGTCAGCGACACGAACAGCGACACGAAGATGACGCCGACAAGACCGGGAAGCAGAAACAGCAGCAGCGGGTTACCGGAGACGGCACCGGCAACGACGACGCCGAAGACCGGGGCGACCTGCGTGGCGAAACCCGTAAGGCCGGCGACTCGGCCCCGCTGACTTTCGGGCAGTTTGTCCGCCATAGAAGTCTGGAGGTTCTGCAGCACCTGGCCCCAACCCATCTGCGCGAGCACCCACCCGACGCCGAGCAGGACGACACTCGGCGCGAGCGCCATGACGAACAACGAGACTACGCCGACAATCATGCCGCCAATCATGAACGGGCGCCGCCGCCCGATGCGCGTCCGCGTGCGATCGCTGAACACCCCAAAGATGGGTGCCGTGATCATTACGGCGACGGCTCCCGCACCCGTAACGTACCCGAGGTATTCCTCACGTCCCGGAGCTAACTCGGACAGCCTGATCGAGATCGAGATGGCTAGCGGAGTGATGAAGGCGATGAACACACCGAACTGGCCAAGCACCATGAGCCAGACGTAGAGAGAACCTACCTTCGAATCGCTGTCGGACACGGGTGCGGTCGCGACTACCTCGCCGAGGGCTCCGGGGGCACCGGGTAGCGGATGAGACGCACTCGAGGAGGACGTGTCGGGGATCGGTCCGGCCATGAAGGACTCCATTGTCAAGTGGTTACCGAAGCAAAGCACTAGCGCGAGCTAGTTCAATGACTTTAGCCTTCTGGACTAGCGCGCGCAAGTGAATGCGGATCGGGGTGCAATTTTTTAAATCCACGGCTTTTGGGCAGGCCATAATCACTGGGGGCACCGACGATGGCAAGCAGAAGCCCAGACAAGCGAGTTGCGGCGGCCGATATTGCGCGAGATGTGGGGGTCTCACGTGCCACGGTAGGGTTCGTCCTCAATGACACTTCCGGCCAGACCATCTCATCAGCCACGAAGCAGAGGGTGCTTGAGCAGCTCGGCGACTCGGCTACCGCCCCCATCTGGCCGCCCAAGCCCTCGCGCGTGGGCAAAGCCGCATCGTGCTGTTGGTCCTTCCCGACTGGCCGGTCGAGTACAGCATGCGACGGCACATCGATGAAGCCTCACTAGCCCTCGACGAGGCGGGCTTCTCGTTGGTCACGATGACTCCCCACGCCGAAGGCAGGGCGCGACCCTTATGGGAAACTCTCCAAACCGATGTAGTGATGGGAATGGCCCCGTTTTCTAAGGACACATACAACGCCATCGTGGCGAGCGGCGTGGAAGCAGTCATCCCCCGACCTGAGGATCAAGTCCGCAGTACAGAGCCCTCATTCAGCCGGGGTCCTCGCCTGCAGGTCGAGCACCTAGTGAGCCGGGGGCACCGCCACCTCGTCTACGCGGCAACATCCGACCCTCGGCTCGCCGGACTTGCCTCGGCCCGTTTCGCCGTAGCAGCGAACGCTGCCCGCGATTTGGGCGTGGGCCACCTCGATCACGACACGATCGGCGACGGACACGACGGGGCACAAGTCGCTGCATGGTTGGCCGCGGGCGCGGTCGTTGCCTACAACGATGACATCGCCGCGCTGATCGCTCGGGCCGCGATTCGTTCCGGACTGACAGTGCCTGGCGATCTGGCAATTGTCGGCCACGACGACTCCCCACTGGCACGCGTCTTCGTGCCGTCTCTGACGTCCGTGCACATCGACGACGCGGGCCTCGGAAGGTACTTTGCCCGGCTCGCGCTCAGTGCCGTCAATGCCGCCGCTCCCCCTTTCTTCGAGCCCGCCTTGCAGGCGACCGTAATGGTCCGGGAGTCAAGTTAGGACGACATTCCTTACGTTTCCTGCAGGGTAGCTATAAATGTTATCGTAACCACAAGCCAGCAGACCCGTCCAGGCAACAGACCCTCCTCTTAGAAGGACTGCCATTGGTTTCGTCGACTCCTTGCCGTGAATTATCGCCTGGTCACCCGCGATGGCCCGAGGTCCAAGCTTGTTTTGGGACGCTTCCCATGCAGTAAGACCGTTTCCTATTGCGTTTCAAATAATAGCCACCGCGCTCCTCCGGACAGGAAAGCCAATCGCCACCGCTGCTTATGAACTGGCCCTAATTGCGACTAATGCGTCCACTACGATCACGTCGACCCGGATTAGTGACCCAAGGTCGCCACGCCAGAAAATACGGACCTAGCACGGACGAAAACAGGCAAGAAACACGTCGAAGACGACGTCATAAACTTGACAAAACCAGCAATTCTATTTAGTAAGGGTCATTCTTGCCTACATGATTCTTGTATCGTTGCGGTTTTCTCAAGGACAGTTGTTACGCTGAAATGTAATTTGATCACGTTCAGGGGCAGGAACCGCCCGCCATTCGCAAAATGTTAACTTGAGCCGAGCACTCGTTTCTGCCAAGAGACGTTGGCGGCACGTCTCCCCCGGGTCGCTGCGATTCGTAGCCAATCCGTGGCAAATTCAAGGACCAGGGGAATACTTTTTGGAAAGTGATGCCTGGGACAGATACGCCGCCGCTCTCTTATAGATCTCGTTCCATTGTTCAAGCCGCCAGATGCATTTTTCGCCTCTATTTAGCTCGCCGCAAGGTGCCTGGTTGATGTCTAGTTTAACGCCGTCCTCAACGTCGACAACACCCAGCCAACGCTGCCATGCACGACCTGGACATGCCAAGGTCCTAAATACGTGCGGGATTTTCGCCCTAGAGCTGCAGGTTAGAAGCGATAAAGCCCGTAGCTACTAAATACCGGCGGCAGAGAACATGTCATTGGATGAGTGACCGAATGTCTACCTAAGTAGAAATGGCCACTCGCTGCATTCCATTGCTAAACGTGGCCATCCTGCGATCGATGAGTTGACGGGTTCGTCACGCACTCTGCTTAATACTCTCCGTGCCATAAAGTCACCCGCGTCGATCAAGTGTCAGAATGATCATCGCCAGAGCTTCAACCGGATGACTTTGCCCAACAAGTACCACGCCGAATAACAGCCAAGCGCGGCAGCAAAACACCCAGCGACCACACTTTAGCCACTTTGACTAACGTCAGCAGCCTCTCCCGCTGAGCGTCTGCGTTTAAGCCCTAGACATGTCATGCGGCAGCGAGTCAGTGAGCTAAGGACAGCTAAGGACAGCTAATCGTTTCGCGACCAGATGTCGTCGCCTCGCAAAGTCGCGTCGGCGCCCCCGTCGCAGTAAATGACTTGGCCTGCCATATGGGTGTTCTCGGCGCTTGTGAGCCAGGCTAGGAGGGTGGCGATGGAATCGGCTGGCTGGTGGTAGTTGAGAGGCATTGGAACGGATCTGTCGACAAATGCGGCACCCTCCGGTGTCGCGAGCAGTTGAGATGTCATCGGGGTGATGACTGTTCCCGGGGCAACCGCGTTCAAAGGAATTCCTGCGCCTGCCCAAGCGTCAGTGATGGATTCGCGCCGAACCCAGCGCGCAATAGCGCGTTTCGACGACGGGTACACAATATAGCCGGCCTCGGGACCTCTTGCGACAAACTCTTCAGCAATTTGTAAAGCGCGGGCCTCGTCTCCTGCGAGAGCTGCTTCGACCATTTCGGGAGAATTTGACTGGAGGGACGCCATGGATGAAATGACGGCCGCGCGTGGCGCATCCGACCGGGAGAGGGCGGGGAGTAGTTCAGTGAGCAGCTCGGTCATGCCAAAATAATTGATCGAGATGGTTTTGGAAATTGGTGCAGCGATCCCGGCGCACGCGATGACTGCGTCGATCGTGCCGCCGGCGATCTCCACCGCTTGGGCTGCAGCCTCTGTACGCCCGACTGCAGTCGATAGGTCGGCCTCCACGTCCGCGTCGCGAAGATCGATGCCGATGACGGTCTCGCTTCGGGAGCGGAGAAGATTGCTGGTAGCCAGGCCGATGCCAGAGGCGGAACCGGTGATGACAATAGTTCGGGGCATTTCATTTCCTCCTGATAAATAATGAGCGCAGTCGTTGTGCTTTAGCGTTCTCGCGCAGAGCCCTGTGGAATGTGTTTCCCAGCCATCGGCACCGAGTGTTGTCCGGGGAGTTCGTCGACAATCTTCGTCATAACGCTTAGAAGAACACGGATATCTCTGTCGCCGACCCCGCTAAGCGCATTGCGGACCATTCCGAGGCCGAGGTCGACGAGACGATCATGGGCTTCAAATCCAGCCGTAGAGAGGACGATCAAGCTGCCGCGAGCGTCTTCATGGGCTGCGGTTCGCTCCACGAGCCCCGCCTCGATGAGCCGGGCGATCATCTTGCTCATGGTTGGTCGCGTTACTTGTACTGCGTCGGCGAGTTGCATCGGACGCGCGACGCCCCCGAGGCGCCCCAGCGTGTATAGGGTGCGTACATCGCCTTCGGGAATGACCACGCCGACATTGGCCGCGATCCGTCCCTGGGTGGAGATAGACGACCACGCCGTGACGAACGCGATCAGAGAAGCCAACACGTTGGACACATTGCCATCATCGCCACTCATGACTCCATCGTACCTCAGTAGTTGCCCGTGGCAACTGAAACTTGCATGCTCGCTACTCGACATCCTCAGAGACAGTACGACGCTCAGCGTGTAGGGAGATATTGGCATATCGTCGCTTCGATTTCAGTGAGAGCGCCCGCTCCAACTAGCGGTGACACAGTCAGGCTCTACTCTCCACGCGAGTAAAGAGCCGTCACCTTATGGAAGACGCGCCCCGAACTGATCTGCACGAAACGACGGACCTGACGCGGCGCCCTTTGCCCCCAGCTAGGTATCCCTGGGTTCAGATTGTTGTTGCAACACCAGCCTGACCTGAGTGTTGCAAATGAGGTCCAAATTGGAACACCGTGCCCTGGAGGCCCGATTCTGGCAGTTGTTGAGGAAGGGGCTCGAGCGGAGTGCGGCCTGTGACGTTGTTGACGGGATCGACGGCAAGAGTACCCATGGGTGAAAGCAGCTGCTAGGGCTACATCCCCCTAAACGAAGCACTTAATGCTAATTTTTATTAGCAATACCTGGCACACTAGAACACGAGTTAACCGTCGATGCCGTCGTGACCAGATCGCACACGGGCGGTGTGACGCAGCGACGTATTGCCGAATTGGCGGGCGTCAGCCAGGCTTGAGCACCAGCAGGTCGAGAAGCGCGTCGCCCACGGTCGTGGCGAATTCGCGGATCGAGTGAGCGGCGATGAGATCGAGAGGAGCGACGATCAGGAGGGGCCGGCAGGTTCAGCTCTGCGATCAGGTGGTTTCATGCGCGCTGGGCCCGCGCCGTGTCGCGAGCTCCGATCACGACTGTGGCACCACGACGCATGAGCGCCCGGGCGGTGACCAGGCCCAGCCCACTGGACCCGCCGATGACGACTGCCCGCCGACCGATGAGGTCCGGGGCGGAGGCGGGAGGATCGGACAGGCTGGTGCGAGTCGGGTGCGTCATCAGGGTCCTGCTCGGAGCGTAGAGTCTGACGTCAGCGTGAAGGTCAAGGCCCAGGGAGGGCACCATGCGCATCGGTGAGCTGAGCACGAGGAGCGGTGCGACTCCGCGCGCTCTACGGTACTACGAGGAGCAGGGCATCCTCAGCGCGAAGCGTCAGTCGAACGGTTACCGCGAATACGCCCTGAACGCGGTCGCGATGGTCGAGACGATTCACTCCCTCCTCGACATGGGCATACCCTCTTCAATGGTCAAAGACATCTTGCCCTGCACGGTCGGAAAACGATCCGAAGCGGCTTGCCCAGTTCTCCTGCGCCAGGTCGCCACCCTGCGAGATGACGTGCGGACGCACGCCCCGCGCCGCGCGCTTCGAGATGATCGATGCCTCCCTCACGGCGTACTTGACGGCCAACGCCTGACCCATTGCGAGCATGTCCGATGTGTGAACGAAGCCGAGGTCGTCCGGAGGCCAATCGTCTATCGGGACACAGGGTTGCAGCTCGCAGGAACACCCTTTTGGTAGTCGAACCACGCTGCCAATACCAGCAAGCCCAAAACGGTGATGGTCGCACCGATGAGAGCCACGGTTAACAATACGTGCACCCCTCGGACACTGAATGTCACGTCCGACACCGTACCCAACGCGGGCCCAGAGAAGGACACGGGTTCCGATATTGCGATGCCGAAGACGACGACATCCACAATGAATGGAGCCAAACCAGCACGTAAAACGAGACGGGGCATCGGGCCGGAGCCGTGTGTCACATCTGGACTCTAGCTGTGACCCAACCATGACGTTGGTGACAGTTTGAGCTGAAGACGGGAGGACTTCCTGGCTTAGTTGAGTTGTCCAGGTCACCGCCAGCCAGGAGGTCGCCGTATCCCACGTTCGCGCCCGTCTCACCGTTCACGGGAGGACCTTGCTCATCGAGCGGGTGGTCGGTGACGGCCGGCCCGTGTCGCATGTCGCCCGCGAGCTCGGCATCCCTTGTCAGTGCGCGCACTGGTGGGTGGGTGCGCCGCTACTGCGTCGAGGACGCGGCGGGGCTGGTCGATCGCTCCAGCCGTCCCCCCGGCATGAACCGATCCGGCCCGCGAGCAAGCCGTGCTCGAGGCTCGTGCCCGGCTCCGATTCGCCCCTGCGCAACCATCGGCTGCGACCGGTATGCCGGCTCGGACCATCAGCCGCATCTGGAACCGCCACCAGATCCCGAACCTGGTCTGGTGCGACCCCGTCACCGGGGGCCTCGTCCGGGCCTCCCGATCAACGACCAACCGTTACGAGCACCCTAATCCTGGTCATCTGGTCGACGTCGACGTGAAGACACTCGGCCGCATGCCTGACGGTGGTGGCTGGCGAGTCCACGTCCGCGCGGCGAACACCCGTGACCGCAAGACCCCGGTCGGGTTCGACTACGTCCGTGCCGCAGTCGATGACCACGCCCGCCTGGCCGACGCCGAGATCCACCCCGACGAGAAAGGCGCGACCGCAGCCGTGTTCCTGACCCGCGCAGCCGCCCTCTTCCAGACCGCCGTCACCGGCCTCGGGGCGAGGCAGAAATTCATCAAGCCCCACTGCCCCTGGCAGGACGGCAGAGTCGAACGGTTCAACCGGCCCCTCGCCACCGAGTGGGCCTACCGGGAACCCTTCACCAGCAATGCTGGTCGAGCAGCCGCGCTTGCACCCCGGCTCGAGCACTACGGCACTGAACGAGTCCACACCGGCCACGGCACGACTCCCGCAGCCCGAGTGTCACTAACCTGATGGCCCAGTACACCTAGAGCCGGGCAAAGTCGGTGACCAGCGGGCAGAGAAAGAGATCTCGGTCTGCGTGGCCGACGGAATTGAGGTGCTTGATTACGGTCCGATAGGACGAACCGATCGACACAGAGGTATATGGGACCTCCCAGCGAGCGCAATATTCCTTGACGATCGGTGCGGCACGGGCCAGGTGGGGCCGGGGCATATTGGGGAACAGATGGTGTTCCACCTGGTAGTTGAGTCCGCCGAACAGAGCCGTGGTCCCGCGCCCGGCGATGTTGCGTGAGGTGAGGACCTGCTTGTGGAAGAACGACAGCTTCATCTCGGCAGGCACCTGAGGCATGCCTTTGTGATTGGGGGCGAACGAGGCGCCCATGTACACGCCGAAAACCGCGAGCGTGAGGACGATGAAGCCGACAGCAGCCAACGGCGGCATTGATACGAAGACGAGGAGAGGAAGAGTTACTAGCCTCACACCGAGAAGTGTGATTTCAAGAGCGCGACCTGTGACGACATTCCGGCGGTTCAGAAGGTACTTGATTCCCTGGTACCGGAGGTTCACTCCCTCGAAAGTCAGGAGAGGAAAGAACAGGGTCCCTTGGTGGCGGAGGAACCACGAGTGAAGCCGCCCCTTGCCCGCGGCTCGTTCGGGGATAAAGACGATCGTGTCCGCGTCGATATCTGGGTCGAAGGTAATTCTGTTCGGGTTGGCGTGATGTCTGGTGTGCTTGTTCATCCACCACGAATACGAGATACCGACGAATAGAGTGGCCATCACCCGGCCGAAGATGTCATTTGCCCGCTTAGAGACGAACACTTGGCGGTGCGAGGCTTCGTGGCCGAGGAAGGCCATCTGAGTGAACAGCACCCCGAGCGTGACCGCAACGAGGACCTGTATCCAGGAGGATCCACTGAGCGCGAGGCCGATCAGCGCTGCGGAGAGAGCGAGGAGGAGCCCTGCGCTCAGACCCAGATAGAAGCCATAGCTTCGCTCGAGAAGCCCCTCGGCCTTGATGCTTCTCAGTACCGCACCGTAGTCGGCCCGCTGGGCGAGGTCATGGCCTCGCGCGGTACTGCGGAAGAGTGATTGTTGGGGTCTTGTCGTCAATTGGGACTCCACACGATTCGAGCATTGAATTCGTCGACGGATGTCGAGAATGGGTGAGGCTTCTGCGTCATCGTCTGCTCTGCGCTGGTACGACAACGCGCTGGTAGAGGATCACCAAGGAGGCGACAACGGGCACCGCGACGAGCGCTCCGATAATGCCCCCGAGGGCAGAACCCGCGAAGGCGGCGAGGATCACGAGCGAACCAGGCACGGAGACGGCACGCGACATGACACGAGGCGTGAGGAAGTACGCCTCGACTTGCGCATAGGCAAGCAGGATGAGGCCGATGACAAGGGCCAATACCGGCGACACGAACAGGGACGACACGGTGATAATCGCGAAGGACACCACGGTCCCCACAACCGGTATGAGTGCTCCGATGAATGCGACGAAACCGAGCAACACCGGCGCTGGGCCCTGAGCGATGCTCAAGAGCACGACGACGAAGATTCCGTTGAGCAGCGCCAATCCGAGTTGACCGGCGACGTACCGACCGACGCTGCCGAAGATCTCCTCGATCAGAGAGACAATACGCCCCCGCCTGCTAGCCGGCAGGGCGAGATAAAGAGTCTGCGTCATTCGGGGAAAGGTTCCCGCGAAGTAGAGTGTGAGCACGAATACGACGATTACCGCCGTGATTCCGCTGACGAACCCCTGCCCGACCGAAAGCAGTCCGCCCCCCAGGGTCAGCAGGGTGCCGGCATCGGTGAGGTGGCCGACTCCGTCCCTCAGCATCGATTCGATGTCGCCACCGCCGACGTAGGCGAGTGCATCCTGGACCCAGGCCTCGGAGAAGAACGCGTCGATCGCATCCGGAGCAGTTGCGATGAGCGCTGCGATCTGCTCCTCGAGGGCTGGCACGATCAGTGCGCCGATGCTCGCGGTCGCGATAAGAGCTGCCAGAACCAGGCCGAGCACCGCGAGACCACGTTTGACGCCCTTGTGGACCGCCCAGGTGAGGACTGGTTCGACCGCGAGAGCGAGGAAGAAGGCGATGCCGGCGTAAGCGAGCACCGTGCTGATCTTCCCGAGACCGACGAGTACTGCGAATCCGGCGCCGCCGCCCAGAACGACCAGGAATCCCCAGATGATCGGAGAGCGCGGCGAACCAGACACCGCCGTGCTGGAGTGATGAGAGTGTTTGGCCCGCGCTGCGCCCGACAGGGCGCCAACGAGGCGCGGCCGCGCCTTCAGCAGACGGGAAGGTGCTTTCGGCAAGCCCGACCTTCCATTCATTGGCTGAATCTTTTCGCTGCAAGTGTTGAATAAACAACTTGATAGCCTGAGTCGTCTGTGCAACGTGGCCGACGATGCGGTTCCGATTGGAGTGCTCGCCGACTGGGCCAGGTAGCGGCTGGCACGCGCTTATTGCCCTATTATTCGTCGGGCCGCGGCGCGCGCCTCGATGTAGGACGCCTCGAGTGGAGCGTGATCGCCAAGGCCTACACGAGTCGCCCAGTGGTCCATCGCCACCGCGAAGGTGGAAACCGCATGCTGGCTCACCAGACGCGCTTCCATCCAGCTCAGGTTGAGCTGAGTGTTCTGAAGCAGCAGCTCTGTGAACTTTAACGCCGCGCGAGCATCTGCGCTAGCTGCAGCTGTTGCGAACAAGTCGGGATGAGTGCTCACCAGCCTCCGTATTCGCAGCAATCGATCACGCGAGCCCTGGCGCGTGGTCTCGAACTCGGCGATCGTCTCCTGAATGGCTTCTTCGAGCGAGCTCAGCACCGCTCCGGACGGATTGGCGTTCTCCAGCCAGCCCATGACGGCGTCGGCGAACTCGAAATACGCCACGAGGGCCGCATCTTCTTTCGATGGGAAGTAGCGGAAGAACGTACGCGTCGAGACGCCCGCTTGCCGAGCGATCTCATCGATGGTCACGTGCTCGACTCCGCTTCGCTCGAACAGGCTCAATGCGGCCGAGCTGATCTCGAACTCGGTGTCGAGTCGGCGGCGGGAACGTAGGTCTGCAGTTGCTCCCGCGCGTTCGGCGCTGACATCGCCACCACGGTACCCATGATTCATCTCCACCATTTCCTCGAAAATCCCAACTCTTGGCAGAATTATACATGATGGCACAGCGTGCCAGTTAGTCTTGATTGGACATGGCGCCCGTCGAAGGAGAAATCACATGCAATTGCCGCCTACCGCAGTCCTCATGAGTTCCGGCGCGAGGGAGCGCCTGGCCGCCGGTCACGGTTGGGTGATCGCGCTTCTGGTCTCCAGTGCCTTTGTGGTTGTGCTGACCGAAACGATCATGGGAGTCGCGTTGCCGCGATTGATGAGCGACCTCGGCATCACGGCGGCCACCGGTCAGTGGTTGACCACTGCATACATGCTGACGATGGCGGTTATTATCCCGACCTCGGGATTCCTCATTCAGCGTTTCAGTACCCGTTCGGTCTATCTAGCGGCCATGCTCCTGTTCAGCGTCGGCACGCTGATCGGCGCCCTTGCTCCGGGATTCGAGTTGCTGTTGACAGCGCGTGTGATTCAGGCTGCCGGTACCGCTGTCATCATGCCGTTGCTGATGACGACTGTCACCGCCGTCGTTCCCGACTCGAGGCGGGGCACCATGATGGGGCTGGTTGCGGTCGTCGTGGCTACCGCTCCCGCTTTGGGCCCCGTGCTTTCGGGTGCCATCCTCGCCGCGTTCGACTGGCGCGTCCTGTTCTGGGCTCTGCTTCCCCTCTCCCTCGCCGCGCTGGCGGTTGGGGCCGTCAAGATGATCAACATCGGTGAGCGTCGCCGGGTGCCGATCGACGTCGTGTCGGCGGCTCTGTCTGCCGTCGGCTTCGGCGGAATCGTGCTCGGTCTCTCGTCGATAGCGGAGGACGCGGACCTGCGGATCATCGAACCGTGGCTGGGCCTTGTCGTCGGCGTGATCGGACTCGTTCTGTTCGGGCTCCGCCAGCGAGTGCTGCAGCGATCCGACAGGGCTCTGCTCGATCTCGGCATCTTCCGACACTCGGCCTTCGTGAGAGCGTTCGCCATGATGGGCGTCGTGGTCGTCGGTCAGTTCGGCATCGTCATCATTCTTCCGCTCTACCTTCAGACCGTGCTGGGCGAGGGCACCCTGACCACGGGGCTCGCCCTACTCCCCGGTGGTTTGGTGACCGCACTGGTCTCGATCATCGTCGGCGCCCTCTTCGATCGGATAGGCCCGCGTCGGATCCTTATTCCTGCAAGCATCGTCTTCAGCGTCGCGGCCTGGGGGATGGCGGCCCTCGGCTCGGATTCGCCGCTCGGACTAGTGATCGCCCTCCATGTCACGATGAGCGCCGGGCTGGGGGGCCTGTTTGCGCCGATTTTCGCCACCGCTCTTGGCTCCCTCCCCTCACGCCTCACCGCCCACGGTTCGGCTGCACTCAACACCATCAGTCAGGTGGGTGGAGCGATAGGCACGGCGCTGTTCATCACATTGCTGACCACTGCCAGCGCCAACGCGGTCTCCGAAGGGGTCGATGGGGTTGCCGCCATCATGCGCGGGGTTCACGCTGCACTGCTCGCGGGCGCGATCATTTCCGTGCTGGGCATAGTCACCACGCTGTTGATCCGTCCCCCCTCGAACCACCGAGAGTCGGGCGTGGCTTCCACGATCGCAGCAGAGGCCTTGTAGGTCCAGCGCGTGGGGTCAGGCAGCCGCTGATTCGAGCACGCGCGTTTGCCCCGAATCGTCTGGGACGGTACTCGAATCTAGTCGACGGGCCATAAAGACACCTCTAAACTACTTGAAGAAGTAAAGTACTTGCTTTCGAATTCGTCAAACATTAGGAGACAGTATGCAGCTCGCCGGCAAGGTTTTCGTCGTCACCGGAGCGGGAAGCGGGATGGGCAGACAGGTGGCACTCGAACTCATCAGGAGGGGCGCGCGAGTTGCTGCGGTCGATCTGAACACCGCTGGACTCGCAGAATCCGTCGGACTTGCCGAACGTGGCGACCGCATGTCGTCGCATGTCGTCAATGTGACCGATCGAGCCGCTGTCGCCACCCTGGTGGAAGAGATCCATGCACGGTACTCCGAGATCGACGGTGTGGTGAATATCGCAGGAATCATCCATCGTTTCGTGGAATTCGAAGAACTGTCGATCGACGAGACAGAGCGGATCATGAATGTGAACTTCTGGGGAACGGTCACCATGTGTCGAAACTTCTTGCCGCTGCTCAGGGAGCGGCGTGAGGCGAGTCTGGTGAACATGTCGAGTCTCTCCGCGCTAATTCCTTTCGCCGGGCAGACGTTCTACGGAGCGAGCAAAGGCGCGGTCAAACAGTTCAGCGAGGGCCTCTACGCCGAACTGATGGACTCGGGCATCGTCGTGTCGACGATCTACCCGGGAAACATTTCCACGAACCTGACCGGCAATTCAGGAGTCGCGATGATCGATCCCAAGGGGCAGAAGGTGAAGTCCACCACACCCGAGGCCGCAGGCCTCGAGATAGTCAACGGTATCGAGAAGGGTGCGTTCCGGATTCTCGTGGGCAGCGATGCGCGGCTCTTGGATCGACTGGTGCGCCTGTCCCCCCGGTGGGCGACCCGGATGGTGGCCAAGCAGATGAAGTCGGTGCTCTAGATGAACGACGCAATCGCCACACCGCTGGTACACGACCAGTTCGACGTCCTCGTGGTCGGGTTGGGCGGAGCCGGAGTGGCAGCAGCCATCGAAGCCGCCGATGCCGGCGCGCGCGTTCTGGTTGTCGACAGCGGTTACGGCGGCGGTGCGACGGCGCTGTCAGGTGGCATTGTGTACGCCGGTGGCGGCACCCCCTATCAGAAAGCTGCCGGCGCCGACGATGACCCGGAGAACATGTTCCGCTACCTGTCCTAAGAAGTGCGGGGCGCCGTTCGGGATGAGACGCTGCGCGCGTTCTGCGACGGCAGCGTGGAGATGATCGAATGGCTCGAGCAGCAGGGTGCCACCTTCCAGGCCTCCCTGGCACCGTTTAAGACTTCCTATCCCACCGATCGCCATTACCTCTACTACTCCGGCAACGAAAAGGCGTACCCCTACAAGGAGCATGCGCGACCGGCGCCGCGGGGACACCGTCAGATCGCCAAAGGACTCGACTCAGGCAAAGTATTCTTCTCCCACTTGAAATCGAGTGCGCTGCGCAAGGGCATCACTTATCTGCCCCACACGAAGGTCGATGAGCTCATCATCGAAGCAGGGAAGGTCGTGGGCGTCCGGTACCGCACAGCCTCACCGTCCCAGCTCGGCCGAAATCATGCGCGGCGCACTCTTATTGCGACGAAACTGGGCAACTGGGCGCCTGCGATCGGCGCTCGCCTCGCCGCGACACTCGATAAAGAGTGGCAAAGTGTCGCTCAGCCTGGCGAAGCACGCGCCAGCGGCGTGATTCTCGCCGGAGGGGGCTTCGTCCGGAACAAGGAATGGATGGATCAGTGGGCAGGTCCTTACCGCGACATCTCACCGCTAGGCACGTCCACCGATGACGGTGGATCCATTTCCCTCGGCATGTCCGCCGGTGGAACCACGTCTCATATCGACCGGATGACCGCGTGGAGGTTCATCACTCCGACCAGCGCGATGACCGAGGGCGTCATCGTCGACAGTACGGGAAAGCGGATCATCAATGAGGATCTGTACGGTGCGACGTTCGCCGACCACATGGTCCGCGACCACGATGCACGCGGCTACCTCGTTATGGACGCCAAGCAGTGGCGGAAGGCACGACGCCAGATTCGATCGCAGACGAACTCGTTCCAGCTCGCTCAGTTGGTGTACCTCTATACGATCGGCCACACTCGGGGGCATGACCTCACCTCCCTCGCGGCGAAGTTGAAACTCCCGACCGCGTCGCTGGAAACCACGGTCATGGAATACAACGCCGGAATCCTCACCCGAGAAGGCGACCGCGCACACAAAACGGCCAAGCTCTCGACGCCCCGGCTGAGCGGCCCCTTCTTCGCCACCGACATCTCGGTCAAGAATTCACCGTTCTACCCGGCCCCAGGCCTCACCCTGGGGGCCTGGACGTCGATGAGACCACGGGAAACGTGCTGACTGCGGCAGGGGAGTCGATCGAAGGACTCTTTGCCGCCGGTCGAAGCGCCGTCGGGATCTGTGCGATCGGCTACATCAGCGGGCTCTCCATTGCAGACTGCATCTTCTCAGGCCGACGTGCCGGCCGTTCTGCCGCGGGCTCGGGCGCCGTCGCCGGTTGACGCCGACCCGGCCCGTAGACTCTTCATATGCGGACGGACGGTGCTAGATGAAGCGAGCCACCGCGGCTGATGTGGCAAAGTTGCTGGGGCTTTCTCGTGCAACGGTAGGTTTCGTCCTCAACAACACTCCTGGCCAAAGCATTTCGCAAGCGACTCGGGAGCGGGTTCTCGCCGAGGCCGAGCGAATCGGCTATCGCCCCCACAGCGCAGCTCGGGCACTCGCGAGCGGGCGGAGCCACATCGTGCTCCTGATTGTGCCGGACTGGCCCATGGAGTTCAGTCTGCGTCGACACCTGGATGAGGTGTCGCTGGCGCTCGACGAGGCCGGATACTCACTCGTGACGACCACGCCCCATCCCACGGGGCAGTCGCGCCCACTGTGGGAGACGCTGTCACCCGACGTCGTGATCGGGCTCGTACCGTTCACCAGCGACCAGATCGTCGAGTTCAGGCGCGCGGGGATCGGACACATCATTCCCGAAGCACCCGAGGGTGCCCCCGATATGGTCGCCCGAATCGGTTTCACCGACGGCCCACGCCTTCAGGTGGAGTATCTCCTGAAAGCAGGCTGCGAACACCTGGCTTTCGGTGGCTCTCCCGATCCGCGCATCGCCTCGCTGGTCGCTGAGCGGCGATCTCTGGCAGCACAGACGTTGGGGCAACAGGATCCCGGCCGGTTCATGCCTTCATTCGACATCGACGAGCACACTGTTCGTGAGGTCGTGGCCGGTTGGGTCGATGAAGGCATCGACGGGATCGTCGCCTACAACGACGACATCGCCGGCCTCATCGTCGGACAGGCCATCCGGGCGAAGATCGATGTTCCTCACCGGATCCGCGTCATCGGTCACGACGACTCCCCCATCGCGCGTCTGATGGTTCCCTCCCTCACAACCATTCGTGTCGATACCGCCGGCCTCGGACGCTATCTCGCCGAACTCGTGCTGGGCACACTTTCCGGACGCGACTTCCCGCCCGTCAGCCCCGAGACACGGGCACATCTCGTCGTGCGCGAATCCGCCTGACGACATCTCGCCTCGCGCGGTTTCTAGTCGCGCATGCGCATCGATCCGTCTGTCAGTCGGCCACCCGGCACTGGAAGTGGTGGACGCCGCTGACGCTCTCGTGCTCGCTCCCATCCGGCAGGACAACGCTGCAGCTCGTCGACACCGGCACGTCGACACGAAGGGTGAACAGGTGATCCTCCAGGGTCCAGGACGACGAAGCCTGACCATACGGCGTCAGCACGCTGCCTTCGGCGGATGCTAGGCCACCCCCGGGCTTCGGAGCGACACGGAATCGGCGGTAGCCGCCCTCGATGGGTTCCAATCCGGCCACTCGACGATAGAGCCAGTCGCCGACGGCTCCGGCCGCGTAGTGGTTGAACGACACCATGCCACCACCGGAGTCCTCGTCGTCCTTGCCGCTGCTCAAGTCGGCCGTGTTGACCGTTCCATCGGGACGCAGGGCGTCCCAGCGTTCCCAGATCGTCGTGCCCCCGGATTCGACCATGTAGAGCCAGGACGGCATCGAGGTCTGCAGGAGGAGCCTGTACGCATCGTCGAGACGCCCACTGTCGGAGAGGGCGAACAGGATGTACGGGGTCCCTGTGAATCCCGTCGTGAGGTGGCCTCCGGCTTCATCGATGAGCCGAGCGAGGTTCGCCGCCATCGCGGTGGTTTCTGCACCGCTGGTCATTCCGAAGTGGAGTGGCAGGACGTATCCGGTCTGGAACTCGTCGTCGAGCGTGCCCGCTCCGTCTGTGAAGACTGTCCGGTAGGCGGAGACGATCTCGTCCCGCAGGCGTCGGTAGTACGTCGCGTCGGCGTGCTTTCCGAGCAGCTCGGCGATCTGCGCCACGATTCCGCAGGAATTTGCGAAGTACGCAGTCCCGATCCATTTGCCTTTGCTAAGCCACGAGCGAACGGATCCGGTCGGGGCGGCCCAGTCTCCGAAATGGAAGGGGAAGCGCCAGATTCGACGTCGATCCCGCCGGACAGAGAACACTCCGGACCACCACTTCGCCGCTTTCAAGAAGCGAGTCATCGTGTCGTACTGGCGGCGGAGCATCCCGAGATCCCCGCGCGCCAGGTATTCCGCCCAGGGTGCGAGCACGCACACGTCGCCCCAGCATGCGGTCGCCATGACGGGTACGGCGCCGCCCGGGTGCGGGACCACCATTGGGATGCCGCCTCCTCGACCCTGCTCGGCGGAGACGTCCTTCAGCCATTTGTCCAAGAAGCGGGACATGTCGAAGTTGTAGGAGGCGGTCGTTGCGAACACGGCGTAGTCGCCGGTCCACCCTTCCCGCTCGTCGCGTTGGGGGCAGTCGGTGGGGATGTCGACGAGATTGGAGCGTCCGCCCCACTGAATGGCGGACTGTAGACTGTTCAGGAGCGGGTTCGAGCAGGAGAACGATCCGGTTTCAGCAAAATCGCTGTGGAGTACGATTCCCGTCAGTTCAAGATGTGACGCATCGATGCCGCTCACCCCGACATAGCGGAAGCCCATATAGGTCAGCCGTGGTGAGTAGGTCTGTTCTCCATCGGTGCAGGTGTACGTTGCGGTGGCTTTCGCCGTTCGCAGGGACTTGACGAACAGCTCGCCGTCGACGAGCACCTCGGCGTGCCGGAAGGTCACGGTCTGCCCCCGTGTGCCGCGGATCTTCGCGCTGATGACTCCGGCAAAATTCTGTCCGAGGTCGTAGACGATCTCTCCACTCGGCGCCGTGGTGGAGGACACGGGCTGCAAAATCTGCTGGGCGCGCACGGGGAGTCCGTACTGGGCCACGATGTCGGGTTGCGACTTCGGCACCGTGAGGTCGGCTGCTTTCCACCGCTGATCGCCGGGCTCGAAGGTCGCATCGACGACCTCGCCGTCATACCATTCGGCCATCCGGATCGGGCCGTCCGTGCTGACCTCCCACTCCGGGCCCGTGGCGATCAGCTCGGTGGTTCCGTCCTCGTACTCGAGACGCAGCTCGAGGAGGAACGCCTGCCGATCGGCATAGATCTTGTTCTTGCGCTTGTAGGTGAACGAGCCGACGGCCCATCCCCCGGCGACGGTCGCGGTGATCGTGTTCGATGCCGTGATCTGATCGGTCACGTCGTAGCTCTGGTACTGGATGTGGTGTTCGTACGAGGTGAAGCCCGGAGCGAAGTAGTCGCGGCCGACCTTCGCTCCGTTGAGCTCGAGTTCGTAGACGCCGAGCGCTGTGGACTCGATCCAGGCTTGCCGGATCCCTGTCCGCGCAGGGAACGTCGTCCGGAATGCCATTGGGACGGGCGATTGCTTGGCGGGGGTGACGTAGGCGACGTCGGTGATCCATTGTCCGGTCCAGGCCGTCTCCAGCCGCCCGGTGCGGAACGAGGTCGTCGCCTCGGCCACGTCGCCGCTGGTTCCGGTCGCGGTGACGTGAACGTGGTACTCCGTGTGCGGTCGCAGCGGTCCGGTGTAGACGGTACCGATCTGGTCGTTCGTGGTCACCTGCCAGCCCCCGACCCGGATGGTCGCGGTGAGCAGCGCCTCGCCCGGAACCTCGGATGACAGCGCGAAAGCGATGCGGGGTGGCGCGTCGGTGATGCAGCCGGAGGTGAGGCCGTCGATGGAGAGTGAGGTGATTTTCATCAAGGTTCCGTTGCTCGAGTTGTTCGACGTCAGGGGCGACGACAGAAGGCGCGGATCGCGCGGATCGGATGGCCCGCTGCGAGGCTGGCGAGCCCCGCAGCGACGTTGTAGGGAAAAGCGCCCGAGGATGCCATGACCATGGCCCGAAGGGAGTTGAAGGGCATCATCCGCACCAGGAAGTGGGCGTTCTTGACCCGCGAATCCCGCTCGAGGCCGTCGGGCAGTGCGATGGCCTCACGATGCTCCCGGTTCACGCGAGACATCACGGCGGTGAGCATGATCCGACCGAGGACGGATCGTTTGGCATCGATCAGGCGGGTCTCCATACCGAGCGTGCGGCCCGACGCGGCTTCGGAGACAGGCTGTCCGAGAAGCCGCGGGAAGCTTGCCGGGATTGCCAGCGGCGGTCGGGCGTAGTCCGAATCGATGTCGCCCGAATACGGCGATCGCGAGGCGTGACCCTCCTGAACCGTCACGGTGCTCGCCAGTCGGATGTCCGTGGCCGACGCTGCGATCAGGATCTCGTAGTCACCGTCTTCGAGTACCCAGTCGTGGCGTGAGACGTCCCAGTACGACAGGTCGGCGAGATCGAACGTCAGGGTCGCCAGCGTGCTCGATCCGGCGCTGACGGCGACCCTGTTGAAGGCCCGCAACTCCTTGTCGGCCTTGAAGACCTTGCCACGATTGTTGCGCACGTAGAGCTGCACCACTTCGCTGCCATCGCGGTTGCCGGTGTTGACGATCTCGACCGTCGCCCGCATCTGGTCATCGATCCTTTCGACCTGGAGGTTGCGGTAGTCGAACGTGGTGTAACTCAGGCCGTGGCCAAATGGGTAGCGAACCGGGGTGCCGGCCGCGTCGTGGAAGCGGTACCCGACGTAAATGGATTCGTAGTACTGCGCGATCGCACTGCGGTCGAAATCGGCCGCAGAACTCGCTTCAGCTGCTGTACGAGTCCAGGTCTCGGTGAGTTTGCCGGAAGGATTCTGCTCTCCGAACAGCAGCTGAGCGACGGCCTCTCCCCCACTCATTCCGGGCAGGTACATGTCGAGGATCGCGGCGAGGTCATCGGCGAAGGGAAGTTCGACCGGAGCGCCGGCGAACAGCACCACCACCACCTTCGCACCGGTATCGATGAGTCCGCGCAGCAGTTCGGTCTGGTTGCCCCCCAGCTCCATGGACTCCCGGTCGAAGCCTTCACTTTCTTCGAGGTCGCTGAGCCCGCCGAAAAACAGAACCGTGTCCGCGGATTTCGCGGCCTCGATGGCTTCGCCTTCGAGGTCCGGATCACGCTCGGGATACATGCTCCGATAGCCTCGCGCGTAGGCATAGCCGATGTCTCGCGACTCGAAGGCCTCCTGCGGGGAGACGACAGTCGTGGGGTTGATCAAGGACGACCCGGCTCCCTGGAATCGCATCCGCTCGAACATCTCCCCGACGACGAGGAGCGAGCCCGACTCGGCCGACAGTGGCAGGATGCCGTCGTTGGCGAGGAGAACCGCTCCCTCGACTGCGATTCGGCGAGCGAGGTCAGCATGAGCCGCAGGATCAGGCTCGGGCGCCGCGGTTTTGGCGCCGGTCGAGCGTTCGATGAGGACGAGCATCCGCCGCACGGCCTCGTCGAGGGTCGCTTGCGTGATGCGACCGTCGCGTACCGCGGCGGTGATCTCCGATCTGTTGTGCGGGTTGTCACCGGGCATGTCGAGTTCGCAGCCGGCGTTGAGGCTGGCGACCCGATCGTGGGCCGCCCCCCAGTCGGTCATGACGACTCCATCAAAGCCCCACTCGTCGCGAAGGATCCCCGTGAGAAGCGACCCGTTGTCGGAGCTGAAGGTTCCGTTGATCGCGTTGTAGGCGCACATCACGGTGAACGGCTTGGCGAGCTTGACGACACGTTCGAACTGCCTCAGGTAGATCTCCCGGAGCGCCCGTTCGTCGACGAGGCTGTCCCCGACGAAGCGGTAGTTCTCGTTCGAGTTCGCGGCGAGGTGCTTCACCGAGGTGGCGACCCCCTCACCTTGAACCCCGTTCACGAACGCTGTCCCAAAGACTCCCGACACGAGCGGGTCTTCGGAGTAGTACTCGAAGTTGCGGCCGCAGAGTGGATTGCGTTTGATGTTGATTCCTGGCGCGAGAAGCACCTGAACATCGCGGTCGATGCTCTCACGCGCGATTGCCGCTCCCATGAGGCGGGCGTTCTCGGGATTCCAGGAGTTCGCCACGGTCGACGACGGGGGGAAAGCGGTGGAGGGCACGTTATCGGCCACCCCAAACGCACCAGTCGATTCCCTCACCCTCCGTACACCGTGCGGACCGTCGGTGAGATAGAGCGAGGGGATGCCCAGACGTTCGACGCGGTTGGTGTTCCAGAACGAGACGCCCTCGAGCAGCCGCACCTTCTCGTCCAGTGTCAGAGCTGCGACGAGATCATCGACTGCTGGCGTGGTGGTCTGCACATCCTCGGTCATCGGACACTCTTGACGAAGAACGAGGTGACTCCCGCGCCAAGCGCCAGGACCGCCCCGGCGAGGAACAGGGCCGTGTAATTGACCGAATCGATCGAATCGAGCGCCAAGAGCGCCGCGCCGGCAACGGGCGCGATCGCGGTCGAGAGGACGGCTGCGAGGTTGTAGATGGACATCCACCGTCCCGCCTGGTCGCGTTCGGGAATCAGATCGCTCGCCAGCGCCACATCGACTGATCCGAACATTCCCGCCGATCCCAGGATGAACAGAACGGCGGCGATGAACAGGCTGAAGCCGTCCGTGAAGGCCATGAGGGTCATACCCGTGGCCGCGAGCACTGCGGAGATCATGATGAAGATGCGACGCCGCTTAAACTTGTCGGACAAGATGCCTGACACCACTGCGAAGGTCATGGTGACGACGATTCCTATGCCTCCGACGAGCGCGAGATTTGCGCCAGCCTCTTCTGCTGTGAATCCGAGCCGGTCCAGCATGAAATACAGCTGGTAGGTGGAGAGAAAAGCGAGAGTGGTCTGCATCAACAGTTTGCCGACCCACACGAGCGAGAAATCCGGATACCGGAGGGGGTTGAACAGCAGCAGTCGGAAGGTGTGACCGATAGATGTCTGAGGGAGTTCGATGTCAGGCTCCCGTGTCATCACCATGAAGATGGTCCCGAACAGGGCCAGCGCGGCGACGGGCAGCAGGAACAGCACGAGGACGTTTCCAGTGAAAAGGCCACCAATCGAATAGCCGAGAACACCGGCGAGTTGCGTAGCGACTCCCACGATGGCACCGATAGCTCCTCGCTGCGCCTCGGGCACTCGCTCGGCGACGATCGGAAGGATGGCCGCGGTGTTGCATGCCGCGCCGAAACAGACCACGACCCAGCCGAAGATGACCATGGGGATCGAATCGGCCAGCGCGACCATCGTCGATCCGCCGCCCAATACCAGGAGCCCTCCGATGAGCCAGGGGCGTCTGCGTCCGATGGGTGTGCGGGTCCGGTCGCTCAAAACGCCCGCGACCGGTCCGGCGATCAGACCGACGATCGCCCCGGCTGTCGAGACGACGCCGAGGGTCACCACCTTAGAATCGGGTGCGAGCAGACCGATCTTGTACGGCAGGCTGAACAGAGCCGGCATCAGCACGGTCAGGTAGAGCCCGAAGTTCAACAGTCCGAAGAGGATGAGGAATCTCCTGCTCACTTTCTTCTCGGGCTGCGGAGCATCAGGGGCGAGGCTGAGAAGTGCCGCTACGGCCGGGACGGGTGGTTCTTCAACAGTCATGGGTGACTCCGTTGTCAGGGGCGAAGGACACGCCCGGGGTGAGGTGTGGGATCTCTCAGAGAGCCGGTACGAGCTGGGCCAAGAACTCATTTCTCGTCGCCTGAGCGGGGTAGCCTGCGACGTCCCGAACGCACGTGGGGCACCAGTGTCCGGCTGTGAGGATGAGACGGGGACTCCCGGAAAACTCATGGCCGAAGGCACACCTCCATGTCAGAGGCGTTGCGATGTCGCCGGGTGTCACACCCTCTGAGACGAGCGAACCGCCCCGGAACGACGCAACTTCGAGATAGTCCATTGCCGTCCATTCCGATGAGGGCTTCGACTCGTCGTAGCCGTGGTCCAACTGGTGGGGGTTCCGGTCCGGGCGCGGAGGCCAGAATGTCGACCAGTCGCCGATCGCGTCCCACTCTGCTCGGGAGCCGAAGAACGCGGAGATCCCGTTGTCGTCACCCGCGCGCACGTAGGCCATGGTTCCGCGGGGCTGGTAGGTGAGGGGCTTCATGACCAGGTTCTTCACCACCCAGCCCGGCACGCGTCCCGCTGACCGAACGGTGCGCGGAGCTGCGGCGATCGCGCGGGCCAGGGCAGCCTCGAAGGTGTCCTCGCGGAAGGGAACGAGTTCGTTCAACCGGTCGGAGTCGGTGTACCACTGACCGTGGAAGTTACGGGTGGCGAACCAGTGCCGGTTGTACCAGGCACGGACGTCCGAAACGCCTGTAGCGCCGGCAATGCCTGTCTGCAGTTCCCAGTTGGTGAGTCGCCAGCCCTCGCCGCCGCCGATGTTGTAGATGCCTCCCCAGAGTTCGTCCGGGACACCCGCTGAGCAAACCCCTACCGCCAGGCGTGAGGCGTCCTCGACAGACACCCACTCCATCACGCCGCCGAGGACGGAGTGGGTCATGATCGGATCGCGGATCTCGAGCATGCCGGGGTGGAAGATTCCTGTCTGGCGAAGCCACGCCCACTTTGGCAGACCCGCCTCGATGAGTTCTTTTTCCGCGATGATCTTGCTCTGCCCGTACTCGTCGAACTGCGACACGCGCAGCGGGTCACCGATGCGCCCCCAGTGGTGCGGTGGAGTGCGATCCCCCGTTTCCGCGACCGTACCTATGCCGACGACCGCGATCGCGGAAGGATCCGGCTGCATTTTGACGGCCCGAATGATGTTCCGGATGCTTCCGACATTGACCGAATGGGCCAGTTCCGGATGCTCGTCGGCGAACGGCGAGACGACGGCACCGACGTGAATGATCACGTCGCTCCCACGGACGCACCGTTCGACGGCGTCGTAATCGGTGAGGTCACCGAACACCACTGAGAGATTCTGCATGCTCTCAAACTCGCGGATGGCCGCGGTGTCCTTCGCGCTGGGCAACACCAACGCGGTCACCTCGTATTCGGGATGCTTCCCGAATTCTTTAAGAATCGATCGACCCCAGTTCCCTGCGGCACCTGTGAGAAAGACGCGCCTCGATTGAGAAGTGGCGGTGGATTCAGGCATGACGGACTCCATTGATCGCGTTCCACGGCCCGTGAACACTGCGCTAGCGCGGGCTAGTTGTCAGCGCGATGCTATATTTAACGACGAAGGTTAGCAAGTTCGAGATGGGATATCCGTGGCCAGTGAGACCGCGGACGTCTTGCGCAGACGGATCTTGGCTGGGCCCTGGAAGCCGTTCGCGTGGGTCGCGGGCCCGCAGGACCTCGAAGCACTGCTCGCGCAATCCCCCAAGCAGATCTGAGACCAAATCCGATGCATGCTCTAGCCGCCAGGACGCCGGAAAGGAAATAAACGCAAGGTGCCGCGGTCGCGCCGTCATCGGCTTCCGCGGGGCGTTCGCTGATCAGGACCATGTCGCGGATCTTCGACCACGACGCCCGCCTGGCCTCGCCCCGGTGCCGGCGGATCGCCCGCCCGGTGCGGAGGTGTTTATGCAGGTCAGCGCGCAGGTGCCCGCGGCCCTGGACGAACAGGGTTTGGTAGATCGTCTCGTGGGACACGTGCATCTCCGGCCGGTCAGGGAAGGACTTGACCAGGTCATCACGGATCTGCTCCGGGGACCAGTTCCGCACCAGCCGAAGCTCGACCTGCAGGGCAAGCTCGACCCGGTCCAGCTTCCGGGGCTTCGGGCGCCGCGCCCGTTCCCGGGATCGCTTCTGGGCGGCGTAGGGGCGGTAGGTGCCGCTCGCGGAGGCGTTCCTTCTCAGCTCCCGACTGACCGTCGAGGGCGACCTCCCGAGCGCTTCCGCGATCGCCCGGACGCCAGCACCACCCAGGCGCAGGTCAGCGATCTGGAGTCGTTCTTCCTGGCTGAGGCATCGGTCCGAGCGTGGCTTGTGCGCGAACGGATTCCGCCCGCCAGCTGCTTTCACCCATCGGTATCCCTGGCGTCGGTCCACACCAACAGCATCACAGGCCGCCGTCCACCCAAGACCCTGTCTCAACAACTCCCAGAACCGTGCTTCCAGGGAACGGTTTTCTAGTCTGGATCGCATTCGCAGCACTCCGAATCACGGTGGTGTTGCAACGACCAGCTAGAAATTAAGGTCCCTTATCGAGACGTGATGGCCGGGGAGCAACGACGCTCGCATGCGCCCAGAGATGACGGCTCAACGCGGCGGGCGCTTCCGTGCCGAACGGGGTGGTGCCGCCCGGAGGTGTTCACTCACGCGGCCGAGGATGCGGGCGAGGTGCTCGGCGTCGTCCTCCGCCACGGGGGCGAAGAGGAGACCCCGGACGGTCTCGATGTGTCCCGGGAAGACTGCCGCCAGGACATCACGACCGGCGCCCGTGATGGCGACCACCGTACTGCGCTCGTCGTCGGGCGACGGAGAGCGCGAGATCAGGCCGCGCTGCTCGAGCAGCTGCGCCTGGTAGGTCAATCCGCTGCGACTGTGGACCACCCCGTCCGCGAGATCAGTCATTCGCTGACGCCCCTCGGGGTCATCGCCCAGGCGCGCGAGGAGCTGGAACTGCACGTAGCTCAGCCCGCCCGCCTCCCGCAGCTGCTTCTCGACCGAGGGCCGGAGGAGCGCACTGACCTCGGTGAAGGCGAGGTAGGCGGCGAGCTGGGCCGGCGTGAGGGCGGGCGAGGGTTCGGTCATGTCCCGAGCCTACCTGTTGCTTCCAGTTCGAAGTACTAATACGTTTACAGTGTTGCTTCGAACTCGAAGCACATGACGAAGGAGATAATTATGAAGGCAGTGCGTTTCACCCAGACCGGCGGACCCGAGGTCCTTCAGCACGTTGAGGTCGAGCAGCCCGCCCCTGCGGCGGGTGAGGTGCTCATCCGGGTGGCAGCATCCGCCTACAACGCCGCCGACGCGGGCATGCGGGGCGGGTTCCTGCCCATCCCGGTCGCACTCCCCCATGTGCCCGGCTACGACGTCTCGGGGACGGTCGAGGTTCTCGGCGACGGAGTCGCCAGCCTGAGCGTTGGCGACGAGGTCGTCGGCTTCCTGCCGATGGAGCGGGACGGAGGCGCGGCGGAGTTCGTCATCGCCCCGGCCGACGCCCTCGTCACCGCCCCGACGAGCATCGCCCTGGTCGACGCGGCGGCCCTGCCGTCCGTTGCCCTGACGGCGTGGCAGGCACTCGTCGACGACGGTGGCCTGCAGGCCGGACAGCGCCTCCTCGTCGTTGGGGCGGGCGGGGTCGTCGGTAAGTACGCAATCCAGCTCGCCAAGCGCCTCGGCGCCCACGTCGTCGCGACCGCGAGCCCCCGCAGCGCCGACGCCGTCCGGACCGCCGGCGCCGACCAGGTCATCGACCACACCGAGACCGACGTCACCGGCGCCCTCGACGGGCAGGTCGACGTGCTGCTCAACCTGGCACCGCTTGACCCGGCGCAGTTCGAGGCCGACGTCGCCGCCGTCCGCGACGGCGGCGTCGTCGTCAGCACAACCGCCTTCATCGCCACGCCCGGCGACGAGTCGCGCGACGTCCGGGCCGCAACGGTGTTCGTACGGCCCAACCGCGACCGCCTCGAGCAACTCATCGCGCTGGTCGACGCCGGCGACCTCACAGTCGAGGTGACCAGGCGCATCTCCCTGGCCGACCTGCCCGCCCTGCACGCCGAGGCAGAAGCAGGCCGCATCGCCGGCAAGGTGATCGTGCTCCCCTGACAGCCACGAGGATGGGAAAGGCTATGGATTACCGGGCCTCATAGGCCCGGTAATCCATGCGTTTCTTGAACTCATTGTTCTTCTGAATTGGTCAGATCATCACCATCCACGTCCTCAGTGGCGCGCTGCTCGAAGTTCTTCCTCGAGACGCAGCCGTCGCCGGTTGAGCCGAGCCAGTCCCGGAAGACCCGTGGCCAATACCCACGCCTGGCGCCTCATGCTCGGAAGGTCTTGTTCTCGCAACTCGGCCGAGACCTCTCGTTGCGCAGCGGCGCCGCTGTTCTTGACAAGCATGCGAGCGCGCTGCATGTCGGGATTGTTGAGGGGATGCGCCGCGATCCGCGCCTGGACGCTGCGGTGCCGAGCGCGGAGCACGGCTACGGTCTTCATTCGCATGAGATTGCCTTCTCTGGGAAACATGGCCAGCTTCAATCGTACGAAGACCAGCGATCGGCAACCTCGACCAAGTGGTCGATATCCATCTGCGCCTGTGGGTTGCTGGCGACCGACGCGGCTGGCCTTTCGCGCGGCGTAGAAAGCGACCAAAGCCGTGACCGTTAGGGGACAGACCGTCTGCGGCCGCACCCCGAGATCGCCCTGACGACGATCCCCTACTGGGACATACGGGCCTCCCATCAGACACGATCGGGGCGCCCTTGGCCCTACGGTTCGTCAGCGTAGAGCGCTCATGCGAGACGGAATCACCTATCGACAACGGGCGGGCGTCCTACCCGGAGCCGGTCCGCAGCGACTGTCGCGCTCTCGACCATCCTTCTGAGGAAGACGGTCGACGTGGCGAGGTCCGAGGGGTCGGCTTCACGGAGGGCAGTGGAGATCTCCGTGACCGACGTCTCCGTGAACGCCCTCGCCCGCTCCTGCGCCGCGGGTGTCGGGCGGAGCGTGACGCGTCGACGGTCGGCGTGCTCGCGGCTGCGCTCGATCAGGCCCGCCGCCTCGAGCCTGTTGACGAGCACGGTCACCGACCCCGACGTCATGCCGATGCGCTGACCGAGACGGGCCGGCGACAGCGGATCGCCGTCGGACGCGGCCCACAGCACCTGCCCAAGCGCCTGCGCATCCGTCGTCGGCAGGTCCATCCACGTCGCCATGTGCTGGTTCAGCTCGGCGAAGGCCACGGCCCAGCCGCGCAGCACTTCCATCACCTCGATCTCGGGAGCCCGCCAGGAAGCCTCGAACACGTCGGTCATCATTCTCCTTCACTGTGCAGTAGCTTTACTGTAAAGCTCAACCTGACCGAGGAGAACCATGAAGAACCGCACTGCCGTCATCTCAGGAGCCAGCATCGCAGGCTTGTCCACGGCGTGGTGGCTGCGACGGACGGGGTGGGACGTCACCGTGATCGAGCGGGCCCCCGCCTTCCGCGATGGCGGCCAGAACGTCGATGTCCGAGGAGCGGCGCGCGATGTCCTCCGTGAGATGCACCTGTTCGACGCCGTGGCGGCACGGAACACCACGGAGACCGGCACGGTCCTGGTCGACGCTCGAGGCGTCGTCACGGCCGAGCTGCCCTCCGACGGGAGCGGCGGAGCGACCGCCGAGCTCGAGATCCTCCGGGGCGACCTGGCGCGCACCCTCCTCGACCACCTGCCCGACGACGTCGAGTTCGTCTACAGCGACACGATCGCGCGCGTCGACGACGAGGTCAACGGCGTCACGATCACCACCGCGGGCGGGCGGCGCCTTCACGCCGACCTGCTGGTGGTTGCGGAAGGGGTCCGGTCGAGGACGAGGGCCCTGGTCTTCGACGAGAGCGAGGTCGAGGAGCGGGACCTCGGCGTGACGATGGTGTTCGGCACCATCCCGCGCCTCGACCGGGACGACGACCGGTGGCGGTGGCACACCGCTGTCCGAGGCCGCCAGATCCACCTCCGCCCCGACCCCTACGGCACCATCCGGGCGATCCTGGCCTACTCGCCGGGCGACGACGTCCTCGGCACGACCCGCGACGAGACGCTGGAGCTCGTGCGGGCGCGCTACGCCGACGCCGGGTGGGAGGCCCCGCGGATCCTGGACGCCCTCGCGACGTCGCCCGACGTCTACGTCGACCAGCTCCAGCAGGTCCGCACGACGACCTGGCACCGCGGGCACGTGGTGATGGCCGGCGACGCGGCGTGGTGCGTCACGCCCATGGGAGGAGGGGGCGCCTCCCTGGCCCTCCTCGCCGGGCGCGTCCTCGCGGCCGAGCTCGCAAGCACCGACGACCACGGCGCGGCCCTCGCCGCGTACGACGCCTGGATGCGCCCGCTCGTCGACGACGTCCAGGACCTGCCCCGCGGCCTCACGGCGTTCGCCTACCCCCAGACCCGTGCCGGACTCGCCCTCCGCAGGGTCGTCGACAAGGTCATGACGTCGCGAGCGTTCCGGCCCGTGACAGCGAAGCTCACCGCGGTCGCCGAGACCAACCGCACCCTGCCGCCCCTCACCGCGCGGTGAAAAGGGCCACCACCGCCATCGATCGGAGGTTAAGTGGGCCCGCGCCCGGCAGCGGATCCCCTATCGGGAATCGTCACCGCTCTGCATCGAGCCGTCCTGCTCGAGTCGCGATCGAAGAACTCTGATCGTGAGGACGAGGGCGTATGCGCCCAACGCCAAGACGATGACCACCAGGAACGAGGTCAGGATCGAGAGACCGGCGGTGAGCCCGGCAAGCTGACTGAGCTGAGACATCATCAATCAAGGCTAACCATCCGAAACTACGGTGCCGGTCGAGGATGGCCTAACGAGACAGGGCAGGCATACCGCTACGTTCATCACCATGAACCCTGCGGATACCGTTTCCCCGGCTCTACGCGCGGGCCTTCGTTGGGCAGCACTGGCAGGTTCGGTGGTCCTCGTCGGCGCCACCATCGTCGCCGTTCAGTCGAAGAGTTGCGGCCGCGGGGTCCACACCTCCGAAGCAGCCCTGAGGGCGTTGATCTCGGCCTCCAGGGACGCGTCGGACACTCATGACGTCTGCCGCTACGTGACACCGGGATTCGAATACACGATGTCTGACGTCCGCACCATCGCGAACACCATCGGGACGATCGACCCCGCCGACGTCACCGTCACAACGACCGACCAACTCGGCACCTTGGTGTTCTTGACCACTTCCACCCCAGACGGAAGTGCCTCGCTCGACATCACTGCCACAGACAACGAGGGCAAACGAGCGACGATCGATCTCGGTTCTTACCCGGACCCCGACGACCAGTAGCCGATCGGCTATCGGGCACTTTTCGGGGAGATCTAGCTCGTGCTGGGGATGCGCCACGGTGTCTTGCTTCCTAGTCTGATGGCATGCAAGGAGCAGCTGTCACGGGTGGTCGAGCCGCCAGGTGCGGACTCATCCTGATGGCCATGACGGCGGCGTCCGTGATCGCGGCGAGGTCGACGGGGCACGGCGAGGTCAGTTTCGTGCTGCTCCTGCTCGAGCTCGATCTTCTGTGGATGACGTTGCTCGTGACCGGGCTCATCCTCCGCCGCCGGAGTGAACCCGTCCGGGCTGGCTGGCAGCGGATCGCTCGAGCGCTCCCGCCTGCTCCCGTCGCGCGTGCCATCGGACACGAGGTCGCGGCGCTTCGAGCACTGGCGTGGGTGGTGCAGCGACGACCTCCGACAGTTCCGGTCGGCGCGCTGCCTGTGCCTGCGAAGAGCGGGACGGCGGTTCTCCCGGCGGCCTTCGTCGTGGCGAGCGGCGTCGAGATCACCGTGCTCCATCTCGTTCTCCCGTACCCGGCTCTCGCCACAGCGCTGACGGCGCTGAGTGTCTACGGTGTCGTCTTGTTACTCGGTTTCGTGGCGGTCAGGTGGCAGCACCCGCATTACCTGACCGAGACCGACCTCGTCATCCGCACTGGCCGCCACGGGGTCGCGACGGTGCCCCGCAAGGACATCGCCTCGGCCCGCGTGCATCGTGACGGGACGACGACGACGCCGGCAGTCGAGGGGACGACCGCGCGCATAGCGACCCTCGCCGGATGCAACATCGCGGTCACCCTCAGCGCACCGGCCTCGGTTCGCCTGAACGCCTCGCCCCGCTCCACGGCCCACCGTGTGACGGAGCTGCGTTTCGCAGCCGACGACACGGCAACGGTGATCGACGGCCTTCGACGAGATCACGACCGCTGACCGGTCAGCGATCCCCTATCGGGCAGGGCACACGTCGCCTCTCCGTCCGTCCGGCAGCCGACCGTCTAACGGGCACCTGGTCTGCCGGCTTCCAAGAACCGCGGACCGCCTTAGACCCCGTTTCAAACCGGTCGCCGTTTCTGGCCGGCAGATCCGACCGCCGCGCGAGTCCACCCGAAATCGATCGTTTCTGCGTCCTGGTTTGCCTCCCTTGCGAGGCTTGAGTCGGGCCACATCAGTGAGCCCTTCACACCAGTGGTCATCTCCTAGCTGGACTTGTCAATGGGACGATTACTCCCCGCACGCCTGTCTGCGCGGCGTCGAGCATGACGGATGCGACACTCGCTCGGCTGATGGAGGCGGGGAAGAGCCGAGGAGGAACTTGGCCCAGGAGAACCGCGCGGGGGGACGCACTGTCCGGGCGGTTACTCAGCGGGCCGGCGTGGACCACCGTCCCCCCGGCGTCGAGGACAAGGGCGTCGGCGCGGACCTTATCCTCGATCTCCGCGCGCAGCACGACCCGGAGCAGGCTCCGGGTGACCGGCCCGGCGGAGGCGGCCGAGGGGCCGGTACCGAAAGCGCCCAGCCAGACCATCCGCTCGGGTCGCGCGGCAATGACCGCGCGGGCACCGGCGCTGAGCACGCCACCCTGTTCCCCGCCGACCACGCCGAGGCCCGAGACCACGATCGTGCTGTCGCGCAACGCCTCGGCGATGCTGTCCGGGTCGGTGACGTCTCCCGCTCGTCGCAGTAACCGTTCTCCGTCGGGGACGTCGATGCGTTCGGGGCGGCGAGCGACGGCCACCACGGTGTGCCCGCGGTCCAGGGCCTGACGGACGAGCTGGAGACCGGTCGCGCCCGAGGCACCAAGTACGGTGATCCGCAACGGTGCGACGTTCGGGGTCGTGCTCATCGCAGCGCCCCCAGGATTGCCAGAGCGGCAGCGTGCACGCCGGGGGCAGCGGCCACGTAGCCCTCGCTGGTGATGCTCCAGGGTTCGCCGTCCACGTCGCTCACCACGGCTCCGGCCTCGATGGCGATGAGGACCGGGGCGATGTGGGAGCGCAGGTTCTCGAACTGCCAGTGCACGTCGGCGCGACCGGCCGCGACGTGGGTCATGTGCTGACCTACCGGGATCGACTGACGCACCGTCAGGGCGCTGCGCATCATGGCCGCCATGGCCCGTCCGCGCAGGTCAGCGTGGGCGGGATCACTGCTGGGACGGGCCTGACCGGTACCGGTCAGCGCAAGGGCGAGGTCGGTCTTGCTCGAGACACTCAGCCGGGCTCCGTTGAGAAAGGCGCCGGTGCCGACGATCGCGGTGAACGTCTCCGAGACGGCCGGTGAGTGCAGCGCCGCAAGGACCACACGGCCCTCGCGGACCAGGCTGACGCCGATGTTCCAGTCCGGGGTTCCCTGGATCGCGTTGAGGTTGCCCCCGACCGGGTCCACGACCCACCAGTCCCCGGCCGGCATCGGACCTTCACCGTGTTCGTCGGCGGTCCATTGTGATCCGGGCAACGCGGCAAGCAGCGCGGGGCGCAGGCTCGCGGTGACGGCGTCGTCGTTGGCGGCAAGCGCCGCGGTCAGTTCGGGTGCGGTGGTGAAGCGCCGTTCGGGGCGCGTGATGCCTGTGGCGGCGGCCGCCATGGCGGTGGTGAGGGTGTGAAGGAGTTCTTCGTTTGTGGGCATGGCTCTACCGTGGCTGGCATCCTGGATGAAGTCCAGTGCAACCTTGTTACTGTTAGATTTACCGGCATGCACTTGGATCTCAATTTGCTGACGGTGCTCGAGGCGCTCGTTGAGGAAGGCAGCGTGGCCGGGGCAGCCGCGCGGCTACGGCTCTCTTCCCCAGCGGTGAGCCGCAGCCTCGGCCGGATACGCCGCCTCACCGGCGATGAGATCCTCGTGCGCACCGGTCGGACGATGACACGGACCCCCTACGCCCTCGCGGTGCGTGATGACGTCGGAGAGCTCCTGCGTCAGGCGGGTCAGCTGCTTGCCCCGAGCGGGTCGCTCGATCTCGCCACCCTGGAGCGAGTCTTCACCCTGCGCGCTCACGACGCGCTGACCGCGGCGATCGCCCCCGCCCTGGTGAGCGACGTGCTCAAGCGCGCGCCGGGGGTGCGACTGCGCTTCCTGACCGAGACCCCTCAGAGCACCGACGACTTGCGACACGCAGTGGTGGACCTCGAACTCGGATCCAGCGTGCCCACCGCCCCGGAGCTGCGTCACGACGTGCTCGGCCGCGACCCCCTGCTGGTGGTGCTGCGACGGGGGCATCCCGCCGCCACCCGGTTGAACGTACCTGTTTACGCCGCTCTGCCGCACGTCGTGGTCTCCCGGCGCGGACGCCTTGCCGACCCGGTCGATGATGCTCTCGCCGAGCACGGCACCCAACGCCTCGTGGTGGTCAGCGTGGGCACCATCGCCGCCGCCGCGCAGATCGTTGCCGGCACCGACGCCGTGCTGACTGCTCCCGGCGGAATGATCGACTCGGCCACCGCGGCATTCGACCTCGTCACCACCCCGGTTCCCTTGAACTTGCCGTCCCCGCAGGTGGTCAGCGTCTGGCACCAGCGCTCGGACTCCGATGCGGCGCACGCGTGGTTGCGAAAACGTGTCCGGATCGCGGTGGAAGCTCTACTGAACGACGTCGTGCTGATACCCAGCAACGCTGCGGCGTCGTCGTAGGTATGGGCCTTGACGAGTTCAGCCACCGCGGTAGCCGAAGAGCACCAGGAAAAGGGACGGGCAGCGCTCCACGGGCGCCCTCGATCGGTCAGCGATCACCGGCGGAGACTAGCCACTCCCCCGCAGCTACGGGGTGCCGGCTGTCTCGATAGGTCAGTCCGAATCTGATCTCGATGAACGATCCCCTACCGGGACGCAGCCTGATAGCTGGAACCCATCGCATAGGGTCGCGTGCATGACGGAGATGAAACGGCGTAGCGTCCTCGAAAGAATCGTTGGGAAACCTCTCCCGTGGCTTGCGTGGGTGTGGGCTGCTCTGGCCTTGATTTGGATCGTCCTGGCCATCGTCGAGCCGTCCCGATTGCGTACGTTCATGGCGATCACCTGGTCGATTCTCGCCATCGTGCAACTTGGCGCCGCCTACCACGCCCGCAGGAAAGAGCGGAAACAAGATCCAACACCCGAGGCCGACACCACAGCCCACTGACCCCGTCTAAGTGCGCGATCGTCTATCGGGCACCCTTCAGGCGCGACTAAGCACCCGGCGACCTCGTGTTTCCTGACGCTTGCTCGACGGTGACGATGTAGCCGTAGCGAACTTCTTCGTCTCCCTCGTCAAAGATGCTCGAGTAAGACCGCCACCCCGAGCTCTTGATGTCGCTACTTTGCAAGGGGCTTCGCGGCGAAATGGTGCTGCTAGTCCACGAAGCTGAGGTGTCCACCACCTCATGCAGACCAGCCGCACCACGAACAGGAACGATGCCCTCGGCTGACCGCATCTGACGACAGCGAACGCTCTGGATCGCAGCCACCTGTCCCCGCACACGGCGAGACGCTTGCACGACCCCGTCGCCGTACGTGTCGTACTGCCACTCAACGGCGAGACGATCCCCGAGCAGCCGAGTCACCCAGGCCGTATCGGCCGGATACACCGTCCAGTCCACGATGGCACCCGACTCGACAAGGAGGTGGTCTTCTGCGATCTGCCAATCAGTGAGCCACACGAGCATGACGCGATCCTCGCACCCCACAAGCGACAGGCCCACCAATCGAGCACGTGTGGCAAGTGCTCGTTCATCTGGCCCGGCTACCGATGGTCTATCGAGACAGGCCTGACATACCGCTACGTTCATCCCATGGACTCTGCGGACACCGTTGCCTCGCCTCGACGCACGGGCCTTCGTTGGGCAGCACTGGGAGGTTCGGTCGTCCTCATCGGCACCACCATCGTCGCCGTTCAGTCGATGAGTTGCGGCCGCGGGGTCCACACTTCCGAAGCGGCCTTGAGGGCGTTGATCTCGGCCTCCAGGGACGCGTCGGACACACGTGACGTCTGCCGCTACGTGACGCCGGGATTCGAGTACACGATGTCTGACGTCCACACCATCGCGAACGCCTTCGCGACGGTCGACCCCGCCAATGTCATTGTCACAACGACCGACCAACTCGGCACCTTGGTGTTCTTGACCGCTTCCACCCCAGACGGAAGTGCCTCGCTCGACATCACTGCCACAGACAACGAGGGCAAACGAGCGACGATCGATCTCGGTTCTTACCCGGACCCTGACGACCAGTAGCCGATCGACTATCGGGCGGACACTCCTAGAAAGCGAAGGCTTGACCGCACACGAGGCAATGAACGGGAGCTTGGGTCTCATCTGGGACCTTGATCGGCTCCCAGGCGTGACAAGGGGACGCGAGAATAATCATGTCGTCCGGCTCCACCATGGGATCAGGTTCCGCAGGCTTGTCAAAACTCCCCTTCTTCGTGACCTTGACGTGCTTGCTGTTGAGCCCACGAAAGGCTTTCGACAGCTCATCGTCCATAAGTTGCATCGCGGCAGGCATGGCCATGCCCCTGGTGTATTCGACTTGCTCAGTCGTCCACCACTGGTCAAGCCCAGCAGGCTGGCCACAGAACGGGCAGTAGTAAGCAGACGCCGAAGGCTGATGTTCAGCATCCTCATTTGCGGGCCCGTCGTGCCATTTGAACTGCTTCAAGCAGTTGGGGCATTCCCTGCGCATGAAGCCGTCGTTATCCAGAGGTATTGAAATCGAAATATTCACTAGTCCCCACTTACAAATTCGTCTTGCTCGATTGGAACTCCGTCAGCCGTTCGGGCACGCAGTTTGACGGTGAAGTAGGAGCGCTGAACCTGACTGAAGGACGCGGGCAGGCGCTGAAGGACTCGAACTGACTTGCCGACGGGCAACTCGGGAACTGGCAGCTCATCCGACGTTCGAAGAGTGTCGTCGTCCTCCGAAGCGGCGGCCGTCAGGTCGTAGACCGAGCCGGGACCCTGATTAGTGACGATGACATCAGCAAACTTATTTCCGCCTCGTTCAAACAAGCGAGCCGACAGTCGCGGCAGCCCGGAAGTCTCAGAAGAAGGCAACTTGCGCCCTAGCGGTAGCCCGTTTCCAGGCGGACCAGGCGGGGTTAGATCACCCGCCTCGTGCCAATCAGTGCCCTGCATCCGAACGTCGCACCCTGCCGTCAGAAGACGGTTCGCGAGGTCCTGCCTCTTAGCTACTGAGTTGTCGAGCCGCACGCTGTGGCGGCCATGAATGTCGCTGAAAACCTTGACCTGTCCGAGCTCGACGATGAGCGTCCGATCTGGGTTTCGTCCCATGGCCATGCCAGCCTCGTAAAGCACGTTCGGTCGCGGTTGCATCTGCGGGGCCGTCTCCGGGTCCCCTGGGTAGGTCAGCGATTCGTGAAGGTGCGCCACATCGTCGGGTGTTTGAAGCACGATTACGGCCTGCGCTCGTTCGAACGCTGCATCTAGGACGTCTCCGATGTAAGGGGAAGCGCTTCCGGTCATGGCCAAAGCTTCAGACCATTCGATGGGGAGCAGACCGATGGCCCGAAGGTACTCAAAAAGCCCTTTTCTCGCAGCCTCGTTCCTCCCGTGGATTACGAAGACACTGCGAGGGTCAACACCGCTGGTGATCATGCCTCAAGAATACGCAGACATCTTCCACATAGTGATTTAGCGCCAAATCCAGTAGCCCAATTGAGCCCAGGCAACCGCTGGAACCCACTCAGGCGTAGGTCACTCCGCGCGCTGGATGGCTCGATAGACCGTTGACCGTGCGACGCCGAAAAGCTCGGCGATCTCGCTCGTCGTGTGGGCGCCGGTGCGGTGCAGCTGCACCAGGTGCTTCTCCTGAGACGTGGTGAGCTTGGGCTTGCGGCCGCGGAGCTTGCCGGCAGCCTTCGCGATCGCCATCCCTTCACGGGTGCGGGCACGGATGAGGTCGGCCTCGAACTCGGCCACCATCCCGAGGACGTTGAACAGCAGCCGGCCGACGGGATCGGTGGGGTCGTAGACCGCTCCCCCAAGGTTAAGCGCGACGCCCTTCTTCGTTAGCTCGTCCGCGATGTCGGTCGCATCCCGGAGTGAACGCGCTAGGCGATCCAGCTTCGTGACGACTAAAACGTCGCCGGCACGGCACGCAGCGAGGGCCTCGCGGAGGCCCGGCCGTGCTCGAGTCGTGCCCGAGAGGCCGTGGTCGACATACACGTGTTGATCGTCGACACCGAGTGCTGCAAGACCGTCGCGTTGTGCTGCTAGATCTTGTCCCGAGGTTGAGACGCGGGCGTATCCGATGAGCATTCGACGACTGTAGCGTTTAGAACCCCATTACCGGGCATTTTTGCGGGACAGGCATACGCGAATCCGCAGGCCAAACGCTACTTGACCTCAGTGAGCCCAGGACAGCTCGAGCAGGTGTCCCGATGAACGACCGCCTAACGGGCGCCCGGCCTACAGGATTCCAGAAACCTCAATCTCACGTCGAACCTATTGGTTCACAGAATCAGCTGGTACGACCGCCACCTAAAGGCGCATTCTCTTGCCCGCGTCTGCATCTGAACTGCACGCTGCAACAACAGTCCAGGTTGGAGATCCATACATTGATCCGTTGTAGGTTGCCTCGCGACCGACAGCTACAGACAGGTCCTGAACGATGACCGTGGCCGAAGAAGGTGGGACATGTGCCAGATCAGACCAAGGTTGACCGATGTAAGTTGCGAGAGAAACGGGTCCAGCACTTGGTAGGCGGGTGTTTTCTTCATTTGTCTCAGTCGCATCTTTTCCCGTCGTGCAATCACTCATTATTGCAACAAGCTAACACCCAAGAGCCGTCGAACGTGGAATACGCATATTCGTCACCAGCAGAAATTTGGTGTAAAAGGGAAAGTTGTACTACTTAGACAACCAAATAGTCTCTCCCGGACTGAATCCAGCCAAAACTGTGTGCCCGGTTTGGGTCGCGACTGGTACCCCCGAAGCGGTGAGATATCCGCTAACAGAAAGATGAACAGCATCAAAATCAGTAGCAATAGTCTTCCAATTTGGAATAACCCAAGGACCATCCAGGACAAACCGCTCTCTATACATGGCGTCTCTGGTTCTCGTGGCGCTTAGGGCATATTTCTCCACTAAATAAGACCAGCTTGACAAGTCGCTGATAGAATAAACTCTGCTACCCAGAGAAACATCGACATTTGAGTGGTCTAGAACATCTGACGTGGTTGCATCCTCTCGAAATATCGCACCTCCAGCAGCTGCAATCTGCTTTTCCGAGTACGTCGAAATTAGCCGTGCCTCAATGGGCACAGACCACCAGCTACCAGCAGAGCTACGTGGCGGTCGCCCCCCTAGCCCCCATGATGTTCGAGCCGTCTCCGCTGCAACCATTCCGTTGTGCCATGACTCGAGTGCATCCACGACGTGTTGTCTAGCGGAAGGGTCGACCGAGTCGCGGAAGCGGGGCTCGACTTGCGTCTCTCTGTCAAACCTCATGATCCACGAGTAGTCACGGAAGACCCCTGCTATTGCCTTGTAAGCGTGTCCGGTGCTTTCAATTAATCCTTCGATAGGGGCGGACGAATCAGCCTGGCCCCAGTAGGTAGCTGAGTCAACGGCACGCTCAAGCTCGCCTAAGAACGATGTTATTCCCCAATCCTTTTCAGCTCGATGATGACGACGCAAATCCTGGGACGCGCCCACCAGCAGCTTTCTACCTTGTGGACTCACTAACAGATCTTTTTGTGACGGAATACCTTCAACCACGGTGCACCAACCTAAGCACGGCAGAGCGAGTTAGTGACGCGTGAATAGTTCAGCGCCCAGTAGACCGTACCCTTGTAGACAATACGACCTTTATTAACTGCATAGTATCTTGAGTTTGTGTAGCTCTTGCACGGAATGTTAACATTTTTTTGCACAAAGACTAGGTTACCGGATCGTCTAAACTCTTTTACACGATCGGGACTATCCGATGCTTCTTCCGTGTCACCAACACGAATCGCCCAACCAATGACATTTTTCCGATATGTCGTCGTGCGGGTCGACGCATGCGTAATGGGGCTGTCACACTGCGTCACAGGCTTGTTACCGAGTACTTTTCCACCGCCGGACGTGCGCCGATGGACGTCGGGCGATATGAGATCGCACGGTCCAAATCGAATTGCTACTACCGCATTGTCTGGGGTCTCAACGTCTGGGTCGCGGTCTACATACTGAGCGTCCTCCGTCCAGTATGGGTCCATTGGGTCTTCTTCGGCACTGGCCGATGCAGTAAAGCGAGAGAGAGGAGACATCACGGAAATCATATTAGAAGATCCACCAGACACGCCACGTAGAGCCACGCGCCACGCGTAATCCGCGCCATCCTTAAGCGTTCCCGATTTGACTATTAGTGCATCCTTGGACCAAGGCGTTACCAGAATCGGCGCACCCGCCTCTTCTCCGACTTTCCAGATCGTTACCTGTCGCTGCACACTGGCATCGAGAACATCGTTATCCGAAACTGCGACGTCAAGCGCCGGCTCGGGCGACGCAATGCTTCCATTCTCTGGGTACATCAGCACGTCCTTGGAGGCCCAGTCTCCTATTCCGAATTGGAATACTGCCAGGCCGCTGGAGCGCACACCACTACTCGTTGAGGAGGCTGAAATGGAGTGTGAACCGCCCCTGGTTGGCACTGCAATACTTACCGAAGAAGTGTTTTCAACGAGAGGCAAAAAATCGATATAACCATCTACCTCGACGCGTAAAGAATCATTCGATCCCGCGGCCGCCGGAGCAATAATGTTGCAAGTTATATCGTCCTCGGGGATGGATGTAGTCCAACTGCCATTCGCATAGGGTGCTGGGCATGAAATGGTGGGAGCGGAGGCGCCTACATACCAGCCCTGAAGATCAAGGATGAAGTGGATGGGGTTTGCCCCGTTGTTCTTGATCCGGATCTTGCCGTTGGCGCCGATCTGGGCGATGACGGTGTTGGACCGGATGTTGCTCGGAACGTAGTTGATCGACGTCGTAGCCGGCGCAGCCGTGCCGTCGGGCCAGACGACCGCAGACCCGCCGGTACTGGAGCCGTTGATCGCGCTGAGGGTCATGGCGACGGCGGTGAGGCCGGAGCCGGATGCCGGGATGCCTTTTACGCCGGCGACGGGGATGCTGACTTCCGCGCCGCCCTGGACGACGCTGTAGGGGCTGACGCGTGTGTCGGCGATGCGCGCAGCTGCGGGAGTGAAGACGGCTCCGCCCTCGCTCTTGGTGAAGTAGCCCTGGATGTCGACGATGACGTCGATGGCTCCCCCGGTGCCGGTCGTCGCGGTGATGGTCAGCTTGCCTGCCGCGCTCAGTCCGACCTGCGCGCCGATCGAGGTCGCAAGGCCCCGGGCGTCGCCGGGGTAGTTCAGCGAGTTCGACGGTTTCGTCGAGCCGGCGGCATATGGGGTGATGAAGCCGGAAGTGGTGGTCTGGTTCACGACGATGAAGTTCGCCGCGACAGCCGTCGCACCGGCCGGGACACCGTTCTGCCCGGTGATCTGGGCCGTGATGCTCTGCCCGTTCCCGAGCGATGCCGCGGGGGCACCGACACCGCTTCGGGTGTCGAGGACGCGCTTGCCCGGGACGGGCACGAACCCGCCGGCTGCGGTGCCGTTCTCGCTCGAGGTGTAGTAGCCCTGGACGTCGATGATGAGGCGGTTGGCCTGCTCGGTCATGAGCTGGATGGTGCCATCGTCGGCCACGGCGAGGATGCCGGTGTTAGAGAAGTTCTGGTCGTTGATCCCGCCGTAGTTCAGCAGCAGCGACGCCTGCGTCGACGAATCCGGCCGACCCTGCAGGTTCCCGTTAGTCGACGGGTTCACCACCGTGGCCATCACCGACACAGCAGCAATACCGTCAGCGGGGAGGCCCGCCTGGCCGGCGACCTTGATCGTCCGCCACTGCTTCGCCGGCATAACCGTGTTGTAACCGCCGGTCCCATTACCGGTATCGAGAATTCGGGCCGTCGCGGGAACAAACAGTCCCCCATCACCGGTATCCGACAACGCGCTCGCACTCGGGACCACGAAGAATGACGCCACCAACGCCAGAGCTATAGCAATACCGACTGCAGCCGCTCGCATTCGCGACCGCCCCACCAACACCATCGAGCGCATGAGCCCCTCCAGACGGACTCCTCCCTGGAGTACCGCGGCTGAGCATAGGGAGCACGCAAACGACCTGAACCAAACGGACGCGTTCGGTTACGGAGTCGTTATTGGTACGGGGTACATGACCGAATCTCACCTGCCTATGAAGAACCTGTGAAGCCTCATGCTGGTCCCACAGGGCTAGGGTACAGACCGGTTTTTTCGACATCGGCGTGTCGCTAGAAGCAGACCCGCGAATACTGGCCCTCGTTGTGGTCACGACCACGGCATGCAATGCGACCGAAGCCCGATTCACAAAACCGTGTCTTATCGGCACCCCCGAGGGCTATTTCGGTATTGCCTTGCAAGTGAGGTGATTTCAAGATGTGGCTGGCATCTGGTTCCGACATAGTGGTCATGAAGATGCGTGAACTCGCGCTATTGACCGCAACGAAAAGGATGAATTATGGCTCAGAAGACTCTTGTTCAGCTCATCGATGACCTCGACGGAACCCCCATCGCCGACGGAGAAGGCCGCACCGTTACGTTCTCTCTGAACGGGGCCTCTTACGAGATCGACCTCTCGGATGCCCACGCCGACGAACTCGCCACCGTGCTTGCCCCCTACATCGATGGCGGCCGGCGCGTCGGCCGAAGCAGCACCCGGGCAGCGGGTGGCACGAAGTCGGACCCGGCCGAGCTGCAGAAGATGCGCGAATGGGCGCGCGCGAACGGCCACGACGTCTCCGACCGAGGCCGCGTGTCGGGCACCATCCGCGACGCCTACAACGTCGCGCACTAAAACCACGCCAACATCTCCCTGATGAAGGAACGAGAGCGCATCAACGTCCCCGCACGCGCTCACCATCTTGAAGACAACGGAGCGGTGCCCTTGATCGCAACGTCATGACTGCATATGGCATCTACCTCGATCGAGCCGGACACATCACCCGCCTCCATGCCAGCCGGCACACTCTTCAACTACTGCTGGCGGACCTGTACGCCTTCACCCCCGATGGCTCTCGGCTCTCCGGCGTCGTCATCACCAGTCGGTGAGACCCGGCTACCTGCCCGATTCCGCGACTGCCCGCAGCCTTACAGCCCGGCACGTTGCATCACGATTCGACGATCACGGCCTTGTCGCCGGTCATGACCACCGGCGGGCCGCCGCCGGGAGACAGCGCATTCGAGAGCTGCGCGGGTAGCGGGCTGACACTCCCGGTGCATACGGTATTACCGCGGAACAGGCCAGGTAGGGGCGGTACCGATGCCAGCCCCAGCCGGGCCCGGGCCGCGGCGGCCTAAGTGTCGTCGCGGCCCGACCTCACTCCTCCGCCAGGCTTCCGCCAATATGACGCGCCAGCGCTCGGTACAGGGTCGTTCGGTCGATCTGCAGGTCCCGCGCGATCTTCGCCTTCGGCACCCCCGACCCAATCAACCTGAGCGCATCGTCGAGCTGCTCGGCAGTGAGTTTCTGCGACCGCCCCTTGTACTTACCCGCCGCCTGGGCCAACCGGATGCCCTCCCGCTGACGCTCTCGAATCAGGGTCCGCTCAAACTCCGCGAACGCCCCCAGCAAGTTCAGCATCAGCCGGCCGATCGCGTCCTCAGTGTCCCGACTGTAGGTCTGCTGCTCCTTCACGAACGCCACCGATGCACCCTTGCCCGTGATCTCGTCCACGATCTCTCGCAGGTCCGTCAGGGACCGAGCGAGCCGGTCCATCGAGGCGACCTTGACGACGTCGCCTTCTCGGACATAACGGATGCACTCCAGCAACGCGACCCGATCTGTCCGAGATCCACCGGACACCTTCTCTTCGAACACCCGGTCGACGTCACCGATGGCCTCGAGCTGCCGACCGAGGTTCTGATCCACCGAGCTCACCCGGACATACGCCACCGTCTGCGTCTTGTGCTGCACCATCCCTAGACCATGACACACACCTGTAGCGAAAACCCCAGAACACGCCCTAACGCCACGCGAGCCGCGCACCCTGTTAGCTGTGGTACTGGGGTATACCCCAAAGAGGCATAGCCCCTAGGATGTGTCTGTTCTGGGGAGAAATGAAGTGAATGCCGTGCGCAGTGTCATCCAGCCAAGAGGCGCCTCCGTCGGCGCCACGGCAGGGACGTGAGCAGAGCAGCTCCGATGATGGCTGTACCGAACCAGCCGACAATGGCCCCCGGGATCGGGACCACAAGACTGGCCCCGAGCAGGACAGACAGGACCCCGAGCACGTAGGCAGCCCCGGCCTTGAGGTGCCGCAGCCGGGCCAACCCCTTGGTGCTGTCGATGCGGGACGTCAGGCGCGCGAGGTACACCGCGCCGATACCCACCCCGATCATCGCCACCACGGCCTGTTCGACGTACGCCAGCCCCGTATCCGTCGACGACAGCGTGTAGACACCATCGAGGATCTCGAAGAGCATGAACACCGTCAGCCCGCGCTGGAAGACCACGGTGGCGGCGTAGACGTGCAGTCGCCAGGCAGCGTCGCCCCTGACAGCGAGCCGTCCGACGGCGCGCACGACAAGGTAGGTCAAGACGCCAACTGCCCCCGCAATACCGACTGTGACTCGGTCCTCAGAAGGCGCGACTGCGGTCATCAGCGCCGCCGCAGCCACCGCGGACCCCAGCGCCAGCATCCGCGGCCTCGTCACCCGGGCAGCCCACGCCTCGAGGCGTCCGAGCCAAGGATGCGGACGAGGTGCCCGGTCGACGTTGAACAGGTACTCGGTGAAAACGAGCCAGATGAAAGCGGCACCGAACGCGGCAAGCCCGGGCCGCGCGGCCCCGAGATGCTCCGCAAACAGCGCTGGCTGGACGAGGGCTTCCGTCGCCGCGGCGGCCGGGGACTCGGCCTCGCTGACGGCGACCGCAGCCGGCGGCAGCAGTAGACGCATGACGAGCACGCCCGCCACGAGGCCGACCGAAAGAAAAAGTCGGCGGGCTGGAGAGTGCAGGCGGGCCGCAATACCGGCCATGGGTACAGACGAGTCGGCGCTCATGGCGATCTCGAGTACGACGAGAGCGACGAGTGCGAAGGCGGCGGCCGGCGAAACCAACCACCAGACCAGCAGGACGGCGACGACGGTTAGTGCAAGCGGCAGGGCGAGCGAATTGCGGACGAGGAGGCGCATACGGGCCTTCCGGTTCGAGGTCGGAGGCGCATCCTCGAGCCCGGCCACCCAGTCGAGCAGGGCCACGTGCAAAGCAGCTGAACTTGCGATGTCGAGAATCACACACGAGGGAATGGCGGTCCAACGGTCCGACCCCTGGCAAGCCAAGGGACGCCGAGAAGCGTCCCGACGAAAGACCGGCTAACGGGCGGTGTCAGTAGTCGTTGGAAACACAAGTGCGGACTTGCCGGCTTGAATGCACCGCCTTTTAATTGGTGGCCGTTCGCTGTAAGTGCATTGCAATGCGCCGGGCAAGTGGGTCGGCTCGCTCATGGTCCGACGCCGTAATCGTGACGATGGCCGCACCGGAGAAGATGACGAGCTGTCCGTATGCGCCGTGGAGCCGCCACATGTTCCCCGGTCCATCCCAGCCCGCGAACGCGTACCGCTGGTAGCCCGGCGATTCTCCGGCCTTGACCCAGTCGGAGTGCAGGGCACGGGGCCACTTCGGGTCGAGGATCTGTTCGCCGTCCCAGCGGCCGTTGTCTCGGACGAGCCATCCGATTCGTGCCAGCTCCTCTGTCCGCAGTGCGAGGCCGCTTCCGGCGACGACGAAGCCGAGCGGGCAGCGCTCCCATGTGGCTCCGCGGATGCCGAGAGGGTGCAGCAGCCGTTTGTTGACGTAGTCGCCGACATCACCCACCACGGTCGCGAGTGCCCTCATGGCCGTGTAGGTGCTGGCGTTCGAGTACTGGAACGCCCTCGCAGAGGAAGGGCGGCGCAGGAACTCGAGGGCGAGGTCGGGCCAGTCCGTCATGAGCGTCGGGGTCCACGGGAAGTCGACGCCGCTGCTCATCGTGATGAGGTGGCGGAGGGTGACGGTCTCGGTGCCTGCCCCCGGCACGAGGTCAGGGAACAGGGACGCCGCCGGAGCGTCGAGCCAGAGGAGACCATCGTCCTCTGCGCATCCCAAGGCGAGTGCGCAGACGCCCTTGACGGCGGAATGGATGTCGGTCCGGACGTCGGCGACCCACCGGTGCTCTGCGGCGTCGTTCCCGATGAGCACGTGCAACCCGTGGGCGACGAAGCCCATCGCCTCGATGTCCCGGACGATGAGGTCGCGAAGGCTTTCGGCGTGCGTCACAGGTCAAGTCTGCATCCTCGGACCGGGTCGGGTGCCTAGGATTTCCCCGTGCAGACCGAGGACACCCGCGGGACGTGGCCGCGCGAGCGGGACACTGTGGTGTTCACGTCGGACCTCGACGCGGCCCCACCCGCACCGCCCTTCGCCATCCGGGCCGGCAGCGTGAAGGCCCGGTCACCGTGGGAGTTCGCTCCGCATGCCCACACCGTCCACGAGTTGGTGTGGGTGCGTGAGGGCACGATGACGGTCAGGGTCGACGGCATGGTGCTGACCGTCCCGGACGGATACGGGGTCTGGATTCCGGCTGGCCGGACACATGCCGGTAGGACGACCGCCGGAGCGGAGCTGTGCGACGCCACGTTCGCACCCGACCGTTCTGGGGTGCAGATCCTCGAGCCATGTGTCGTCGAGGTCACAACGTTGCTCGGCGCGCTCCTGACGCGACTCGAAGAGGCCTTGCTTGGAATGGAGGAACGGCTCCGCCTCGAGGCCGTCGTCTTCGACAACGTCGTCCCCGCCCCGCCGAGGTTCGCCCTTCCGGTGCCAAGCACCCTCCGCATCGCGCCGATCGTCGAGGCCCTGCTCGAGAACCCAACTAATGCCGCCTCCCTCGACGACTGGGCGGCGGCACTCGGCCTGAGCACCCGGACCCTGTCACGGATCTTTCGGGCCGAGACGGGCTTGTCGTTCTTCCAGTGGCGACAAGCTCTCCGCATCCATCACTCCGTCACCCTCCTTGCCAGCGGGCTCGCCGTTCAGGACGTCGCTGACGTCATGGGTCACGCCGATGCCAGCAGTTTCATCGCCTCCTTCAAGCGCGTGACGGGGACCACTCCAGGCGCCTACGCCCTCGCCCACGCCCACGCCCACGCCACACCCTGTGTCCAGAACGACGCATCAGATGGCCCCGGAGCCTGATTGCCGACATGCGAAGGTGCCCGTATCTTGTAAGGAAAGGCTGCCCTTACCAACACGCAGCCGACATCCCTTGAGAACGAGCTGCCCGGCATCATGCACCCCTCCCCCACCGAAGGCCCCTTCACGAGCCTCGACGCGACCGACGTCGTGCTCGGCTTCGGTGGGGACCGCGTCGTCGACGGCGTCTCGCTCATTCTCCGCCCCGGCTCCGTCACCGCCCTCGTCGGTCCAAACGGATCCGGGAAGTCGACGCTCCTGCGGGCCCTGGCACGCCTCCACATCCCGAACAGCGGGATGGTGCTCCTTGACGGCCGTCCGGTCTCGACGCTTCACCCCCGCGAGTTCGCACGTCACGTGACGCTCTTCGCCCAGTCCCGGACGGCGCCGGCAGGGCTCAGCGTCCGCGAGGTCGTCGAATTTGGCAGGCACCCCCACCGGCACCGGTTCGCGGGCCTCAGCTCGACCGACCGCGACGTCGTCACGCAGGCCATGTCCGAGACGGGCCTTTTGCCCATGGCGGACCGAGCCGCCGGGCAGCTGAGCGGAGGCGAGCTGCAGAGAGTCTGGCTGGCGACGTGCCTCGCTCAACAGACCGGAACGATACTTCTCGACGAGCCGACCAACCACCTCGACCTGCGCTACCAGATGGAAACCCTCGACCTTATCCGCGACCTGGTCGAGATCCGCGGCGCAGCCGTAGGCGTCGTCTTGCACGACCTCGACCACGCAGCACGCATCGCCGACCATCTGGTTCTGCTGCACCAAGGCCGGGTCATCTCCGAAGGACCACCACAGGCCGTCCTCACCGCCGCGCACATCCAGATGGCGTACGGCGTGCAGGTCGAGGTGACGGTCGACGCTCGCACCGGCCGCCTCCGCATCGACCCCGAAACCAGGCACCCACCCCGGGTGATGACACACGACCCCGATCCCCTCTGGAAGGACCCCACCACATGACCCGCTCTCGCCTCCTCACGGCCGCTGCCGTGGCCGGCATCGCCGCCCTGACCCTCACCGGGTGCGGCACAACGACCGTCGACACGGCCTCATCGACCGTCGCCGTCGACTCTGAGGACTGCCGCGTCGACGAAACGACGACCGCGACAGGTCCCGTCTCCGTCACCGACAGCCTGGGACGTACCGTCGACCTCGACGCTCCGGCCGAGCGGGTCGTCGTCCTCGAATGGCAGCAGACCGAGGACCTCCTCACCCTGTGCGTCGCCCCCGTCGGCGCGGCGTCGACGACGGACTACGCCACGTACGTCAGCGCCGAGACGCTGCCGTCCAGCACGGTCGACGTCGGAGAGCGCGGCGAACCTGACCTCGACACCCTCTACGGCCTCGACCCAGATCTCATCATCCTCGAGTCCTACGGCGACGATGACGCCCTCCTTCGTCAGCTCGAAGAACGAGACGTCCCCGTCCTCGCCACGATCGGCGCGGACGCCTCGGGACAGCTCGAGAACATGAAGGAAGTGTTCTCTCTCATCGCTGAGGCCACCGGCAGGACCGAACGAGCCGACCAGATTCTTGCTGACTTCGACGACCACCTCGCAGAGGCCAAGAAGGCGGTGGCAGACGCCGACCTGCAGACAACGGACTTCGTCTTCTTCGACGGCTGGGTCGAGAGCGGCAACGTCGTCATCCGCCCCTACGGGCAGGGTGCGCTCTTTACTGAGCTCGGCGAAGACCTGGGCCTGACGGGCGCCTGGACCGACGAGATCGACCAGTCCTACGGCAGCGGCGGGGTCGACCCGTCCTACGGTCTCGCACAGACCGACCTCGAGGGACTCACCGCGGTCGGTAACGCCAACCTCGTGTACTCCAACGACGGCACGGCCGAGAGCTACGTCACCGAGCTTGCCAAGAGCCCGATCTGGGCCGCCCTGCCCGCAGTGCAGCAGGGCCGGGCTGTGGAGTTCGCCCCCGGCGTCTGGGGAGCAGGCGGGCCTCGCTCGAACGAGCAGGCCATCGACGCCTTCGTGGACGTCATCACCAGCCTGTGACACATCCCCGCCCCGATGCCGAACGCCGCCCTGTCCCCGGGGCGGCGTTCGCCAGTGCGCGGCTCGGCTCGTCAGCCAACAACAGAGCGGCGCTCGGCGGTGCCGGGCTGCTCGTCATGCTCGCGGCCGCGGTGCTCGTCGTCGGGTCGTGGCACCTCACGCAGGGAACCTCAGGGATCGGTCCCGCAGAGCTGTTGCGGGCCCTCCGCGGGGGCGAAATCACTGCGGGCGGAGTGCCCCTGCGCGACATCGTCCTCGGTTCCCGCGTTCCCCGGTTACTCGCCGGGATCGCCGTCGGCATCGCCCTTGGCGTTGCGGGATCGCTGCTGCAGAGCGTGACCCGCAATCAGCTGGCGTCGCCGGACACTCTCGCCGTCACCGCAGGGGCCTACTTCGCCCTCACCGCTGTCGCTGCCTTTGGCCTGGCCGTCCCGTTCTGGGCCTCCAGCACAGTCGCATTCGTCGGTGGACTTCTGGCTGCAGGCGTTGTTCTCACCCTCACCGGCACTGCGGCGAGGTCGGCCAGCACCCGACTGATCCTGGCGGGCTCCGCCATCGCCATGGCCCTCGACGCCGGCACTGCGATGCTTCTCATCCTGTTCCGCGAGAACACCACGGGTCTTTTTGCCTGGGGCAGTGGCTCCCTCGGGCAGCTGAACGTTGACGCCTCCCTCCGGGCCGCTCCACTCATCGGAGTTGTCGTCCTCGGAAGCCTCCTGCTCGCGAGACGCCTCGACGTGCTGGGGCTCGGCGAGGACACCGCGCAGAGCCTCGGCGTGCCGGTGCGCGGCACCCGGACCATGGCGGTCATCGGCGCCGTCATCCTGACCGCGACGTCCGTCACCCTCGCCGGTCCCATCGCGTTTGTGGGCCTCGGCGCCCCCGTTCTTGCGCGGCTGATGGCCCAACGCATCCGCGCTCTCCAACTTCACGCGTTCTTCATCCCCGCGTCCGGCCTGCTTGGTGCGCTGCTCATCCTCCTCGCCGACGCAGGGCTGCGCGCCATCCTGGGCGCCGAGGGCGCCACCGCCATCCCGACGGGCATCCCGACCGCCCTGCTTGGCGGCATCGTCATCATCGTCCTGGCGCTCCGCCTACGAGACGCGGGCGCCTCACAAGGCCCCGCCCCAACACGTTCCGCACAACTCAGGACGACCCGGAAATTCCTGACAGTCGGCGCGGCCGCTCTGCTACTGCTCCTCACGGCCACCGTCGTCGCCCTCCTGCTCGGCAGCTTGCCCCTTCGTCTCGGCGACCTCGTCCTCTGGCTCCAACAAGCCGCTCCCGACCTCGTCGCGCGCGCGCTCGACGAACGAGCTGCCCGTATCGCTGCCGCGGTCCTCGCCGGTGCCGCGCTCGCCCTGTCCGGAACCGCTGTGCAGGGAACCGTCCGCAACCCCCTCGCCGAGCCAGGGCTGCTCGGCATCACCGCCGGGGCAGGGCTCGGAGCGGTCGTGGTGGTCACGTCCGGTGTCGGCGGCCGGCCCTTGCTCGTGGTGTGCGCCGTCATCGCGGGATTGGCAACCTTCGCCCTCATCGCACTGCTGGCCTGGCGAGGCGGGCTGCTACCCGATCGCTTCGTGCTGGTCGGCATCGGCACCGGTTACGCCCTCAGCTCCGTGACAACGTTCCTCCTCCTCAGCTCCGACCCATGGCAGACACCCCGCATCCTGACCTGGCTCTCGGGAACCACCTATGGACGGTCCTTGCCCGACGTCGTTCCGGTAGCCGTGGGCCTAGTCATAGCCGTGCCCCTGCTGCTCGGGCTGCGACGCCACCTCGATCTGCTTGCAGTCGACGAGGACACCCCCCGCATCCTCGGGGTCCGTCTGGGCCCCACCCGGCTGGGCGTCCTCGTACTCGCTGCAGCCCTTGCCGCGCTGTCCGTCGTGGCCGTCGGCACGATCGGGTTTGTTGGACTGGTCGCGCCGCACCTCGCCCGCACCCTTGTCGGCTCCCGACACAGCCGGGTCCTTCCCGTGTCGATGATCCTTGGCGCGCTGCTCGTGCTCATCGCCGACACCCTTGGCCGAACCATCATCGCTCCGTCACAGTTACCCGCCGGCCTCATGATCGCCCTGGTCGGAGCGCCATATCTTGTCTGGCTTCTCCGCCACACGCGTGACTGACCCAACGCCACCTTGTCCTCCTTGCTCATTGGCGCCCCGGTAGACCACCGTCTATCGGGCGGCTCGACTCATCTCTCTAGCAAAGCTGTAACTCTTAAAGCGCCTAGGAACATCTGCTGCTCCTGCTCGTTCCAGACGGCTTCGGGGAACGGGCGGCGGGCGGCGCCCAGACGTTCGACACGACGGGGTTGGCGTCGCATTCGGTCCACGGACCCGCCAGGCTGTCGGCGTAGACGAACGAGATGCCCCCGGGGTTCTCGTGCGGTGCGTAGTAGAGGTACCACTCACCGAGAGGGTCGGCCAGGTGCTCTCCGGCGTGGAACACGCTCGGGAAGATGAACTCGCCGGTCGGTGCGTAGTCGAGGTCGTCGGCCACGGTCACCTCGCCCCCGTATCCGAAGTGCGGCAGCCCGACCTCTGCCGCCGCCTGTCCCGGGACCAGCCCGCCCACGCCGAGGGCCAGGGCGGCCACCACGGCCGCCGCCCGCGCCACCCGCCGGCCCGTAGGGAGTGTCTGCCGCGTCGCGGATCGGTTCGCCATCACGTTCTCAGTCGACATGTCGTTCCTCTCCGGCGACGACGCGACAGCATCGTCGCTGTCATCGGTCGACGTCACCGATCGTTTGCTAATGCGTATTAGCAACACCTGTCACACTAGACGCATGAGCCAGCACCTGTCGAGGCCGTCGTGACGAACCCGCGTGCGGGCCGCATGACGCAGCGGCGCATCGCCGAACTCGCGGGCGTCAGCCAGGCCGTCGTGTCGCTGGTCCTCAACGGCAAGGCCGACGAGGCCAGCCGCATCCCGGCCGAGACCAGCGCCCGAGTCATGAAGGTCATCCGCGACACGCAGTACACGGTCGATCCCGCGGCTCGGCGGTTGGCGGGTGCCGGCAACGAGATCATCGGCGTCTTCACCTACGAGCCCGCCTTCCCGACCGAGGCACAGGACTTCTACACACCCCTGCTGGCCGGCATCGAGGCCGAGGCCGAGGCGCTGGGGTGCGACCTCCTGATGTTCACGAGTGCGCCGGTCCACGAGGGTCGACGCGTCCTCCTGCACCAGAACAACCGCCTCCGCCTCTCGGACGGCTGCCTGCTGCTCGGCCTGGCGATGGAGGCCGGCGAACTTGAGCGGCTCGTCGACGACGGGTTCCCGTTCGTCGCCGTCGGCCGACGGGACGTGCCGGGCGTGCCCTACGTCGGACTCGACTACGTCACGCCCACGGCTGACCTCGTCCGTCAGGCGGCCGACGTGGGCCACCGTCACCTGGCCTACCTGCACCTCGACTCCCCCGGCGAGTCCGTGCTCGACCGGCAGCGCGGAGTCCGCGAGGGCGCCGCCGCCGCGGGCGTCCGAGCCGAGCTGCGGGCCGTGACCACGACCGAGCTGACCCATGATCTCGTGGCCGAGCTCGTCCGAGACGGCACGACGGGCCTGGTCGTCGAGTCCGCCGAGCACGCCGAGACGCTCTGGCAGGTGGCGACGCACCTCGGGCTCGAGGTGCCGCGGGACCTGTCGATGATCGTCTTGTCGGAGCACCCGCGCCCCCGGCCCGAGATGCCGGACTTCACCCGACTGCGTCCGTTGCGGTCTCGGCTCGGTGCGCGGTCCCTCCAGCTGCTCGCGCGCCTTCTGCACGATCCCGACCTGCCCGACGACGAGCGACGCGTCCTGATCGACTGCGAGACGGTCGCCGGCGAGACCCTGGGTCCGCCGGCGACCTGAGGCCGCGCCGACACGCTCGGTGCACCGGGCGACCCCGCACCTCCGAGACCCGAATTCAGAGGTACATGAGGGCCGAAACGACAATCCCGCCAATCGCCACCGGCCAAACGTAAGGCAGAGTGCGGACCATCACCTGTTGCGGCTTGACTCCCGAGTACTGCGCTGCCCACACGGTCTGCGTGCTCGTGGGGTCCGCGATACCGAAGACCTGGTTGTACGAGGCCATGAGCCCGAGCACGGCGAGCGGCGAGTAGAAGCCGATCGCGGTCAGCGCCCCCGCGATGCCCGCGCCGAGACCGTAGATGTTCAGGGGTCCGCGATAGAGGCAAAGCGGCACGAGGACCGAGAACACGATCACGTAGAGCCAGATATTCGTCGGTGCGAGCGCCTCGACGATTGGGCTCAGCGCACCGACCGCACCGGGCAGCGAGACCGCCGCGAGCAGCATGCCGATGGCGATGAAGAGTGTGATTGGAGGCGCGGCGACGGCGAACCCGTCGTACAGCGACCTGAGGAGGCGCGTGCTCATGTCGCGAGGACGCGTCGTCGTCACGAGGGCGTACAGGATGCCGGCCAGCAGCGACGGGATGATCGGCACCTCGAGCACGAGGGCGAGCACGATCGGCACCAGCGGCGTGACGAGCGACCACCACGGGGCGTCGCCGAGGCGGGCGCGACGCGAGGGTCGGCGGGCCGCCTTCCCCGTCGGTTCGTCGTCGCGACGCTGCGACATCGAGGCAAATGACCAGGCGTGCACGGTTCCCCGGCGGCGCGTCTCGATCAACACGAAGGCCACGGCCGCGACGAGAGCGAAGGGGAACAGCACGATCATGAACGACCGCACCTCGGGGATGGTCAGCCCGAGCGCCGTCGAGAAGAACTGCCAGACGGGAAGCTCGAACGGCACGCCCACGCCGATGCCCATCAGGATCGTGCCGGCCGCGGTCACCTTGGGGACCCCGACGGCGACCATGGCGGGGATGCCGATGACGCCGGCGAGCAGTGCCGCCGGGGCGGAGCCGGTGACCGATCCGACGAGCGCCGAGATGACGAGCACTCCGAGCGCCACGACAACGGGACGGTCACCGGCGAACTCGACCGTCTTGCGCACGAGGGTGTCGGCAATGGCCGTCTCGCGCATGAGCGACCCGAGCCACGATCCGAGCAGGATCGCGATCATGGTCGCCGCGAGTCGCACCGCCCCCTCTTGGACGACCGTCTGCAGGACGCTGCCCTCGGCACCCGACGCGGGAGCCCCGGGCGCGCCCATGAGCGGTGCGCCCGAGACGAGCGCGATGGCGACGGCGAGCAAGACGAGAGCGAACGCGGTCGGCAGCTTGCCACTGAGGATGAGGGCGACACCGGCCGCCATGATGAGGATGATCGCGATGCCCATGTCAGGACTCCTTGACGGGTCGGCGCACCTGGTCGAGGGCCGAAGCGGCCGCCGCGGTGACGAGGAGGGGGGATCGACCGAGGCCGAGGGTGGCTCGGGCGAAGGAGTGGGCGGCGAGTTCGTCCGCGCCCGCAATGTGCGCCCAACGGTGCCAGCGGCCGAGCGAGAACGCGGCCTCGCCGACGGCGATCCGTAGCTCCCGGGCGTGCGAGTGACTGATGAGGTCGTGCGCCCGCTCGTGCTCGATCGCGGCGTTGCGAACTGAGCCGGGTTCGAACCAACCCCGCCAGTCCAGCCGGTCGACGAGGTCCTCGCAGAATTCGACGCTGTCGAGGTAGAGGTCGATCGTGCGCGTGCGGTGGGTGAACCGGGCGACGGCGGGGTCACCCGAGACCAGACCGTCCCGGTGCTCGACGACGGTCATCCCACGGGTGGCGTGGGGCGCACCGGGCCCGTCGGCGTCCACGTCGGGGTCGACGGCGTCCACGTCGGGGTCGACGGCGTGGGCCAAGGGCCCCGGGACGCGGGCGCGGCCCGCCAGGTCGCGGCCGAACTCTTGCGCCCGTGCGCTGATCCGGCGGAGCGCGTCGGTCGACCGCGCCTGGTTGGTCGGCGTCCCGCGGAGCAGGACGACGCCGAGCTCGACGTCCGTCGTGGTGGCGAGCGCCCGGAGCGGTTCGAGGTCGAGACGCCTCCCTGACGTGCGGTTCACGAGCGGGCCTCGAGGACGGCGACGAGGTCCTGGTCGGAGGGCTTGCCCTGCATCTCGGTACGAGCCAGCGAGACCAGTGCACCCTCGTCGAGCACGCCCGAGAGGTCGGAGAGGGTGGGGCCGATCAGCAGGTGCACCGCGGGGGCCCGTGATCCTCCGTCGCCGTAACTCGTAAGCTGCGAGATCATCCGCGGCACCAGTTCACCACCGGTCGCGACGGTGCCCTGCTCGACGTGCGCGTCGGGCGACGCCAGCCGCACGACGCCGTCGCGGTCGACGACCCGCACGGCGCGGCGAGGCCGCCGCAGGAACGATCGGGCCGGTGGGGCCCCGTAGACCACGTGGCTCGGCGTCTCGGCCAGCACGTCGAGGCGTTCGACGTCCACCCTCAGGCTCTCGGCGGCGAGGCGGTCGAGGTCGGCGCGCTGGAGGGTGTGGGTGCGGTCCTGGGTGCGGAGTTCGGTGGCGCCCGTCGCGATGGCGCGGACGGTGTTCGACTGCGGGTCGACCGTGACGTCGACCGTGACCCCCGCTGGCGCCGCCCCCTGAGCGATCACCGCCTCCTCCGCTTCTCGTCGGACGCCGAGGATCTGCTCATCCGTGGCCCCGGGGATGACGCGTTCGACCTGCTCGCGGACGAGCGCGAGGGCGACGCCGATCGGGCTGATGACCTCACCGTGACGCGCGATGCTCCAGTCGTGACCGGACTGCTCGCCGGCGAATGGGGTGACCGACGCCGCGCCTCCTCCCCCTCCGACCAGACGGACTCCGGTCTCGGCGAGCCGGTAGTCCTTGACAAGTTCGGCGACGACCGCGAGCACGGGTTCTGTGCCCTTGCTCAGCACCTGACGCGCGGCGTCGTCGACCGTCGTGTCGAGCGCGGTGGCGAGGGGCTCCATCGCGAGGCGGGCGGTCTCACGCGAGGAGTGCGCGTACTCCGTGTCGGGTACGAGGCCGAGGGCGTTGGCGGCGCAGGTCATGGTGAGGGCGAAGCGGCCCGCCGATGACTCGAGCGCGACGTAGTCGGCCGGGTCGCCCTCGAGCGGCGAGATCGAGACCAGGGCGGCGCCGGCCAGGTCGGCGGCGTCGGCGAAGCAGGCATAGGGCAGCCCCGCAATGTGAGCACTGCGCGGCCCGACGGCCGTCACCTGGGCGACCGAGCCCGACGTCCTCACCCGCAGCATCGAGCCACCGCCGACGCCGACGGTGCGGACGTCGAGGGCAGTCAGGAACGTCGAGCTGCCACCGAACCGCGTGTGCTGCACGGCGACCTTGCCGCGCCGGATCACCGAGACGTCGGTCGAGGTGCCACCGGTCTCGAGGAAGACGCCGTCGCTGATGTGTTCTTGCATGAGCGCTCCGGCGACGCCCGCGGCGGGCCCCGAGAGGACCGTGAGCAAGGGACGGCGTCGCATCTCATCGAGGGACATGACTCCGCCGTCGCAGCGCATCACCATCAGGGGCGCGGTGATGCCGGCGGCGTCGATACTCGACTGGACGAGGTCCGCGGTCGCGAACATCTTCGGCAGGATGACGGCGTTGAGCACGGCGGTGCGAGTCCTCTTGCTGAGGCCGTAGAGCGACGAGATGTCGTGGGTGGCGGTGACGAAGAAGCCGCGAGCCCGGGCCCGCTCGGCGACGTGGGTCTCGCCCGACTCGTCGTCGACGCTGAAGGGCTCCGAGACGACGACGGAGCGGATGCCCCGGCCGTCGAGCTCCTCCAGGAGGTGGTCGATCGCGGCGTCGTCGTCGGCCCGGCGGAGGTGACGGAACTCGAGGGGCAGCGTGATGCCCTCGGCCAGCTCGATCTTGCTGAGGGAGGCGAGCCGTTTGACGAAGAACCCCGAGGCGCCCGTGCCGATGCCGATCAGTCCCACCGGCGCCACGTCACCCTCGAGCAGGGCGTTCGTGGCCTGGGTCGTGCCGTGGGCCAGGAACACAACGTCGTCGGGGGAACGGCCGATGTTGCTCAGCAGCCGGTGCAAGCCCTGGATGATGCCCGCGGCGACGCCGTCGGGATGGTCGTGGCTCGTCGGGGTCTTCGTCTGACCGATGAGGTCGAGGGTCACCGCGTCCACGGCGACGGCGTCGGTGAACGTCCCCCCGACGTCGATGCCGATGCGGACGGGCGCGGTGGGTGGGGTCTCGGATCGCGGGGTCTCGGGTCGTTCGTTCACGTCGTCGTGATCTCTCTCGTCGGTGAGGGGTGCGGGGTCTGGTAGTCAGTAGGCCTGGACGGCCGGCCACCGTCGCTCGACGCCCTCGGCGTCCAGTCGGCGGGCGAAGGCCGCGAAGCGATCAGGATCGGCCTGGACCTCGCGAGGCAGGACGCCGGTGGCGAGCGCCTCGACGACGAGGGCGCCAGCGACCTCTCCGACGTTCCACTCGACCGGGTGCAGGCGGAAGCAACCGTTGCTGACATGGGTTGTGCCCAGGTTCTTGCCGGCCGGCAACAGGTTCGTCACGCGCACCGGGATGAGGGCGCCGAGCGGGATCTCGAAAGGCACGCTGGGCACGTCGACGTAGTTGTCACCGCCGGTGGAGGGGTGCAGGTCGAGCCGGTAGCTGCCGACGCCGACGGAGTCGCGACGGTGGACCCGGCCGGTCTCGCCGAGCACCTCGGCCGAGACGTCGTGCTCGGTCACCGTGGTGACGGCCTTGATGCGCCGCGACTCGCGGACGTAGGGCGCGAGGGCCAGGCCGTCGGTCGACCCCGTGACATCGCCCCGCAGGCGGAGACCAGGGAAGCCCTGGCCGCCGTCCTCCCTGGGCGCCTCGGTCTGCAGCCAGTAGAGCAGCGAGAGGGACAACTGTCGGGCCTCGTACACGGCCCGCTCGGCCACCTCGGGGCCGGCACCGACGTAGGGCTGGAGCCAGTAGTCGTTGAGCGGCCAGTTGACAAGGCAGATGTCGGAGTCGAAGGCACCGTCGGTGAAGAGCTTGCGGGCCAGGATGCGCCGGAAGCCCCACAGCTCCCTGTCTCCGGCGTCGGCGCTCTGGTCGGCACTGATCGCGAGCGGGTCGGCGTCGGGGTTCGGGACGAAGGTGCGGGGGTGGGCCTCGAGCGACCGCGGGTCGGGCGCCATGAAGGCGAGCAGAGGGCCCGGCCAGAAGTCGGGCCGGTACGAACGCCAGAAGTCGTACATCTCGGGCCGCTCGATGGTGTGCACCTCGCCCTCGTGGTGCGAGACGGCGAAGCAGAACGTGATGCCCTGCTGGTTCAGAGGGTCTCCCTCGGCCGGGGCGTGCGGTTCGCCGTGCTCGGCGGACGACTCGGCACCGGTCACGTGCTCGACGCCGGCGAGCTCGAGCAGCTCACCGGTCTCGGTCGCGTCGAGGACGAACGAGGCGCGGATCTTGACCTCGCGCCCGTCGCGCCCCATGGCGGTGACCGACTCGCAGCGGTCTCCCTCGGAGCTGGCCGCCACCGGTCGGTGCTCGGTCAACACGGTAAGCAGGCCGGCGCTGCGGTACGGCGCGAGCATCTCGTCGATGACGGCGACCGCGACGCGGGGCTCGTGGCAGAGCTTGCTGACACGGCCCGCCCCCGGGTTGAGCTCCCGCCAAGCGGCAGCCTCCGGGCGCAGTGGGTAGACACGGCGGTAGTGGTCGCGGATGCCGTCGCGCAACGCACGATAGGCCGCCGTCACACCGAACTGCTCGACCCACGGGTGCTCGTCTGGCGGGACCGCCTGTGACGTCAGCTGACCGCCGAGCCAGATGGTCTCCTCGGTGAGGACGGCGCGTCGACCTGATCGGCAGACGGCCAGGGCGGCAGCGACGCCACCCAGACCTCCTCCGACGATCAGGACATCGGTGTCGAGTTCGACTCGTGCGCTCGTGGTCACGCAGGGCTCCTTTGGCTTGCTGTCCGAATTCACGCTAATGCGTATTAGCTAGATCAGTATGGGCCTTGTTTTGCCCGAGGCGCAAGTAAATCGACCTCGTCAGAAGTCATGCCGCGAGACTTTTCCGCTTGACTGAACGCGCTATACCGCAGAGTCCACCCCTGACGGCCACACAGACAAAGGTCGCCGAGTCAAGCTGTGACGCCGAAGCCGCCACACCACGGCGAACACATGGCCCGCTCGACGTTGAACATCGACGACGCCCCCCCACTTCAGGATCGCCGCTGTGGCAGCTTCCCTTCAAGGACTCGGGCGACGTCACCGATCGCTTCGAGCTGCAGCCGAGGTCACCCGGAGATACGCAGCAACCCATGTTTGTGCTGCATCACCCTTAGACCTCGATACACATATGTTGTGAAAATTTCAAAAACGGACCCTAACTCCGCGCCCGCTCCGCGCCCGCTCCGCTCCGGAGTGCCCGTAGCACCGTCCGGAACATGTCTCGGTGAAGGACCGGCTATCGGGCAGCACCCAGAGCACCCGCAGGGATCATCGCCTGTACCTCAGCGCATGGCCCCCATCCGTTACCCCTGTTCAATATTGAGGTTATGTCTTGTTCGGCGGGCGTGTTCGGGTATAGCGTCCCCAGCAGTTGGCCCCGATTTACTCGGTAATGGCACCAGACGATGGCGCCTGTCGGTCTAGCCCTGATCCCGACGTCAGGCATCGCTTAGATCACATCAGACCCGTCTGGTTGGGTACCGATCAGCGGACATCTCTTCAAACGGTGACGACGGAGGAGATGTTCGCTCCACAGGTCTCGCAGGCGAGCCTTCTGGAACGACGACCGACGGAGACGTCCCATGATCGACACGACCCAGCACGTCCACCCTCAGTGCCCGCCGGCGACGTCGTGACCGCAGCCGAGGTCGACGCCTGGTTCGACGACCTCGACCACCCGATGAAGGATGCGGCGCTGACGCTGCGGCACGGCCTCGCGACGGTCTCCCCCGACGTCAACGAGAACATCAAGTGGAAGGCGCCGAACTTCGCCCTGCGTGACGACTTCGCGACCATGAATCTGCGCCGACCGGCGGCCGTCCAGGTGATCCTGCACACCGGAGCGCGCCCCAAACCCGACCACCCCGAGATCCTCCTCGACGACCCGTCTGGCCTGCTGCGTCGCGCCGACCGCAATCGCTGGGTCGCGACGTTCACCAGCGCCGACCACGTGCGCGACGCACTTCCCGCGTTCATGGTGATCGCCGCCTCCTGGGTGCACCAGCTCGAGTAGCCGAGCCCCGAGTGCTTCTCTCACGCCGCTGTCTGAGGCCCATCGCTTGACGGCGTGAGGATGGAGGGTCAGAGTCGGCCTGCACGCCGTTTCAGACCACCTCGGCCGACAGGCCTTCTCGCACGCACCTCGAGGCGCAGCATCCCTGGCCCCACGACAGCACAGTCAGCGACGACACCTGCACCAGAACGACGGCGTCGAGCGAGTGCTGAGCTGAGACGAGTGCTGGGGGCACATCCGCCGCCGTCGCAGAGGCCGCATCGCCTGGGGCTACAGGCCCAGCATCGACATCACACCGACGAGCTACCTCGCCGACGGGCAGACCATCTACATCCCGACCGACCTGAGCACCCGGACGGTCATGACGGGCACCTCACCGTGGGTCGCGTTCGAGATCGACGGTCTCGGCGAGGATGCGCGGTGGAGCGTCCTCATCAAGGGGCACACCCATCCGGTGGTCTCGCAAGCAGACGATGACGTGATCGACTCCCTCCGCAGCCACCCCGTGCGACGCGGACCCACTGTGCGGTTCGTGCGACTCGATCCGACCGAGGTGACCGGCTGGGTCACGTTCCCCGACCTCTAGCCCGTCGGAGCGTCGCTCGGCACCGCCCGCCACGGACCGACGATGCCGGGAGGCGCTTCTGCGGCTCACGCCCCTTGACCGCGCAAGCGGATGGGACGACCATCGCGGGCATGAGCCTCTACATAAGCTGCCCAGTCGCGAACGTCGCCGCCTCCACCGCCTTCTACACGGTTCTCGGCTGGAGCCTCGACAGTCGGATGTCGCGTGACGACGTCTCGTGCTTCGCCATCGGTGCCGATCAGTACCTGATGCTCGGCAGCCGCGAGATGTACGCCAGCGTGGGCGGCACGGAAGAGCTCATCGGGGGCCCCGAGACCCCCTCGAAGGTGACGCTCTCGTTCGACCTCGGAAGCAAGGACGCGGTCGATGAGCTCATCGATCGCGCCGGCGCTGCGGGCGCTCGGATCGGCGACACCGACGACTACCCCTTCATGTATCAACGCCAGTTCGACGACCCCGACGGCTATCACTACTCGCCTTTCTGGATGAAACCGGCCGTCGAGCTGCAGTGACCCCTGCACCGGTGCCGGCGACGGATGACGTCGTGACCGGCGACGTGACCAAGGAAGGTCGGAGCCGGCCCGCACGCAGAGGCGGGCATCTACCACCAAGCGGGCGAGTGCCGGCCGAGGTCGGTCGTGATGTACGTGAACGCGAGTCCGGCTCGGCCGACGCGGATGGGCGAGGCTGCGATGACCGCCTGCCCGGAGGCCATCTCGAGTGGCGACCCGGGGAGGTCCTCGGGAGGATCCGCGCTGATCGTCCTCTCACCCGTCGCGGGAAGCGCCTGCAGGTGCGAGGCCGTCCTCGCCAGGGAGAGCCTCCAGGACGACCCGAGTCGTCTGGTGCTGCGGTCGGCGATGCCAGCGAGAGCTGCGGCTGCGGCGAGATAGCCCGTCGCCCAATCGAGGGCTTGGACGGGAAGAGATGCAGGTCGTCCGGCGCCGGTCGCGATCATGCCCGTGTGCGCGATGCCGGTCGCTCCTCGTTCGGCGCCCAGCGCGTGACGCCGTCCCACCGGCTTCCCGGGGTGAGACCGATGAGGTCCTCGGCATCGACGCTGCGTCCAGCGTCTGACGTCCGCCACTCCTCGGAGGTCTGCAAAGCGGCGGCTACTCCCCCGGACGCCACCACGGCGTCCTCGAGCTCCCGAGCGTCCCGTGACCGAATCGCGTGGGCAACCTCGGCCGCGTCAGCCTCGATCGGCGCTCCGAGCGTCGCAAGCAGAGCCGTTCGATGACGAGGCGCGTTCGCGTGCGTGCGGATCCATGACCCGTCCCGGGTGACGAACGCACCAGACAGCGGATCCCACGGGGACGGCGCACTCCAGCCGACCGGAACCAGATGCAGCCCGAACCACGCATCCGCCAGGGTGCGGTCCACAGCAGCCGATCCGCCAGCCGCGAGTCCGGCGACACGGACCACCCGACCGAGTGCGCCCGCGAGCAGCGACATGGACGCCGTGGCCAGCTCAGAGACCGCCAGCGGCGATGTCACGAAGCCCGTGCCGGAGAGCTCCGAATCGTCCTCCAGGCCCAGCACGCGTCGGGCTGCGTCCATTCTCTCGTGGGGATCCACCTCCGACATGTCCCGAGAGTACCGGTGGACGAGTCGGCAGCAAGCCCCTCCGACACGCCGACCCGACGACCGATCCCGTCCGTCGCCGAAGATGGGCTTGCGCAGCCCTCCCCCGGACCTGAGCCGTCTTGCATCCCTACGGTTGCGAGACGTCTCGCCGGCCTCAAACTTTGAGCAATCGCCGGCCCGAGATCTCGGGGCACAGTGAGTCTCATAACCATGTTTCGCAACCGTGGTGGAGAATCGGTGTCATGAAGGTTGGTTGCGAGACACAAATGGTCCTGCGATGAGGTTGATCGGCTACGCCCGGGTCTCGACCCGTCAGCAGGACACCGATCGGCAAGAACAAGATCTGCTCGCGGCGGGGGTCCGGCGGGATGACCTGTACGTCGACCAGGGCGTGTCCGGTGCGCGCGCATCACGACCGTCGTTCGACCGCGCTCTCGCCGCTCTCCACGGAGAAGACACGCTCGTCGTGACGACCCTCGACCGCCTAGGCCGTTCCACGATCGACATGCTCGGCTTCGCAGCGCAGCTCCGAGACCGCGGCGCCGGCCTCCGCGTCTTAAATCTCGGCGGCGGCGACGTCGACACCTCCACCCCAATGGGGTCAATGGTGTTCTCCGTCATGGCAGCTCTCGCGCAGATGGAACTCGAGATCAAACGCGAACGCGTCCGCGACTCCGTCTCGAAGAGGCGCCAAACGGGTAGTGATCTCGGCGGACGACGTCCTATGTTCACCGACAGCCAGATCCGTTCAGCGATCCGGCTTCTCGACGCTGGCCATCCGCCATCGCAGGTTGCTCGCGATTTCGGCATGTCCCGCGCAACTCGTTACCGGCGCATCGCCACACTGGACTCATAAGCGAAGCACTCGTAAGCCTGCGGAAAGCTCGTTGGTTCATGCAGCTGCCGCAGCACCGAAACAGAGGAACTCCATGGCCCGTAAGACCGTTATCCAGCTGACCGACGACATTGATGGCACACCCATTGCTGATGGAGCCGGACGTACCGTCACCTTCGCCCTTGATGGCATCGCCTACGAGACTGACCTCGGCGACGCACACCTCGCAGGACTCCACGAAGCGCTCACGCGTTACACCACCGCCGGCCGCCGCACAGGACGCAAGAGCAACGGCGCTGCAGCAGCCACCAAAACGAACAAGGCCGAGCTCACGAAGATCCGCGAGTGGGCCCGCCAGAACGGCCACAAAGTTTCCGACCGCGGACGTGTCTCGAGCACCATCCGTGATGCGTACGACGCCGCCAACTAATACGTCAACCACCAAGCTCTCGGTCACGACTCCTACTCACGCTCAGCCCAGTATCGCCAATGTTCGCTAGATGGAGCACAGAGCATCCACCGGGGGTGTCGTTAGTTCGATCGCGACGTACACGTCGTCGCCGTTGCGAACTTGTGCGGCCGCGCAAACGATCGGCGAGGCGGCCTTCCGTCCCTGCGCCCGCGCTATGAACGTTGCTGAGGTCGTCGGGGCATCGAGGTCCTGATCGTCCCCGTGCGGATGAGCCGCGACGCCGACATAGCCGCGCATGTCCGGACGGTCTGACGCGGAGGGTGCGGTCGTCATCAACGCGTCGGGCCAATAGCGATGCGCCCTAAGTCGGTGCATGACATCGAGCCGAAGAGCCTGTGGCTGTCCGATCTGTTGGGGCATCCCATACCTCGACACGCGAGGAACGGCACGTCTTGTCGGTAGGTCGCCCTGTTGCCTCTACGGAGCAGAATTGGAGGAGAGCAGATAGCCTTGAGAATCAGGACGCGGCGGTGGTTAGAGGGCTCGAGTAGTCGGCGCAGATCGCTGATTATCGACGGTTAGGTGTGGCTTGCTAGGTTGCCACGTCCCGGAGGGGGAAAGCATGGCAGACGATTACCCGCTAGAGGAACTTAGCCATCGGGCTTTCGAGCAGTTGACCGTTGCGTTGGCGCTGGAGGTGCTCGGCGCGGGTGTGGAGGCGTTTGGTTCTGGGCCAGATGGCGGCCGAGAAGCGACCTTTAGAGGCCGTGTTGATTGGTCCAAGACAGTTTTAGATGATCAAGGTGCCTGGGACGGGTACGTCGTGATTCAGGCGAAGCAAGCGGAACACCCCTCACAAGTCCCGGCAGCTAACCTGCGCTGGTTGAGAGACCAAATCGATGATGAACTCGATTCCTGGATGTCCGACTCCAGTAAACGCTCGCCATTCCCGCGGTACTTGATTTTCGTTACGAACGTCCGCCTGTCCAGCGTGCCTCGTGCGGGCGTGGACGCGATCAACGATCACGTCCGCCGGCGACTGGACGCAGCGTGGGCAGGCGACGACCGAAACACGCTGAGGAGACGTGGCCTCCAGGACTGGCGCATCTGGCACCGCGACCAGCTTAACGCTCTACTCACCCTTCATTCGAGTATTCGACAAGCTTTCAAGGGCCTCCTGACCGTCGGCGACCTATTGGCGAGACTTGGGGAGATCTCTGGTCTGCTCGACCCGGAAGTCTTCGCGCCTGTGCTCGGCGCACATGCGACGCGCACGCTGACGAGTGAGCGATGGGTCAGCTTCCGCGAGGCGGGAGGCTCTACTCGCGAATCAGTCGAGAACGTCTTTGTCGATCTCAAAGTCATCCCGTCGAGACGTCAAGAAGATGCCAATCGCGACGCCCCGCCCATTTCCGTGGTTGCAGAAGTACTTAGCCGTTCCGACATGGTTCTTAAACCCTCAATGCTCCCCACGTCACAACGTCATTTCGTTGTGACCGGCCAAGCAGGGAGCGGCAAAAGCACTGTGACGCGGTTTCTGACCCAGGCGTTCCGAGTCGCCTTCGCCCAAGAGGAGGCACTTACTCAAACGGAGCAAGAAGTTGTTGACGGCACAACGAGAGCGTTCGACCGAATGAAGGTAGCCCCGCCCCGGGGCCGGCGCTGGCCGATCCGGGTGGACCTTGCTGAGTTCGCTGACGCCGTCGGCCCAGACGGAGTCGTCGATCTTCTTCGGTGGCTCAGCATCCGTGTCAGCGACCGTGCGGGCCTGGATATTAAGCCCCACACTCTGACGCGGTGGCTGGCGCGTTGGCCTTGCGTAGTCATCTTTGACGGCCTCGACGAGGTGACAGCGCCAGAAGTTCGTCCTAGGGTTCTCGACGAGATCAAGCAGTTCGTCGAAGAATCGGAAAGGGACGATGCCGACCTTCTCGTTATCGTCACGACGCGACCTACTGGTTACACCGAACAGCTCATGCCCACCCACTTCCAGCAGCTTGACCTGGCCCACCTCGATGCGGCGGAGGCAGCCGTGTACGGGCGGCTAGTGACCATGCGGCGCCTATCGGATGACCTCGATCGACGTGACCAGTTGGTGCGATCGTTTAAGAAGCAGATCCGGGTTCCCGCCATGCTCCGTCTCATGAAAACTCCACTGCAAGTTCTAATCATGACGATCATCTTGGAGCGAGCAGGGGTGCTCCCTGCTGACAGGTACCAGTTGTTCTCTCAATACTTCGACACTGTCTATGAACGCGAGTCCGCGAAGAACACGAACCTCTCCACGTTGCTCACGCAGCAGAAAGCCCTGATCGTTTTTGTGCACGAAGCTGCCGGGCGCGTTCTGCAGATTCAGAGCGAGCATTCGGGGGATGCCCGCGGCATGCTGCCGCTAGCCGACTTGAGAGACCTTGTAGAACGACGACTCGAAGACTTGGGACACGATGCCGGGCTGGCCCGCGCAAGAATCGCCGACCAGGTGATGCAGGCCACAACCGAGCGACTTGTGCTTCTCGTCCCCGTCGAAGACGAAAGTGTCGCGTTTGAGATCCGCAGCCTGCAAGAACTAATGGCTGCACGCGCCCTGGTCAAGACGACGGACGCGAAACTACGCGAACGGCTCATCGCCATTGCGCCTAGCCCGCATTGGAGGAACACCTGGGTATTCGTCGCGGGAGCAATGTTTGCCGATGGGCCCGACCATCGCCGCGACCTCGTCGTGGATGTCGTTGAGTCCCTCGACCGCAGCACAACGTGGGCCGGGTGGCTGTCTCCAATCAGCCCCGAGATCGCCGCTATTTTGCTCGACGACGGGCTGGCGATTCCCACTCCCAACCTCCATCGACGACTAGTCGGCGTCGCCTTGCGGGCTATCGAAGGCGCCGTTCCAGTCGATCTTCGCGCTGTCGCCTCGGGCTTGGCGGCTTCCGCCGCCATTGACCCTAGCTTCCACATGCGCATACGGAACGCCCTAAAGTTGGCCCTGGACGGCTCGCCGAGGGCAGCAGTGACAGCCGTATATTTGCTTGTACATTCTAGGCTCGCTGACGGCCTACCTACAGGTAAGCTACGAGCTGTCGAACCAGGCGACGATGCAGGAACGGAAACCCGCTCGATTGGGCAAGCCCTTCGCGAGCAATTGACAGCAATGCCCGATACGGCCAATGCAACGTCAGTGTTAGCGCCCGTCTTGAATGAAGTAGATGACGTGTTCGTTCCAGCGTACGGTAGCCGAGAAATCGGCATACTTGGCTTACCACGTTCGGTGCCGTGGGATGGGGAGTTCGTCAGAACAGTCACCGATCCCGATAACGGCGAAATGTTGGAACTGCTCGTCGGAGCACTCGGCCCTAAGCACTGGCGCGCTGCGCATGGCCTCGCGATAGTTTACGCGGCAGCCGCTTCGCGACGCCCCGTTGGAAGCGACTTTCCCGAATTAGCGCCATAAAATCTGAGTAGACAACGCGCATCAGGCTAGAGGTCCTTCCCCGTGAGGGGAATAGTGGGCAAGTTTTCTGCCACCCGCGAGGCCGGCATGCAGGGCCATCGTCGGCAGTCCCGTGACTCGAATCCCTGAACGCTCGCATCTATAAATCTATAGGTCGGTCCTGGTCCGCCCTCCGCGACCATGGCTTGCGAAGGCCCTTAAAGCGAGTCCGTCTCAACTCTTGGAGGAGGGCTGAGGTTCAGCATGCCCTTGAGGCAGAAACTGCATCGGTCTCTTGCTGGGTAGCTGGCAGAAGGCTCAGTCATTCCAGCCAGCGCCATGTGAGATCGGCAAGGTTGAGGACTCCTGTGTTGCCGGCCATGGTGTCTCGCGGAAGGGCGTAAACGCGTCGGCCGTCCTCAAGACGGCCCTCTGCCCGCTTGTGCATGTGGCCGTGAAAGAGCAATGTCGGACGGACGTCGTTCCAGAGAGCGGTAGTTATTGCGCGGCTCCGTCGCGACGCCGCAAGGCCTCTCGCTGTAAACGCTTGCTCAATGGGTTGGGCAATGATGCGGTCGATCTCAGTTGTGCCGCCATCGACTGCCTCATGCGTCAGCATGACGTCGGTTGTGCCGCCCTGGGCAGCCACACGAGCCTCATCCCGCGTCGCTTCCTCTTGCGGCCACCAGTCCATGCCCCGTACGCGACCCTCCTGATCGACAGACGCGGCCCCGCCGAAGGAGAGGAACTGTCGATCGCCGATTACAAAGCGGTAACCGCGGGGCAGGAAGGCAATATTCTCTGCGCCCGGAACGAGGTACGGATGATGGGGATGTTTTTCAAAACGTGGACCAAGCTGGCCCCAGTGATCGTGATTGCCGGGCGTAATGAGAATGCGCTTAATATTGAACTCGCGCATCAGGCCGGAAAGGGTCGCTTTATAGTCAGCCCAGGGCCGATTGGAGCCCAAGTTAAAGTCTCCGAGGTGCAGTATCGTGCGCACATCGGGTGCTTGCTGATGAAGTTTCTTGAAAACCGTTCGGACCCATGGTCGGTTGCTGTGCCAGTCGCCGGCGATGGCGACGCGCTCCTCATCGAGGCCCGTCGTCTGCAGCGCACTCGTTAGCGGTGGCGGCAGTTGGCTGTCGTCGATGGCTGTCACTTCGGGACCTTGACCGCATTGAGCATCTGAGCACCCACCGATGGGAAGTCAGTCGCGGAGTCTCGACTCATCTTCTCGCTCCATGACAAGTTCAAGGATGTGACCGACCCGCTCAGAGTCACGTACGGGATCGTGTCGGTGTCGTGCATGCGTAGGGTGCCCACTGCCCCCACCGTGAATCGAGGCCAGCCTAATTCGATGGGTTGGCAGTCCCGCGCGTGGTTAGGTTGCGGGTTCACAGGCCGAGGAACCGATCGAGCGACCCTTCAAGGAAGTAAGAGAGAGTAGCAGCAACGGGCCGGTAAGATCCGCCCTCCAAGAGGTGTTGGCGAGGGGACGCGGGCATACCCTTTCGTTTCGGAATCATGGGATTTTCGAGAGTCATCACTGCTCTGACCAGGCCTGGGACAGCCTCGACAGGGATCGAGGCGATGATTGGGGCGAGAGCGTCGCTGATTGGCGCGGCTCTGCTTCCAGAAGGGTCGACTGTGAACTGCCAGTCTGGGAAGACAAGCTCCCGACTCGTCTCGAATGCGTAAAGCGAACCTGCCGACGCCATGCCGCTTACGTCTGAGGTGCGCAACTTGAGCATGGCGGCTGTCTTCTCGGCGGTGTAGGCGGTTCCTCGGTCGATTATGGACATCCGGGCCAGAACAATTTGCAGCTCCTGCGTGGACAGGTGCATGCCAGTTTCAACTGGGCGATCCATCATGCCGAGACGTTCGAGCGCTAGAAATCGGTGGGTCGACTTCATGCGTGAGCGCTCTTGCATAGCCCTGACTACGGCTGCCACCTCGAGGACAAACTCGGCGGGGTTCTGCCATCCAGCGGTGGCTAGAGCGTCTTTCAAATCATCCGTGGACTGAGTCCAGCCAGTCGGGTCGATTGGGGGATCACTGGTTGCGACCATGCGCATGCCTTCCTTGCTTCGCGTTGCCGTTTTACCAACCTATTGGCAATTTAGCTAATGCTTTTGAGGCTCACCATAGACACGATGGATCGAGTGACGGTCCCCCCTCCGAACTTCCCGGCCATGGCGGCTGAAGCTCGGCGTCTCAGGGTGGCGCGGGCCCTGAGCTTCACGGATATGGCGCGAGAGTCCGGACTTGACGCGGCAAACGTTTTCCGACTTCTTAACGGCCAGGGGCGCGGGACGCTCAAGAGCTGGCATGCCGTTGCTCACGCTCTCGACTGTCCTCTCGGTGAACTAGTGGCCAGGCTTGACGACCCTTGGGTATCCGTCTCCGACGACGCAAGCACCTAGATCTACCATCACGCGGGTGCCAGTTGAGGCCTGAGATCGAAGCAGATGCAACTCGCGCACACTGTTTTGACGGCCATGCGAGTTCGTCCTTTTGAGTGGGGCATCGCGGGTATGACGCTCGTCGCTTTGGATCGCGTCAGGGCCCATGTCCTAGAAGGCTTCGCGACGGTGGAGGCCTGGAGTCGAGCGGTCCCTCTAGGGCTCCTCGATTCGACCCCAGGTTCACTACCTTCCAGGCGCGGATTCGGTTTGGACGCGCTCGGAGTGCTGGAGGTCTCGAAGCAGGCCTTTGAGGCCGAGCCGAAGACCCCTTTATGACCTTGTCTTTGATCTGGCCTGGCAGGCCCAGCAGGGGCGCAGGGCGCAGATCGCGTCTAATGGGCTGTCGAGGGCATCAGTCCAGGTTGCGGAACTTGGACCCTGACGCCGTGAACGGTCAAGGTCGGGGTTAAAATATTCGATGGCGGTGGCAGCTAGGAAGAACTAAGAAGAAGAAGAAGAAGACGGAACGGCGGTTGACCTGCTCCGGGTGGAACATAGAGACGCCGCAAAGGCGCGAAAGCTGGCGCGAGTCATCGCAGAGGTTGATGGTGTCAGCGCTCGTTCAATTTAGGCCAGTTTCGCTCGTCGAAAGTTAGGCCACGAGTTGTTTGTTTAGTGTGCCTGGTTCTCGGCTCGGGCTGAAGGCAGCGTCTCGATCTGGCTGTTCTTGAGCCGATAACTGGAGCCCTTGAGGGTGATGACGTCGGCGTGGTGGACGATGCGGTCGATCATGGCGGCGGCGACGACTTGGTCGGAGAACACGTCGGCCCATTTTGCGAACGGCAGGTTCGAGGTCAGGATCAACGACGCGTGCTCGTAACGACTCGAGACGAGTTGGAAGAAAAGGTTTGCGGCGTCTTGCTCGAAGGGGATGTAGCCGACTTCGTCGATGATGATCAGGCCGTAGCGTCGCAGCTTCGCCAGCTCTGCGGGAAGGCGGCCCTGGGTGTGAGCGGTCTGCAGTCGGGTCACCCATTCCGTCGCCGTGGCGAACAGGACTCGGTGTCCAGCGTTCGTGGCTCTGAATCCGAGAGCCATCGCGAGGTGCGTTTTGCCGGTTCCGGGAGGCCCGAGGAGGACCACGTTCCCGGCGTCAGCGAGATAGGCGCCTCCGGTGAGATGGGCGATGGTGTCCCGTTTCAGGGCGGGTTGGTGGTCGAAGATGAAGTCCTCGATCGTCTTCCGTGCTGGGAACCCGGCGGCGCGGATGCGGAGGTTCGCCCCGGACGCGTCGCGGGCTGAGACTTCCCGGTCGAGGACGGCTGCTAGGTAGTGCTCGTGCGACCAGCCGGCCTCTCTTGCCTGGGCAGCGAGGCGCTCGGCGGCGTCCTGGATGCGGGGCGCCTTGGGGACTCGGGCAAGGAACTGGATCTGTTTCAGGTCGTCGTCCATCAGGCGCTGATCCCGTCGATGTGAGCACCGAACGCGGTGTCGTAGTCCGTCGGGTCCCGCAGCAGGTCCGTGTCTGCAGGGACGGGCCTCGGGTTTTGGAACTGCTCGCGCAGGCGCCGCGCTTCGATGACGTGGCCGGGGTCGGTGATCTTTTGGGTCGAGCCCCAGGCGCGCGCATGAGAGGCGACTTGTCGGCCGTCGAGGGTGACGGCCACGTGCTCGAGGTCAGCTGCGACGGCCACCATCCGGCAGATCACGGTCGGGTCGACGGAGTAGTCGTTACCGAGGACACCGACGTAGTATTGCCCGCGGCAACCGCACCTGCTCGTCAAACCCGACCGCCGGCGCAACCGGCGGCAACGGCAGCATCCGGTCCCGGTCCAGGCCGATCAAAGACGTCGGCTTCGCCCACAACGCCCTCACCGCCCGGCTGTTCGCGGTGAGGAGCCAAGCCCGCAGCTGCGCGATAAAGTCAGCTGGAGAGGTGAAGGTCCGGCCGGGCAGGAACGACGTCTCCAGGAACTCGTTCGCGCGTTCGACAATGCCCTGGGACTCTGGATCGAGAGGCTTCAGCTGCACCAGCTTCGTCGCGAGCGTCCCGCAGAACTCGGGCACCCCGTGGGCGAGGCTGTTCCGCCGTCCGATGTCAGCTTCGTTGTCTCAGATCAGCCGGCGCGGGACCGCGCCGAGCTGCTCACGAAGCAGCGACCGCATTCCCGCCAACGAGTCTGCGGTCGTCCGTGACGGGATCATCCTCGCGGTAATGAACCGCGAATACGACGCCACGATCACCAGCACCGGAAACACCACCGGGCCCGCCGGCGTCATCACCGGTGTCGCCGGGAACCAGAGATCGCACTGCGCTTGGTCACCGGCCGCGAACGACAACCGGTCCGCGGGGTCCTTCGGCTCGTACTCGGGCCGCAGTAACGCGACCTTCTTCCGGAACCACGACACCGACCCCGACCAGCCGACCCGTTCCGCGATCACGGTCGCCGGCATCGCCGGGAACTCCGCCAGCAGCTGCCGCACCCGGACCTCGAACTCGTCGAACGCCGACGGGACCACGGGTCTCGAATACGACGGCGGACCCTCCAAGGCCAACGCCTTCGTGACCGTGTCCCGCGCGATTCCGAGATGCTTCGCGATCGCCCTGACCGACAGCCCCTCGCTGCCGTGCAGGTGCCGGATCTCCGCCCATTCCTTCACTGTGATCACCCAACCAATCTGTCTGGGTGGCCAAGTTATCGAAGAGCCTTACTGGCCTAGATTTCGAAGAGCGTAGACAGAATGCCTCGATTCGTCCGTGTCTCAGCACTGGTATGAACCGCTCGACGCTGCCCTGCACGGATTGGCGTCGACCAAGGATTCCGGTCTTCCGCGAGGAGAACGAGTGGCGCCCGTACGCACGTTCTCAAGGTACGTTCACGCTTGCGAAACACCGCGCTTTGCCCAACGGTGCCATCGCCCCGTACATCGAAGTGCCGTTACCGCTTACCGCCCTCAAGCGCATTGTCATAGGACCTGGGGCATTCAGCCCCGCCGACATCAGACCCCCGTTTACGTGGCACGAGCAGACCTTGAGTCGCGTCCATGCCCCGGACGACGCCATTCACAGGCTGGTTCGGCAGCACGGACTCAACATCTTTCCCGAACGATCTACCATCCCCTACCGGACCTAGACTTTGGGGCTTTTCGGCCCCAAGCTTCCCGCGGCTGGAGCAGACCGCATGGTCTGTTCCGGATCGCTGATCTTAAGGGGAATGGTCGCGGCCAAGGCCGGGACGCTCTTCGTCACCTTCGCGACGAACGCCTCGATTCCCGGCAGCCGGGTCTGAGATCGCAAGACCCGATCGAGTGCCCGGCTCGCGTCAGGCACAGCATCCGCGCCTGCCGTGACCATGAGGTGCGCAACCGCATTTGCCCCATCGCCGGGGGCCTGCCCGAGTCGCTTCGCATAGGGCCCAACAGGGCCGCTAGGCGCGTCTCGTCGAGGTCGTACGCGCCCCGCAGCGCATCGCGCAGGGCGTCTGCCGCGAGGAAGACATCGCCTTCGTCTGCAAGTAGATCGACGACCGTCCGCTCACGCGTAGTCACAGTCATGCCGTCGAGGATCTCCACGTCAAGCGAGTCCAGAACGCGCCAGGAGTAAGCAATGCCATCTCTCGTGCTCTGACGACGGGAAGGAACGATCATCAAGTAGGGGGCTGGGTAAACGTCCCCCATGCCGTGGACCACCGCTGCTGCCGCGGAGGCCACGACGACGTCGGGCTTCGGCGCTTGTGTACGATCTGGCGCGAGCGCTTCGGCGTTTGTCTACAACCATGCCGCTCGAAGATTATCTAGGTGGCTTGTCGGGGCGGCTGCGAGGCGGTAGACGCCATAGTGGTCGGTCCGCTCAAGCGTGCCCAAGCGCACGCGGTGAGCAAGGTTCGCCCGTGCGACACCGTGAACGCGTGCTTGCGCAGTCGTGATCATGCCCCACTGGCACGCTGCGATGTCAGCGAGGCGCTGGTCCACGGATGCACGATGCATGCTCTAAGAGTATCAAGCAGCGATCCGCTGGAGCATCGCCTGGTCTCAAGGACGAATCCGACGCTCCCACACAAGTCTTTAGAACGGTTGGATCTGTCGGACGGCCACGATGTCGTCTTACTCGCTCCGTATGGACTCGCCGACTGGAAAAGCGCCAACCGGGGGTCTCGAGGAAATCAGCCGTTAGCAGTGTCGCAGTGCGCCACAGGGACTACGTGCCCCGCGTCACCGTCCGATGCCCCACCCTGACGAATAATTTGGACCGTCGGATCGAGGCGGACAGTCTGGCCGCTGCATTCGAACGGCGACGGGAACAGGTAGATCGACGCCCATGACTACCGCCTCACCCTGACGCAGACCCGGAAGCAGCTGCAAGGAGGACACGTCCATCTCCGCGGCCGCCGCTGCGACCATCTGCCTGTCCTGCCCGTCGGCAATGCGGTGAATGATCATCATCCCGACCTGGCTCAACATGCCGGCGGGTAGGTCGGATGGGCGTTGCGTAGCGATGCAGAGGGTCAGCCCGTACTTCCTCCCTTCCTTGGCAATGAGTTCGAAGGCATCGAGCCGAGAAGAGGTGCTGTCATCCCCGATTGTTCGTCCGAGGAACTGATGCGCTTCGTCAATGGAGACGACCAGTGGAATGTCAGCAAAGAGTCCCTCGCGTGCTCGACGAAGGAGGTGGTGGCCCAAGATGTTGACCACTATCTCTCGCAGGTTGTATGAGGCGGGAACGTACTTGAGGGAGATGCAGAGGACATTTGAAGAGGCGTCCGCAAACCACTTTTCAAGCTCAGAAAGGACGTCTTCTTGAATCGTCGAGCCAATCACGTTCATGACCTCAGTGCTCTGGAGAACGTCGTCGATTCTCGTGATGAGCGACCCAACGTGCCCAACTGCCGAGGTGTCTACGGCTCCGAACCTGCTCCCCGTGCCCGGCTTCACACACTCGTGACGTATCTGAACGCTCAGCCTTGTCAGATCAAACGGGCCGTACGGGTCCTCGACGGCCTTGGAGTGGAGGGTGAAGGCGGCATCGAAGTCGGCGGACGATCCTTCGGGCGGCTTGACGATCGCACCGTCTTCGAGACAGTCCAATTCCGGGCTGTGTACTTCAGCATGGTGGGCAAGCCGTAAGGAGCGGACAGCAGCATGCATTTTAGGAAGCTGTGTTCCCGACGACGGCAGAAACAGTGCATTGCGATCTGTCTCGCGCATGAGGTGATGAGGAACACCCACCTGGAGGACGTCATGGTCGACTTTGCCTGACCCCACGGACAGGTGCGTGACACCTTCGTCCAGGCTTCGGAACTCCCCCGTGGGGTCGAGGACGATCATTTTGCCGCCTAGCGAGACGGTTGTCTCTGCCAGATGAGCTACCGTCCAGCTCTTCCCCGAGCCGGTGGCACCCACGACGGCCAGATGTCGACCGAACAGATCGTCCACATTCACGCGGGTATAGATTTCGCCCACGGAGAGCTTTCCAAGATGCGCAGTGTTCTTACCGCTCTGCACCGCGATGGCCTTCTTGACCGCGTCCTCGCTCGCATCGAAGATTCGATCACCGACGGTTGGGTATCGGGCGATGCCTCGGTCCGATGATCCGTTCCGATCGAGTGTGCCCAAGAGCTGCACGCGACCTTGTGCCATTGGCTCCGCCTGGGGGTCTCCAAGCTTGCGCAAATCGGCAGCGAGAACTGCGATGGAGATGAGCCGGCCCAGGACGGCTTCAGGCCCGACCTGGATGAGCAAAAATTGCCCCACTTCTCCCCTGCGCAACCTGCGCCCATGCAAGTTCGATGAACCCGCCGCGGCCATGGGCAGTGTCACCGAGACGCTCGAGCCATCGACCGCGTGGACAACACCCACGAACCTGTCCTCGGAAAACATGGCGTCTAGTCCTCGTCCAGGACCCGCTCGACACGACGAACGTGGTCTGCTAGCTCATCCCGCTGCCGGATGTCGGGGAGCAAAGCGATCCCGTCCTCAAACTTCCGCGCAATCAGGGCCACTCGCTCGTCCCCGTCCTCGACCAAGCTTGCGAGTTTTCCGCCGAATTCACTGCGGTCGGTGGTGTTTAGCGCCGGATCTATGACGGCCATCTTAAGACCGGTGTTCGCTCGCAGAGCAGCTTCAATGGGAGCCGTGATGTGGTTGTCGCGGAACCCAAACCCGATGACGAGGAGGCCAACATCGGTTCCTCTGAGCGCCATCTGAAATCGCGACATTATCTCTTGGTATGGCTGCGCATAAGACAATTCGTACTTGTTCTGAGCGGGGTAAATGAGGACAGGATTGTCTGGAATCTCGCTTGTGCGCACGATTCGGCCGTTCCGCTTCGACCAGTCAACAGAACCGTGCATCTTAAAGAGCTGCACGACGTTTGGTTCGGCAATAGTTGTTTCATTGGCCCGTCGTCGAACGAAGTCGATGTCGAACCAAGATCCATCGAAGAACGCCGAGCCCCCCAACCCAAAACCATCGACGATCGTGGTCCGCGTTGTCGCCGCCGAGACTTCGAAGGCCTGGTCGTAGTTGGTCGTGAAGATTTGGGCACGCCGTCCCCTGGGTGAACGCCGGGCCAGCTTGCGCATCAAACGCTCATGCGTAGGAAGCCTGCTGGTTGACTCGACAAATCGGCACTTGGCCAGCACCACCGCCTCCGCGGCTGTGATGAAATCTTCAAGTTGTGGCGCTGGGTCAAGACGTTGGCGGAGGATAGCCTCTGAAAGCAGAGCTTCTAGGTCGTTGTTGGCCGACTCGTTAGGAAGCAGGGGAGCTGCATAAGCAAATTCCGGCAGATGGGCAATTGCGTCCCACAGGTCCCGCATAGAGGGTGCTTTACCCAGGTCAGTCTGCACACCCAGGGACGTCCCGAGACCGGCAAGAACAATCAGTGTCTCGGCCTGCAGAACTTCACCTAGGAAGTCTTGAGCACGCGCGCGAACCGAAGACGCGTCCTCGTCCCCAGACAGGCTGTTCTCCCAACCCGTCGATCCCAGCAACACATCGCCATCACCCAAAGTCGGCACTTTCCCCCTGAAGCATCGATCACGCGGCCCCACCACTTACTGAGGCGCGTGCTACGGCGCGACTCGTCCCGAATCCACGAATGCCTGGTACGTGATCGGCATCAACTTTGCGAACTCTGCTTCCATTTGCTCAGCTACCATTTCGATCTCCCTCTGCGGGAAAGACGGGAACTTCGCATCATCGCTGTGGACCCTGAGCGACAGGAAAGACATGAGCGAGCGTGCGTTGCACGTCGCATACATCGAGCTGTAAGTGGCCACTGGGAGAACTCCTCGGGCGACTTCGCGTGCAACACCGGCCTCGAGCATCTGGGCATAGGCGTCATAGGCCGTAGAGCAAGCACGCCGCGTCGCTGAACTCACGAGGACAAACTGTTCCGCGGTGCCTTCAACGAACGTGTAGTGACCTGGCTTTCCCACCTGCACTAGCGGCCTCGAAGAGTTGGGCTCGTAGAAGATGGGAGCGAGGCGGCGGTAACGACCGCTCTCCTCATTATAGGACCATCCCACGCGATGACGCATGAACTCTCGGAAGACAAAAATCGGTGCCGTGATGAAGAAGGTCATGGAGTTGTGCTCAAACGGCGTCCCGTGGCGATCGCGCATCAGGTACCTGATGAGGCCTGCCGATCGCTCGGCATCGCTGTTGACGGCCTCGAGGGATTTCTCGCCTGCCGTCGACACTCGAGCCGCCCAGATGACGTCTGAGTCTTGCGCTGCTGAGCGAACAAGCTCGACGTCAACATCACTTCTGAAAACAGGACCAGAGTCCTGGGTCAACTCGTCAGCCATTAGCAAGCCCCCTTCAGAGACAGATTGAAGCAATTGAGGCGGTTCTCAACGGCCGGATAATCTTCGTTGTAGCTCGCCATGCGGTGCCGCATGAACTCGCGGAAGACGAAGATCGGCGCCTGGACGTAGAAGGTCATCGAGTTGTGCTCGAACGGCGAACCGTGGCGGTCGCGCATCAGGTAGTTGATGAGCCCGGCGCCCTTGGTCGCCTGGGCGCCGTCGGCGGACGCCTGCGCGCCGTCGAGGGTCAGCTCGCCCATGGTCGAGACGCGGGCGGCGAAGAGGACGTCGGAGTCGTGGGCGCTCGACCGGACCAGCTCGACGGTCACGTCGGAGCGGAACTCGACGGCGGATTCGGGGGTGGACGGGGCGAGGGGTTCGGCATCGGTCACGGCGTCGACTCTACAACCGGTGACGGGGTGCTCCGAGGGCGACCGACGGACCCGCACCGCGCCTCCTCGGCACCCGGTCGACACCGAGGAGGCGCGCCTAGGCTCTCGAGGAGGGCGCGGTCGCGCCTCGCCGCCGATCGAGAGCAGGACCCATGAACGACGCCCCCCGGACGGTCCTGATCGCCGGAGCATCCGGCCTGATCGGCACCGAGCTCTCGACCCAGCTGCGAGCCGCCGGTCACACCGTGCTCTCGCTCGTCCGCGGCGAGCCGCGCGACGACACGCAGTTCACCTGGATCCCCTCGGCCGGAGTCGTCGACACGACCCTGTTCGATCGGGCGGACGTCGTCGTGAACCTGTCGGGCGCCTCCTTGGGCCGTCTGCCCTGGACCCGCGGTTACAAGCGCGAGATCGTCGGCTCGAGGGTCGACGCCACCCGGACTCTCGTCGCGGGCATGCGCGCCGCGTCGACGCCGCCCACGGTGCTCCTCAGCGGCTCGGCCGTGGGGATCTACGGCGACCGCCCCGGCGACCGGCTCACCGAGTCGAGCCCGCGCGGCACCGGGTTCCTCAGCGATGTCGTCGCCGAATGGGAGCGGACCGCGCTGACCGCACCCGACGGCGTGCGGGTCGCGCTGATGCGGACCGGTCTCGTCGTGGGCCCCGGCGGCGCGCTCGCGCCCCTTCTCCCCCTCACCCGCTTCGGCCTCGGGTCTAGACTCGGCACCGGCGACCAGTTCTGGCCGTGGATCAGCCTGCACGACGAGGCGGCCGCGTTCGTCCACGTGATGGCCTCCGACCTCGACGGCCCGATCAACCTGGCCGGCCCCACCCCGGCGACGAGCGACGCCCTGACGCGTCGACTCGCGCACGACCTGTCGAAGCCGTACGCCCTCACCGTGCCCGAGTTCGTCATCTCGACCGCGATGCAGGAGGCCGGTCGCGAACTGCTGCTGCCGAGCCAGCAGGTCGTGCCCGAGAAGCTGCTCGCCGACGGCTTCGTGTTCCGTCACCGGACGGTCGACGAGGCCGTCGACGCGCTCGCCGCCGGTCTCTGACGAGCCGACCACGAGGCGCAGGCCGGAGAGCCGAGGAGGCGCGGGTCAGGCCCTGCCGCGCCGACGCAGCGTGATGGCCCAGCGGATCGCCTGTCGCGCCCGACGTCGATCACCGCAGGCGTCGTAGGCGAGACCTAGCCGGAACCAGGCGCGGTAGTCGTCGGGGGCCTGCTCGACCGCCTCGCGGTAGGCCGGGAAGGCCTCGTCGGCGGCGGCGCGGTCGTACCGGCCCGAGGGCCTGCGCGGCACGTCGTCGACGGGCAGCTGGTCGGCGGCGCCCAGCTCGCGCACGATCGCCTGGGTCGCCAGGCCGAAGCGGATCTCGGCCACGAGGGCGAAGACCCCGAGGAGCGGCAGGACCACGAGACCCACGCCGAGACCGACGGCGACCGCCTCGCCCGTGGCGAAGAGGGCCACGGCACGCTGACCGACGAGCACGATGTAGAGCACGAGCAGGGCGGCCATCACGAGGGCCGCGACACGGCCCTTCACGGGCAGGCGCGCATCGGTCGGCGGGCGCGCAGGGGTCGGCGGGCGCGCATCAGTCGAGGGGCAGGACGCTGTCGAGCCCCACGACGACACCGCTGACGGTCGGCGCGGCCGACATCGCGACGAGCAGCCCCTGCTCGTAGGCGCGCTGGGACAGCGTGTCGTGCGTGAGGGTGAGGGTCTCGCCCTCGCCGCCGAAGACGACCTCCTGCTTGGCGACGACCCCGCGGAGGCGGAGGCTGTGCACCGGCACGCTCGCCACCTGCTGCCCGCGGGCCCTCTGGTCGGACGAGGGGGCCGAGACCGGCCCGAGATCGCGACGCGCCTCGGCGATCAGCTCGGCGGTGCGCACCGCCGTGCCCGACGGGGAGTCGACCTTGCCCTGGTGGTGGGTCTCGACGATCTCGACCGACTCGTAGAACCGGGCGGCCATCGTGGCGAACCGGGTCGCGAGCACCGACCCGAGCGAGAAGTTGGGGACGACCAGGACACCGGGGCCGTCGACGTCGGCGACGATCGTCGAGAGGCGGGCGATGCGCTCGGCGCTCCAGCCCGACGTGCCGACGAGCACGGGGATGCCCGCCCGCACGACGTGCTCGACGATGCCGGGGCTCACGGCCGGGTGCGTGACGTCGACGACGAGATCGGCCCCGACGACGCGGTCGAGATCGTCTCGGGACGAGAGCCCGGCGTGGAGCTCGAGGTCGGGCGTGCGCTCGATGAGATCGACGATGAAGCCCCCGAGCGTGCCCGTGGCCCCGACGACGGCGATGCGGGAAGTCATTGGTCAAACCTACCGGGCGACGGACCGTCGAATACGATCGGGGGATGCCTCGATTCCGCGAGATGCCCGTGAGCTCGACCCCCGCCTCCTCGTTGCTGTCGGAGTACTTCGACGAGCGGGCCGCGACGTTCCCGGTCGCGCAGGGCAGCTATCACACGGCCACGCCGGTCGACGCGACCTTCACTCCCCCGGCCGGCGTGTTCGTCGTGGCCGTCGCCGACGGGGCGGCCGACGCGAGCGTCCGCGACGCGGGAGGCGTCGGCGACGTCACACCCGACGGCGACGACGCGCTGGCCTGCGGCGGTGTCCGCCGACTCGAGCCGGGCGCCGACGGTCGGGTCCGCTACGAGGTCAAGCACCTCTTCGTGCGACCCGTCGCCCGCGGTCGGGGTCTCGGTCGTCTCGTGCTCGCCGAGCTCGAGCGCCGCGCGATGGACCTCGGCGCCGAGCAGCTCGTGCTCGACACGAACGACAGCCTGGAGGCGGCCGGCGGCCTCTACCGCGCAGCGGGCTACTCGCTGATCGAGCCGTACAACGACAACCCGAACGCGACCGCGTGGTACGGCAAGACCGCCCGCTGACCGGTCGGTCGAGCGATCGGACCGAGGGCTCTGACCGACCGCTCGGACCGTTCGGTCAGATCGACTGGTCGACGGGCAGGCCCGTCCGCAGCTCGACGGGCAGGTGCCCGAGGTCGTTGTGGGTGACCAGCTCGGGCGGCTTCGCCGAGCGCACGCGGATGATCGTCAGACCGGCATTGGCCTGGTTGACGCCCATCCAGCGCCAGGCCGGCGCCCCGAAGACCTCGCGGACGAACCAGCCGATGACGAAGTTGTGGGTGATCAGCAGATCGTGCCGGTCGTCGCGCGCGGGCGTCAGCCACTCGGAGACGGCGTCGGCCATCTGCGCCTGACCGGCTTCGATCTCGTCTTCGGTGACTCCGCCGAAGAACGGCTTGTACGCCGCCGGCATGTCGGGGGTCGGCCCCGACGGCACGCAGTCGAAGAGCAGCGTCGACGGCTGGGATTCGAGGGCGGGCAGTCGCTCGGTCATGATGCGCGCGGTCTCGGCCGCCCGCTCGAGGGGCGAATGCCAGGCCGCGTCGAACGGCACGCCGCCGAGCCGCTCGGCGATGAGTCGCGCCTGACGCTTGCCGCGCTCGGAGAGCGGACCGTCGGGCAGCCCGTGCTCGGCGTCCTGCTGTTCGCCGTGGCGCACGAGGTAGAGGTAGTGGGACACCGTCGTCTCCTGGTTCATCGGATGGAGGACGACGTCGGGACCGTCGCCGCTCGGGTGGGGAGCGTCGTCTCGTCGACCTCGCCGACGACCACGGTCGACAGCGGGCCCGAGCGCAGGGCGGCGGCCAGGTCGCGGACGTCGTCGGTCGGCACGGCCGCGAGTCGGGCCAGCGAGGCGTCGAGATCGACGAACTCGCCCATCGACAGCTCGGCGCGACCGAGGCGGTTCATCCGGGTGTCGCTGTCTTCGAGAGCGAGAGCCGCGGCGCCGCCCAGCTGACCGAGCGCACGGCGGTGCTCGTCGGCCGTGATGCCGTCGGTCGCGACCTCGTCGAGCTGCTCGAGCATCAGGCGGGCCACGTCGCCCGCGTTGGCCGGCGCGCACCCCGCGTAGAGGCCGAACAGACCGGCGTCGGAGTAGCTCGGGGCGAACGAATACACCGAGTAGGCCAGACCGCGGCGCTCTCGCACCTCTTGGAAGAGCCTCGAGGACATGCCGCCGCCGAGCACGGAGTTCAGCACGGCCATGGCCGAGCGGCGGTCGTCGGTCACCGGGAGGCCCGGGAAGCCGAGGAGGAGCGTCGTCTGCTCGAGGGGTCGGCGCACGATGACGAGGGGCTCGCCCTGCTGCGGGGCCGTCTCGGCGCCGGTCGCCGGACGACGGGGCACAGGAGGCGCGGTGACGGTGGACCAGTCGGACCGCCCGATCGCGGCCTGGAGACGCTCGACGAGGTGATCGTGGTCGACGGCGCCCGCGACCGTCACGACGAGGTCGCGCGGGCGGTACGTGCGGAGGTAGTGCCGGTGGACCTCGTCTCGTGAGGCCCTCCGGATGCTGTCGGGCGACCCGCCGATCGGTCGACCGAGCGAGTGGTCGCCGAAGACCGACTCGAAGAGACGCTCGCCCCCGACGTCGCTCGGGTCGTCGTCGGCCATCGCGAGCTCGTCGAGGATGACGCCGCGCTCGGTCTCGAACTCGAGGGGATCGAGGACCGACGAGGTCACCATGTCGGCGAGGGAGTCGACCGCGTCGTCGAGGTCGACGTCGCGGACCCTGGCGTAATAGCAGGTGCTCTCTTTGCCGGTGGCAGCGTTGTGCTCGCCCCCGACGGACTCGAAGGCCACGGCGATGTCGAGGGCCGACCGGGTGGGTGTGCCCTTGAAGAGCAGATGCTCGAGGAAGTGGGTCGACCCCCGGTCGCCGTCGCCCTCGTCACGGCTGCCGACGGCGACCCAGAAGCCGACCGTGGCGCTGCGGGCCCCGGGCATGCTCTCGCTGAGGATGCGCACCCCCGTGGGGAGCACCGTCCGCCGCACGAGCGAGCCGCCCGCCGCCTCGAAGGAGAGCTCGACCTCGTCGAGGGGCAGTGCGACCGGTCCGTTCATCGTGGTGAGCCTACCGCCCGCCCCTGACACCCGAATTGGGGGACGGAATGCGGACAAACAGACGGGTTGGTCTGTCCTCATCGGTGTTACAGTCGTCACACCGCAGTCGACCCGTCCCCCCACGAGAGACGGCTGCGGCGGCTGGTCGGACATCATCGCAAGGTCCGGAGCGCGCGTCCCCCACGCGGCTCTAAGCCGATATGTTCCAAGGAGCCACGCTGTGACGGTCGATTCCCCCCAACCGGCCGTCCAGCGTCTCCCTGGCCGACCCCGCGCCGACCAGAAGACGCCCGGCGCCCGCGCCCGCGTCCTCACGACCGCCGATCGCCTCTTCTACGACGAGGGCATCCGCGTCGTGGGCGTCGACCGCCTCATCGCCGAGTCGTCGGTCACGAAGGCGACCTTCTACAAGCACTTCGGCGCGAAGGACACCCTCGTACTCCAGTTCCTCGCCGTGCGGCACGATCGCGACGTGGCCGCTCTCGCCGAGACCGTGTCGTCCGCTCCCGACGGCGTCGCCGCCGTCCGCAGCTTCGTCGACGCCTTCGCGACCCGACTCCAGGAGCCCGGCTTCAGAGGCTCCGCCTACGCCAACGCGGCGGCCGAGTTCAGCGACCCGACCCACCCCGTCCGCGTCGCCATCAGCGAGCACCGCGAATGGCTCACCGACGCGCTCGTCGAGCTCTTCAAGAACGCCGGCCACCCGATGCCGGGCGATGCCGCCGACGACTTCCAGCTCGCACTCGACGGCGCCGAGGTCGGCGCCTACGCCGGGGACGCCATCGCCGCCTCCGCGTCGTTGCGCCGCACCGCGGACCGCCTGCTCGACGCCTGACGCGCGCCGCACCTCCTCGGCCCTCTGCGAGCCGCTCCCCCGCTCACGGCACGCGATCCCGCGCCTGACCGGAGGCGTGTGCAGATCGCGACCGTTTCGCCTCGCGAGGGGGCTCAGGGCGCTGCTGGTCGGTGTTTTCGGCACGATCGGTCGGGTTCGGCACGCCGGAGCGAGCCGCGCCGGTCGGGTTCGGCACACCGAAGCGCCTGGCGAGGGTTCGCCTCTGTGAGCCGACGCCGGAACCGCCGGTGCACCCCGGGAGCGGACCGTGCCCGAGGTGGGCGGTCGTCTTACGCGGAGACCCGATCGAGGTCGAGCACCTGGAGGCGCGTCAACTGCACGCGGACGGCCTGCGCCAGCTCGTACACCTGCTTCGCATTCGTCGCGCTCGCGACCGGGGCCACGACGTTGGGCTTCGTGAGCAGCCAGGCCAACGAGATCGCGGCGGTCGACACCTCGTGCACCGAGGCGATCCGGTCGAGCTCGTGCAGGATGCGCAGCCCGCGTTTGGTCAGCTGCTTCGCGAGATCAGGACGACGCTGCGACCCGGCGAAGTCGGCACGGGTGCGGTACTTGCCGGAGAGGAATCCGCTCGCCAGGGCGAAGCGCGGCATCACACCGAGACCCAGCTGACCGGCCACTCGGGCGAGACCCTTCTCGTACTCGCCGCGGTTGAGCAGGTTGTACTGGTTCTGGAGCGCGACCATCGGCGCGACCCCGAGCATTCCCGCGGCGATCCGGGCCTCGTAGAGCCGGTTGCCCGAATGATGGGAACCGCCGAAGTACCGGACCTTGCCGGCGCGGATCAGGTGGTCGACGGCGAGGAGGGTGCGCTCGAACGCCACCTCGGTGTCGTCGACGTGGAGGTACAGCAGATCGATGCGATCGGTGCCGAGGCGCTCGAGCGAGGCCTCGACGGCGCGCTCGATCGCCTTCGGCGTGAGACCCGGGTTGTCGGCGCTCTTGCCGACCTTCGTCGAGACGACCATGTCGTCACGCGATCGGCGATCGCGCATCCAGGAGCCGATCATGATCTCGCTGCGCCCCCCGGCGTACGAGTCGGCGGTGTCGACGAAGTTGCCGCCGAGATCGAAGTAGGTGTCGAGGACCGCGCGCGTCTCGGTCTGGTCGGCCGTCCAGCCGAAGACGTTCCCGCCGAGCGCGAGGGGGAACACCCGGAGATCGGACGTGCCGAGTCGACGGCGCGGCTGGATGATGCCCAGATCCACCGGAACGGTGGCCTGGTCCAACGCCGAGGCGTGCTGCGACCCCGGGCGGACGGCACCGGAGGGGACGGCTCGCGAGCGGACGGCCGCGTCGGGCTCGGCGGCGGCCGCCTGTGCGGTCGTGGCCGTCGAGTCGGTCACCGACAGTCCTCCTCCGCTGGCGCACCCTCACCCGTCTGAGCTGGACGGATGCCAGGGTCTGCGCCTCATCGTCAGAATACGACCCCGGCCCTCGTCGCGCGCGCCGCCGCACCGAATCGTTACGTGAAGAATCGTCCTATTCCGATTCGAGCCTGAGACGACTCCCTCGCCGGCCCGGAACGCCGACGAGCCCGCCGCGACACGAGGTCGCGACGGGCTCGTCGGTTCAGGCGGGTGCTACGCGTCGACCGACTCGTCGGTCGACGTCTCGGTGGCGCCGCTCGAGTCGGTGTCGGCCGACTCGGCGACGACCGGAGCGAGCGAGAGCTTGCCGCGGTCGTCCGTCTTCGTGATCTCGACCAGGATCTTCTGGCCGACTCCGAGCACGTCCTCGACGTTCTCGACGCGCTTGCCACCGGCGAGCTTGCGGACCTCGCTGATGTGCAGCAGGCCGTCCTTGCCGGGGAGGAGCGAGACGAAGGCACCGAACGACGCGATCTTGACGACGGTTCCGAGGAACTGCTCGCCGACCTCGGGGTTGGTGGGGTTCGCGATCGCGTTCACCTGGGCACGAGCAGCCTCGGCCGACGGGCCGTCGACGGCACCGATGTAGACGGTTCCGTCTTCTTCGATGCTGATGTCGGCGCCGGTGGTGTCCTGGATGGAGTTGATCGTCTTGCCCTTCGGGCCGATCAGCTCGCCGATCTTGTCCTGCGGGATCTGGACCGAGATCACGCGGGGCGCGGTCGGGGCCATCTCGTCGGGAGCGTCGATCGCGGAGTTCAGGACGCCGAGGATGGCGGTGCGCGCCTCCTTGGCCTGCTTCAGCGCGGCGTCGAGGACGGCGGTCGGCAGACCGTCGAGCTTCGTGTCGAGCTGGATGGCCGTGACGAACTCGGACGTGCCGGCGACCTTGAAGTCCATGTCGCCCAGGGCGTCTTCGGCGCCGAGGATGTCGGTCAGCGCCGCGTAGCGCGTCTGGCCGTCGACCTCGTCGGAGACGAGGCCCATGGCGATGCCGGCGACGGGGGCCTTGAGGGGCACACCGGCGTTCAGCAGCGACAGGGTCGAGGCGCAGACGGAGCCCATCGACGTCGAACCGTTCGAACCGAGGGCCTCGGACACCTGACGGATGGCGTAGGGGAACTCCTCGCGGCTCGGCAGCACCGGCACGAGGGCGCGCTCGGCCAGGAAGCCGTGCCCGATCTCGCGACGCTTCGGCGAACCGACGCGGCCGGTCTCACCGGTCGAGTAGGGCGGGAAGTTGTAGTGGTGCAGGTAGCGCTTCTTGGTGACCGGGCTCAGCGAGTCGATCTGCTGCTCCATTTTGAGCATGTTCAGCGTGGTGACGCCCATGATCTGGGTCTCGCCGCGCTGGAAGATGGCCGAGCCGTGCACGCGCGGGATGACCTGGACCTCGGCGTCGAGCGGGCGGATGTCGGCCAGGCCGCGCCCGTCCATGCGGATCTGCTCGGTGAGGATGCGGTCGCGGACGACCTTCTTCGTCGCCGACTTGTAGGCGGCGCCCACCTGGCCGTTGGCCGTCTCGGGCAGCTCGCCCGCGGCGACCTTGGCCGCGATGGCGTCCTTGACGGTCGCCTTGAGGGCGTCGTCGGCGTCCTGGCGCTCGATCTTGCCGGCGATCTTGTAGACCTCGGCGAGCTCGGTGCCCGCGGCGGCCGTGACGGCCTCGAGGACCTCGTCGGTGTAGGGCAGAAAGACCGGGTAGTCGGCGATCTCCTTGGCGGCCTGCGCGGCCATCGTGGCCTGGGCCTCGACGAGCTGCTTGAGGAACGGCTTGGCGGCTTCGAGACCCTGGGCGACGACGGCCTCGTCGGGCTTCGTCGCGCCGCCCTGGATGAGACCCCAGGCGTGCTCGGTGGCCTCGGCCTCGACCATCATGATCGCGACGTCGTCGTTGCCGGCGGCGTCGGTGACGACGCGACCCGCGACCGTGAGGTCGAAGACGGCGTCGGCCAGCTGCGAGGCCTTCGGGAAGGCGACCCACTGGTCGCCGATCAGCGCGAGGCGCACACCGGCGATGGGGCCGGAGAACGGCAGACCGGAGATCTGGGTGGAGGCGCTGGCCGCGTTGATCGCGAGAGCGTCGTAGAACTCGTCGGGAGCGATGCTGAGCACCGTGATGACGACCTGGACCTCGTTGCGGAGACCCTCGACGAACGAGGGACGCAGGGGCCGGTCGATGAGACGGCAGACGAGGATGGCCTCGGTCGAGGGGCGGCCCTCGCGACGGAAGAACGAGCCGGGGATCTTGCCCGCGGCGTACGAGCGCTCTTCGACGTCGATGGTCAGCGGGAAGAAGTCGAAGTTGTCTTTCGGCTTCTTGCTGGCGCTGGTGGCGGACAGCAGCATGGTGTCGTCGTCGAGGTAGGCGGCGACGGCTCCCTGGGCCTGCTGGGCGAGACGACCGGTCTCGAATCGGATGGTGCGCTTGCCGAACTTGCCGTTGTCGAGCACGGCTTCGCCGAACTTGATCTCTGGACCCTCCATGTGGGGGTTTCTCCTCTTTGTTTTGAATCGATGCCCCGTGTGGGCCTCGATGTCGTACCGGGAGCGGGCGGCGTGGGCGGCATGAGGACATGCACGTGCAGCAACGCGACGGAGGCGGTGGCACGTCTGGCCAACAGTGAAGACGGTCGGACCCCGCCTCCGATCGCGACTCGATGCGTCGATCGGGGCATTCCGCCTGCCACCACCGGTGACCAGCAGCCGTACCGGCCTGCTCCGAGCGCGATCCTAGCACCCGGGTGTGATCGCCTCACGGAGCCGGAGCGGGCGGCGCGCCCCGAGGACGCGGAACGACCCGAGGACGAAGAACGGCCCCCGTCCTGCTGAGCAGGACGGGGGCCGTCGTCGAGACGTTCGGAGCGCGAAGACTAGCGGCGCAGGCCGAGACGACCGATGAGCGTGCGGTAGCGCTCGATGTCGACCCGGGACAGGTAGCCCAGGAGTCGGCGGCGCTGACCCACGAGGAGCAGCAGACCACGACGCGAGTGGTGGTCGTGCTTGTGCTCTTTGAGGTGCTCGGTGAGGTCGAGGATGCGCTGCGTCATCATGGCGACCTGGACCTCGGGGGATCCGGTGTCGCCGGGGTGGGTCGCGTATTCTTCGATGATCCGGGTCTTGACGTCAGGTGCGAGTGCCATAGGTGGATCCCCTTTCAGTTCGTTGCGCGGTGCCCGTCACCGGATGTGCGAGCTCTCTTATTCCGCGGCCGTTCAGACGGCAACCTGAGGAGCCTACCAGACAGGGGCGGCGGACCGGGCGCCCGCGGGTCGACGCCGGCGGCGACGGGGCAGGGCCAGACCCACGAACACCGCGCCGATGACCGCGCCCAGCGTGTTCATGACCAGGTCTTGCGGGTCGGAGAACCGGGTGGCCGACAGATAGGCCGCCTGGTACCACTCGATGCCCACGGTCGCCGCGAAGCCGACCACGATGCCGACCCACCAGAACCGCCTGGGCAGCAGCAGCGCCGGGAACATGCCCATCGGCACGAACATGGCGACGTTCGCCGCGGCCTCGACCCGGGCGAAGGTGATCCACGACGTCTCGTCGTGCCGGGCGAAGAGATCGAGGGCGCGCCAGAGCAGCTCGGTCGTGCCGGGCCCGTAGACGCTGGGGCGCAGCGTCATCCACGCGACACCCGCCAGATAGACGAGGGTGAGCAGGAGGAGGACGGCACGACGCATGACTCCATGGTGACGGACGCGACCTGGGGATAGGGGCCGCGCCGGCGGAGTTCATCCTCCAGGACGACGCCGGGCGGGCGGGTGCGGGGCCGGCGACCCGAGGAGGTGCGGTGCCAGGGAGCCGCGCACCGCGCCTCCTAGGCTCGTCGCGTGGACCTCGTCGCCGAACTCTGGAGCCGCGTCAGCCTCGTGGCGCAGCCGCTCCCCCTCCCCTGGCTGCTCGCCGCCGTCGCCGCCGGCCTCGCCGCCGTGCTCGTGCCGGGCGCCTGGCACACCGTGCGGCACGCCGTGACCGTCGTGCACGAGGGCGGCCACGGACTCGCCGCGGTGCTCACGGGGCGGCGGCTGTCGGGGATCCGCCTGCACTCGGACACCTCGGGGCTGACCGTGTCGCGCGGGCCGCGCACCGGCCCCGGCATGGTGCTGACGCTGCTCGCGGGCTACACCGCGCCGGCGATCGCGTCGCTCGGCGCGGCCTGGCTGCTGTCGGCCGGCTACGCCGCCGGGCTGCTCTGGGCGCTCCTGCTGCTGCTGGCGCTGATGCTCGTGCAGATCCGCAACTGGTTCGGACTCTGGGTGGTGCTCGTCGGGGCGGCCATCGTCGTCGCCGTCACCTTCTTCGCCTCGGCGCCCTGGCAGAGCGCCTTCGGCGTCGCCCTGACGGCCGTGCTCGGCTTCGGCGCCCTGCGGACCTCGCTCGAGCTGCAGCGGAGTCGCCGCCGCTCGCGCACGACGGGGTCGGACGCGGACCAGCTGGCCGCCCTGACCCGCGTGCCCGGGGTCGTCTGGGTCGGCGTGTTCGTGATCGTCGCCCTGGTCTGCCTGGCCGGCTCGGCCGGGCTGATCTTCCCCCAGACGATCGAGCTGGCGCGCTCGCTCGGCTGAGCCGGGTCTCCGGCGGCTGAGTCGGGTCTCGGCCGCTCGGGTCAGGCCGGGCGGGTCGGGCCGGGCCGGGCCGGCGCGGATCAGGCCGGGGCGGAGCCGAGCGCGTGGACGGGGAGGCGCGGCGCCAGGCGGTCGCGCCCGCCGAGACCGTCCAGCTCGAGCAGCACGGCCAGCCCGACGACCTCGTACCCGGCGCGCTCGAGCAGCGTGACGGTCGCCTCGGCGGTGCCGCCGGTGGCCAGGACGTCGTCGACGACCAGCACCCGCGTGCCCTTCGGCAGCTGACTGGGGCGCAGCTCGAGGGTCGCCTCGCCGTACTCGAGGGCGTAGCTCTCGCTCAGCACCTCGCCGGGCAGCTTGCCCGCCTTGCGGACGGTGAGGACGCCGACGCCCTGCTCGATCGCGATGCCGCCGGCGAGTGCGAAGCCGCGGGCCTCGATGCCGGCGACCGCCTGGAACGACCCGTCGAACGGTTCGCTGAGGGCCGTGGTGACGGTCGCGAAGGCGTCGGCGTGGGAGAAGAGCGGGGTCACGTCGCGGAAGAGGATGCCCGGTTTCGGGAAGTCGGGGACGACGGCGATCAGGTCGTCGAGGAGGGCGGAGACGTCGGTGGTGGACATTCACACGAATGTACCGGGCGTAGCATCGCGCCATGAATGTGGGACAGTCCCCCCGCCTGCTGGGCCTCGTCGCCGCCGCCGTCGTCATCGCCGGCGGCGTCGCGATCGTCGTCGTCCAGTCCGGCCTGCCGAACCGGGTCTCGGGTGCGGACACCGCGCCTCCCTGGCCGGTTCCCGCCGTGGCCGATCGACCCGCCCGCGCGGCGGCGGCCGGTCTGACGAACGTCTGGGGCGAGGACCTCGCGATGCACGTGCACAGCCACCTGTCGATCACGGTCGACGGCGAGCCCGTCACCCTGCCCGGCGACATCGGCCACGACGCCGATACGAAGTTCGCGGCGCCGCTGCACACCCACGACACGACGGGCATCGTCCACGTCGAGTCGCCCCGGCGGGAGACCCTCGTGCTCGGGCAGCTCTTCACCGAGTGGGACGTCGACCTCGACGCGACGAGCATCGGCTCGCTGGGCGCGGACGACGGGTACGCGCTGACGACATTCGTCGGTGGTTCCCGCTACCCGGGCGACCCGGCGGGCATCCCCCTCGGCGACTTCGACGACATCGCTCTGGTGCTCGCGCCGACGGGCGAGACCGTCACCGCGCCTCCCGCCTTCGACTGGCCCGACGAGTACCGCTGACGCCCGCCGCCGCCCGGCCTCACCCGGGGCCGGGAGCGCCGGGCCAGCGGACCGGGACGGGGAGACGGAGCGGCGTCGCCTCGGCGGGCGCACCGGAGGCGATCGCCGCGATGAGTCGTGAGGCGGCGACACGGCCGAGGTGCTCGCCGTCGACGTCGATCGCGGGGACGCCCTGCAGACCGAGGGCGTCGACGACCATCCGCTCGGAGCTGACGACGGGCGCCGCGGCGACGCCTGCCCCTCCGCCGCGGAGGACGAACATCACGCCGAGGCCGATGGCCGTGGCGTAGGGCACGACGGCATCGGCGCCCGAGGCCATGACGTCGGCCGCCGCCCGCACGCCGGCCTCGAACGTCGCCGGGTACGGACCGTGCACGGTCAGCTCGGCCCGGCCCCGGGCGGCCTCGACGACCGCGGCCGTCCGCTGCAGGTTCTGCCACGAGCCGTCGGGGCCGCCGAGGTAGACGATGCGCCGGCGGCCCTCGTCGGCGAACCGCGAGACGAGCGATCCGAAGGCCGTGGCCGTGTCGGCGACCACCGAGGAGGCGCCGGTCACCTCCCGATCGACCAGCACGGTGGGCTTGTGGGCGATCGCCGCCCGCACGACGTCGTCGGGCCCGCGGGGCGCCACGACGATGAATCCGTCGACCTGGTGCGACAGGCGCTCGAACGCCGTGAGCTCGGCGACCCCGGCGAGGGGGTGCACGGCCACCGTGAGCTGCAGGTCGGCCTCGCCCGCCTCGGCCTGAGCCCCGGCGATGATGGGGGTGAAGAACGCGTTGTCGAGCGTGGGCACGACGACCGCGACGACGCCCGTGCGACCGCGGGCGAGCTGGCGGGCCGCGCGGTTGGGCACGAACCCGAGCTTCTGGGCCGCCGACAGCACCCTGGCCGCGGTCTCGGGGGCCACGAGCTCGGGGCGGCTCAGCACCCGCGAGGCGGTCGCCTTCGAGACCCCGGCGAGCGTCGCGACGTCGGCGAGCGTCGCCAGTCGCCCCGGGCCGCTCATCGCCCGCCCCCGCCGCTCGCGCGCCACCCCGTCGTCATGCCGTCAGCCTAGGGCGTCGGCTGAAACCGGTCTCGCAGGGTGCGTCGCGGGTTTTACACGTTGTTTACACGGACGGGACGGTTCGGGCGCCGCACGCCCCTAGGGTCGATGTAACCGGTTGCATCGCTCGAACGCCCGAGCGGCGAGCCTGACACCGGCCGCACCCGCCACACCGATCGGAGGCACCCCGTGACGTCCCGCAAACCCGCGCTGCTCCTGCTGCTGCCGGGTCTCCTCCTGCTCGTCGTGGGGTTCGCCGTGCCGTCCCTCGCGATGCTGTTCGCGCCTCCCGGGGTCACCGCCGTCGAGATCGTCGGTCGCCTCGGCGGGATGCTCACCGACCCCTACGATCTCCGCATCATCGGTCGCACGGTCGGGCTCGGCCTGATCGTCACGGCGATCTGCGTCTCGCTCGGTTTCCCGATCGCGTACCTGCTCACCCGCTCGACGTCGCGCTGGTCGGGCGTGCTGCTGGCCCTCGCGATCTTCCCCCTGCTGCTGAGCAACGTCGTCCGCACCTTCGGCTGGCTCGTGCTGCTCGGCAAGAACGGTGCCATCGGGCAGCTGCTGACCACCCTCGGACTCGTCGACGAGGCGCCGCAGCTGCTCTACACCGAGCTCGCCATCGTGCTCGGCCTGACGCAGCTCTTCCTGCCGCTCGCGATCATCTCGTGCTACTCGGCGGTGGCCCAGGTCGACCCCGGTCTCGACGACGCCGCGCGCGGTCTCGGCGCGAGCCGCATCCGCACCTTCTGGAGCATCGTCGTGCCGTTGTCCCTGCCGGGGGTCGTCGTCGCCGCGACCCTCGTCTTCGCCGGTTCGGTGACGGCGTACACGACGCCCTACCTGCTCGGGGGCTCCGGTCAGCGGATGCTCGCCACCCAGCTCTTCTCGTACTCGAGCGTCACGATCGACTGGGCCGGCGCCTCCGCCACCGCCCTGATCATGACCGTGCTCGTCTTCGCCGTCTCGGGGCTGTCGACCCTCGTCGCCCGGAAGGGAGCCACCTCGTGAAGACCCGCCGCCCCGTCGCCGGTTCGCTCGCCGTCGCCGGCTACGTCGTCATGATCGTTCCGATCCTGTTCGTCGTCGCCACCGCCTTCACCTCGGGCAGCACGCTGAGGTTCCCGCCGCAGGGCTTCTCGCTGCGCTGGTTCGAGGCCGCACTCGGATACGACCCGTTCGTCTCGGCGCTGCTGTCGAGCCTGCAGCTCGCCCTCGTCGCCACCGTGCTCGCGCTCGCCGTCGGCGTGCCCGCGACGCTGGCGATCCACCGCGGCCGACTGCCCGGCAAGGGGCTGGTCGAGGGGCTGTTCCTGTCGCCGCTGATCGTGCCCGAGCTCGTCGTCGGGCTCGCGCTCTACCAGCAGCTCGTGATCGGGTTCCGGCTCGACAACTTCCCGGTGCTGCTGATCGGGCACACCGTGCTGATGCTGCCCTACGCCGTGCGGGTGACCGGGGCCTCGCTCGCCCTCGCCGACCCGGCGCTCGAGGAGGCCGCCCGCGGTCTCGGCGCCTCGCCCCTCCGCGCCTTCTTCACCGTGACGCTGCCCCTGCTGCGACCCGGCATCTTCTCCGCCGCGCTGCTCAGCTTCGTCACGTCGTTCAACAACGTGCCGCTGTCGCTGCTGCTGCAGAGCCGCGACTTCCGCACCCTTCCCGTCACGATGCTCGACTACGTGCAGCAGAGCTACGACCCCATGGTCGCGGCGATGGCCACGCTGATCCTCGCGGGCACCGTCGTCATCGCCGTCATCGCCGAACGCACCGTCGGCTTCGCCAAGATCTTCGGAGGCATCAACAGATGAGCACCGCAGCAGAATTCGTCGCCGTGAGCCAGGTCTTCGGCGACTTCACCGCCGTCGACTCGATCGACCTCGCCATCTCCGAGGGCAGGCTCACCACGCTGCTCGGCCCGAGCGGCTGCGGCAAGACCACGAGCCTCCGCATGCTCGCCGGCTACTCGGCGCCGACGTCGGGCACGATCAGGATCGGCGGGGTCGACAGCACCCGCACCCCGCCCGAGAAGCGCGACCTCGGCATGGTGTTCCAGTCGTACGCGCTGTTCCCCCACCTGTCGGTCGCCGAGAACGTCGGGTACGGCCTCAAGCTGCGCGGCGTCGACACCGCTGAACGCCGTCGGCGCGTGATGGAGACCCTCGACCTCGTCGGGCTCGCGCACCTCGCGGGCAGCAAGCCGAAGAAGCTGTCCGGCGGTCAGCAGCAGCGCGTGGCGCTGGCCCGGGCCATCGCGATCCGCCCGAAGCTGCTGCTGCTCGACGAGCCGCTCTCGAACCTCGACGCCCGGCTGCGGGTGCAGATGCGGGCCGAGATCCGCCGCATCCAGGGCGAGACCGGTCTCACCGTCGTGCTCGTCACCCACGATCAGGACGAAGCGCTCGAGATGAGCGACGACATGGTGCTGATGCGCGCCGGTCGCATCATGCAGCAGGGCGCCCCGCAGCAGGTGTTCCCGAACCCCGCGAACCGCTTCGTCGCCGAGTTCCTCGGCTACGAGAACTTCGTCACGGCCGCCGACGGCACCTCGCTCGCCGTCCGGCCCGAGCACCTCGCGGTCACCCCCGGCGGCCCTGCAGGAGGCGCGGCGCACGACGGTCTGCAGCTCGCCGGCCGCGTCACCGACGTCGCGTACCGCGGGGTGGACGTCCTGGTGACCGTGCAGGCCGTCGACGCCGCCGGAGCGGACGTCCGACTCGTCTCCGACGTCCGCAGCACCGGGGTGGAGACGATCGCGATCGGCGACCCGGTGACCGTCTCGGCGCCGGTCGGGCGACTCGTCGCGGTCGCCGACTGACACCCGGGGCTGCGGGGCCGACCCGCGCCTCCTCGGCTCCCCCTCCCTCTGCTCTTCAGCGTTCCCCTCCCGACCGGTCTCACCGAGACCGCCCCGAAAGGACACGACCATGACCACCACCATCCGCACCCGCCTGGCGCTCGTCGCCGGCGTCGCCGTCACCACCCTCGTGCTCGCCGGCTGCTCGTCGAGCGGCGACGAGCCCGACGCGAACAGCATCACCGTCAGCACCTTCCCGTTCGGGGTGGAGGAGTTCCAGGAGGCGGTGATCGACCCGTTCACGGAGGAGACCGGCATCGAGGTCGTCGTCGACACCGGATCGAACTCCGACCGCCTGTCGCAGCTGCAGCTCGCCGGCGGCGAGCCCGAGGTCGACGTGATGCTGATCTCGGACTACTACGCGGCGCTCGGGCAGGAGGACGAGCTCTTCCAGCAGGTCGACGCCTCGGCCGTCCCGTCGCTCGACGAGATCGCCGACTTCGCGACGGAGGAGGAGTACGTCGGGCCGGCCTACAGCTACCAGCTGAACGGCACGATGTACTCGACCGACGAGCTGACCGCCGACGAGGCCGCCTCGTGGGGCCTCTACGGCGACGACGACCTGTCGGGCCGGGTCGCCCTGCCCGACATCTCGGTCACCGCCGGCCAGCTGATGGTCTCGGGCGTCGCCGACGAGTACGGCGACGGACCCTACGACATCGACGCCGCCCTCGAGCAGCTCGGCGAGTGGGCCCCCGGCGTGCTGCAGTTCTACAGCTCGTCGACCGAGGTCACGAACCTGCTGACCCAGGGCGAGATCGTCGCGGCCGACTCGCTGAGCGGGTTCGCGACCGACCTCGTCGCCTCGGGCGAGCCCGTCGCCTGGACCGCCCCCGAGACAGGGCGCTACATGGCGACCAACCGCGCGATGATCCCCACCGGCGCCGAGAACGTGGACGGCGCGAACCGCTTCATCGACTACCTGCTGTCGGAGGAGGCGCAGACCGCGTCCGCCGAGATCGTCGGCGACCTGCCCGTCAACCCGTCGGCCACGGTGCCCGACTCGATCGAGGCCGTCGTGGGCGACATCGCCGCCGACCCCGTCGCCGCCGGCTACTCGACCCTCGACCCCACCGAGCTGGTGCCGACCCGCTCGGAGTGGGTCGACCGCTTCGCCCGCGAGGTGACGTCGCGCTGATGGGTGAGACCGCACTGCCCGGACGCGACCTGCCCGGGGCCTACCTCGACCGGCTGCCGAAGACCGATCTGCACTGCCACCTGATCGGCACGGTGCGGGCCGGCACGTTCGCCGAGCTCGCCCGTCGCGAGGGGCTCGCCCTGCCGGCCGAGCCCGAGCGCATCTTCGCCGACATCAACTCGCTGCCGCCCGACCCGGCCCTGTACCGCGACACCCGCATCCCGGTGCCGCAGGGGCGGAGCGCCGACGAGCCCGAGGTGTCGTACTCGCTGTTCCAGGCGTCGAACTGGGTCGTCGAGGTGCTGCGCGATGCCGACGACCTGACGCGCATCGTCTACGAGGCCTTCGAGGACGCCCACCGCAGCAGCTCGACGCGTCATCTCGAGCTGTTCTTCGACGCGGTGCCGCCGCACCTGGAGTCGCTCGGGTACGCGGGCTCGGTCGAGGCGTACGCCGAGGGCATCCGGATGGCCGAGCGCGACTTCGGCATGACCGGGCGGATGATCCAGGGCATCGACCGCAGCCGGAGCGGCGAGCACGCGCTCGCCCTCGTGCGGCAGGTGGTCGACAACCCGCACGAGTACGTCGCGGGCATCGGTCTCGACAACCTCGAGACCTCGGGCCCGCCCGAGCGGTTCGTCGACGCCTACCGGCTCGCGGGCGAGGCCGGGCTCGGCCGGACGGCGCACTCGTCGGAGCACTCCCCCACGGCCGTCAACACCCTCACCTGCCTCGATCTGCTCGGCTGCGACCGCATCGACCACGGGTACTACGTGCTCGAGGACGACGACGTCGTGGCGCGGATGCGCGACGAGCAGGTGGCCTTCACCGTCGTCTCGACCACGTCGCGTCGCTCGTGGCGACCGTGGCGACGCGCCTCGATCGAGGCGATGCTCGCCGCGGGCCTGAACGTCGTGCCCGCGTCGGACGACCCGGGCATGTTCCCGACGACCCTCGCCGCCGAGTACCGCATCGTGCACGAGCAGATCGGCGCCACCGCCGACCAGGTGCGGGCCATGGCCCTCGCCGGGGTCGACGCGAGCTGGCTGCCCGCCGCCGAGAAGAAGACGCTGCGCGCGGACTTCGAGCGCGACATCGCCGCGCTCGACAGCGAGTTCGCGCTCGTCGGCTGACGAGGCGAGCGCTCGTCGGCTGACGACGGTCAGACGCTGGGTGGGGCGCGTCATCGCCACGTACAGGCTGGCGTTGCCCCGCTCGGCACCGGTCCGGATGCGCTCGGGGTCGACGACGACGACGGAGTCGAACTCGAGGCCCTTCGCGGTCGCCGGGCTGAGCACCGAGACCGGCTTGGTCAGCGAGGCCGTGCCCGCGGCGACCAGGCCGGGCAGCGCCGCCGACAACGCGTCGACGAGCGTCGCGACGGCCTGCGCGGGGGCGACGACCGCGAGGGTCCCGTCGCCGTCGATCTCGCGGTCGGCCCGGACGGCGTCGACCGTGGCGCGGACGAAGTCGTCTCTCGAGGAGGCGCCGGTCACCTCGAGCACCGGCCACTCGCTCGAGCGCACCGACCTGCTCGGGGTGATGCGCAGACCGGTCGCCTTCGCGACGTCCTCGGCGTACTGCACGATCTGCGTCGGGGTCCGGTAGTTGACCGTGAGCTCTTCGAGAGTCCATGGGGCGCTGGTCGGGGCCTCGGTACCGCGACGACGACGACCCAGGAGGCTCTGCAGGGCGCGGTCCCACGAGTCGGCCGACGCCGGGCTCGACGCCTGCGCGATGTCGCCGACGACGGTGAACGACCGCAGCGGGCACCGACGCGACAGCAGACGCCACTGCATCGGCGAGAGCTCCTGCGCCTCGTCGACCACCACGTGGCCGAAGGCCCAGGTGCGGTCGCCGGCCGCACGCTCGGCCGTGGTCATCGAGGCGGCCCGTTCGGCGAACCCGCCCGCGATCTGCTCGGCCGACACCATGCCCTCGACGCCCATGTTCTCGATCGCGCGCTCGGCGTTCTCGATGTCGCGCTTGCGCTGCTGCTTGCGCGCCAGCTTGTCGGGGTCCACGCCTGCCTGGAACTCGCCGAGCAGCTCGGCCGCCTCGTCGAGGAGGGGGACGTCGGAGATCGTGAACTCCGAACCCCGGGGGCGCTGCAGCAGGGCGCGCTCGGCGGGGCTCCAGCGCGGGGTCAACGACGCCAGCCAGTTCGGCCGGGCGTAGAGGTCTTCGACGAGCTTCTCGGCCGAGAGCGGCATCCACGCCGTGTTCAGCAGCACCCGCACGTCGTACGACTGGCGGATGTCCTCGCGGAGCACCGCCTCGTCCGATTCGTCGACGGTCGTGCCGTGCTCGCGCATCTGAGCGACGAGCAACCGGGTGAGGGCCGACAGGGCGCCCTTGTTGAACGTGACGCGAGCCTCGTTGTGCGGCTTGCCCCGTTCTTGGGCACGACGCATCGCGTCGCCCACGAGATCGGGCTGGACGACGAGGCGCTCGCCGTTGATGTCGATCGTCGTCGACTCGGTCGGGCGCACCTGCCGCGACCGGACCGCACGGCGGATCAGATCGGCCATCTCGGCGCGGCCCTTGACGGCCGCCGTCTCGGGCGCGTCGTCGAGCTGGGTCTCGAGACCCGGGTAGAGACCGCCGAGGCTCGACAGCACGACGCCGCTCTCGCCGAGCGACGGCAGCACCTGCTCGATGTACCGGAGGAACGACCGCGACGGGCCGACCACGAGCACACCCGAGCCGCGGAGGCGCTCGCGGTGCGAGTAGAGGAGGTACGCGGCGCGGTGCAGCGCGACGGCGGTCTTGCCCGTGCCCGGTCCGCCCTGGACGACGAGCACGCCGTCGAGCGGTGCGCGGATGATGCGGTCCTGCTCGGCCTGGATGGTCGCCACGATGTCGGTCATGCGCCCGGTGCGCTGCGCGGTGAGGGCGGCCATGAGCGCGCCCTCGCCCTGCAGCTGCACGTCGTCGCGGTCGAGCAGGTCGGGGTCGAAGACCTCGTCCTCGAGCCGGGTCACGGTGCGCCCGTCGAGGGTCAGGTGACGCCGGGCCCGGACGCCCTGCGGCGTCGCCGCGGTCGCCTGGTAGAAGGCGGCCGCACCCGGCACGCGCCAGTCGAGCAGGATCGGGTGGTGCGACCGGTCGCGGAGGCCGATGCGGCCGATGTAGCGGTACCGACCGCCCTCGCCGGCCTCGGCCGGGGCGTCGACGTCGCCGCTCTGACCGAGCTCGTCGGGCTCCTCCAGCTCGAGGCGCCCGAAGGCGAGCCGCTCGTCGACGGCGCCGAGCTGGGCGATCGTGTCCTCGTAGAGCCGCGCGTACGAGTCGCGCTCGCTGCGGCTCTGGTGATTGCCCCCGACGGTCTCGCGCCGCACGGTCTCGAGACGCCCTCGGGCGTCGGCTTTCAACTCGTCGAGTCGCGAGTAGAGCGTGCCCACGTAGGCGCGTTCGCGGTCCAGCTCAGAAGACAACAGTCACTCAACCCTTCGGGAAAGTCGGCGTGTCAGTCTACCTGCCGCCGGACGACCGAACGCCCCCGCCGGGTGGCTGGGGGCGCTCGGTCGACACGGCGTTGTGCCGGTCAGAACTCCTCGTGGGTCTCGGGGTCGCCGTCCCACAGCCGACCGCGCTCGAGGCCGCTGATGGCCTCGACCTCGGCCGCCGACAGCTCGAAGTCGAAGACGTCGAGGTTCTCGCGCTGGCGACCGGGGTCGGCCGACTTCGGCACCGGGACGGCGCCGAGCTGGACGTGCCAGCGGAGCACGACCTGCGTCGGGGTCTTCCCGTGCGCGGCAGCGATGTCCGTGATGACCGTCTCACTGAGCAGCTCGCTCTGCTTCGCGAGGGGGCTCCAGCTCTCGGTCACGATGCCCATGCGCTCGTGGACGGCCCGGAGGCCGGCCTGCGGGAAGTACGGGTGCAGCTCGATCTGGTTGACCGCCGGCACGACGCCGGTCTCGTCGGCCAGCCGCTGGAGGTGAGCCTCGGTGAAGTTCGAGACGCCGACGGACGAGACGAGGCCGTCCTCCTGCAGCTTCACGAAGGCGCGGAACGAGTCGACGTACTTGTCGACCCGCGGCAGCGGCCAGTGGATCAGGTAGAGATCGACCCGCTCGAGACCGAGGGTGCCGAGGCTCTCGTGGAAGCTCGCGATGGTCTCGTCGTAACCGTGGTGCCGACCGGGCAGCTTGGTCGTGATCACGAGCTCGTCGCGGGGCACGTCGACCCGACGGACGGCCTCGGCCACGGCGTCTTCGTTGCCGTAGTTGAGCGCCGTGTCGATCAGGCGGTAACCCGAATCGATGGCCGTGGCGATCTGCCCGGCGCCCTCGGCGCCGTTCATCCCGTACGTGCCGAGCCCGATGCTCGGGAGGGTGCGACCGTCGTTCAACCCGACGGAGGGTGCCGAGGCCGCCGTCATCAGCTGACGCCGAGCAGGTCGATCACGAAGATGAGGGTCTTGCCCGAGAGCGAGTGACCGCCGCCGGCGGGGCCGTAGGCGAGGTGCGGGGGGAGGACGAGCTTGCGACGTCCGCCGACCTTCATGCCGGGGATGCCCTCCTGCCAGCCGAGCACGAGCGCCGCGAGCGGGAAGTTGATCGGCTCGCCGCGGCTCCACGACGAGTCGAACTCCTCGCCGGAGTCGTACTCGACGCCGAGGTAGTGCACGTTGACGGTCGAACCGGCCGTCGCCTCGTCGCCGTCACCGACGGTGATGTCGACGATCTGCAGCTCGGTGGGGGCGGGGCCCTCGGGGGCGTCGATCTCGGGCTTGATGCTGGGGTCGTGAGTCATACCGACCATCCAACCACCGACGGACCCGACCAGACGAAGGAGGGTCGACCGCTCGTGTCCTCCCTGCGAGGCTCGAGTGGTCGACCCACCGTCCGTTCGCACCGAGATCTGCTCATCGATGCGAACGAATGGACGATACCTCCGCTCCCGGGCCGCGCAAAATCGACGATGATGGAGTCTTGTCCACTCCTCCCGGCGCACCGCGACGACCGCTCTTCGTCGACCTGACGCCCCTCCGCGCGAGCCCCGCCTTCGCCCGGCTCTTCGTCGGCAACACCGTCAGCGGCATCGGCACGCAGCTCACCGTCGTCGCCGTCGGCCTCGAGGTCTACGACATCACCCGCTCGACCTTCGCCGTGGCCCTCGTCGGCGTGTTCTCGCTCGTGCCGATGATCGTGGCGGGCCTCTACGGCGGGATGCTCTCCGACGCGTTCGACCGCCGGAAGGTGGCCCTCGTCGCGGCCGTCTTCGCCTGGCTGTCGACGGCGGCGATCGCCCTGCACGCCTGGCTCGGGGTCCGCGAGGTCGCGCTGCTCTACCTGCTCGCCTGCGTCAACGCCGTCGCCGGGACGATGATCGCGACCTCGCGGGCGGCGATCGTGCCCCGCCTGCTGCCCACGCGCCTCCTGCCGGCCGCCGCGGCCCTCGGCGGCATCGGCACCGGCCTGATGCTGACGGTCGGCCCCGCTCTGGCCGGGGTGCTGGTCGCAGGGGTGGGGTTCCCGCTCACGTACAGCGTCGACGTCGTGCTCTTCTCCTTCGCCTTCGTCGGCATCCTCACGCTGCCGCCCATCCGACCCGAGGGCGAGACCAGCCGACCCGGCCTGTCGTCGCTCGCCCAGGGCCTGCGGTTCCTGCGGAGCTCGCCGAACATCCGCACCACGTTCGTCGTCGACCTGATCGCCATGACCTTCGGACAGCCGCGGGTGCTGTACCCGGTCGTCGGCACCCTGGTGATCGGAGGAGGCGCGGTGACCGTCGGAGCCCTCACCGCCTCCTACGCCGTCGGCTCGCTGCTCAGCAGCGTGTTCTCCGGCCGTCTGGGGCAGGTGCGGCTGCAGGGCCGGGCGGTGAACCGCTCCATCGCGGTCTACGGCGCGTTCATCGCGGCCTTCGGGGTCGTCCTGGCGCTGACGCCGATGCGAGCCGGCGGCGGTCTCGGCGACGGTCTGGCCGACGCCCGACCGGTCGCCCTCGTCGCGGCAGCGATCGCCTTGGCCGGGGCGGGTGCGGCCGACAACGTCAGCTCGATCTTCCGCTCGACGATCCTGCAGGCCGCGGCGCCCGACTCGATGCGCGGGCGCCTGCAGGGGATCTTCATCGTCGTCGTCACCGGCGGGCCCCGCCTCGGCGACCTGTTCGTCGGACTCGTCGCCGCCGTCGGCGTCGCCTGGCCGCCGCTGCTCGGCGGAGCGCTCGTCGTCGTCCTGCTCGGGGTGGTGGCCCGGCTGACGCCGTCGTTCCGCCGTTACGACGCGACCGCGCCGACGCCCTGATCGCGCGCCCGGCGGGACGACGGGCAGGACGCCCGGAGGGACGACGGGCGCGGTCGGCGAGGGAGGTGCGCGGTCGTCACCACTGCGGAGGCAGCGGACGCCCCCACTGGTCGTAGTACACCGGCTGCCGCCCCCGGCCCGCGCCGTCGTAGCCGCTGCCCATCGGGCGCCCCGATCCGTCGACCCAGGGCGTGCCGTCGGGCCGCGGCGCGTGATCGGCGAACGCGGTGGCAGGCGCCTGCAACGCGGCCCGGCTGGCGCCGAGCGCCTGCAGCAGCTCGGCCTCGTCGCGGCCGGCGACCGCGTCGAGCTCCCGGCGCCCCTTCAGCATCCGCTGCCGGGTCGACGCCAGCCGGGTGGCGTCCGACACGAAGCGCTTCATGGCGGGGCCGAGGCCGTTCGCCGCGGCCCAGCGGCGTGCTCGGCGACGCCCGGCGGAGGTCGAGAGCATGGCGACCTCGTCGGCGCTGAACCAGCCGACGGCGGCGTACTCGGCGAGGCGGGCGTGCGTGGTGCGGCGCTCGCTGCGGCGCAGGAAGATGACGAGCCCCACCATCGCCGCGAAGATCGGCACCTGCACGAGCAGGTAGTAGGCGAAGAACGCCCCGCCGACGACGACGAGCGCGCCGTTCCAGAGGGCGTGCAGCGCGATGGCCGGGACGAGACCCGCGAAGAAAAAGCCGATGGCGCCGAACGGGCCCGTGCGACGGACGGCGTAGCCGAGGGCGACGCCGGTGCAGGCCGTGTACATGACGTGGGCGAAGGGCGACATGATCGCCCGCACCAGGAACGTGAACACGAGCCCCTGGCTGCCGGTCGCGAGGTCGTCGGCGACCTGCACGGCGAAGTACTGGATGTTCTCGACGAAGGCGAAGCCGGCCGCGACCGTGGCGGCGTAGACGATGCCGTCGACCGGGCCGTCGAAGTGTCGGCGGAAGATCCAGAGCACCAGCAGCACCCCGAAGCCCTTGGCGGCCTCCTCGACGACGGGCGCCTGCACGACCGCCCCGAAGAGATCGGCGGAGTCGCCGTCAGCGAGACCGAAGACGGCCCGGACGTTGCCGACGACGATGTCGACCACGAGCGCGGTGCTCACGGCGACGGCTGCACCCCAGAGGAACGCGAACAGCAGCGCGACCCGGGGCTCGGGCTCCCATCGGTCGACGAGCCAGATGCCGACCAGCACGATCGCGAGCGGCACGAAGGCGAGCAGCGCGCCGGCCGCGATCAGCGACGGGCGGAGGAAGATCAGGAAGTACACGACCACGGCGAGCGCGAACACCCCGATGACGGTGAACCCGACCGCGAGCGCCACCGTGCTCGCGACGCGGGGCCGAGGAGGCGCGGGTCGGCTGAACACCGGCTGCACCGGGTACCACACCGGCTGCGGGTTCGGCGTGACGGTCGACGACCTGGGGTGGTCGTGGCCGCGGGGATCGTTCCAGGTCATGCCTCGACCTTAGGGGCAGCCGGGATCGGCCGAGCGGCCGGGGCGGGCGTCGGGCCGACGGTATCCTCGGGGGATGTCGTCGACCCGGTCCCTGCCCGAGGACCCGACGATGCTCCGCTACGTCGTCATGCGGGTCTGGCACGACTTCCTCCGGCACCGCACGATCGATGCGGCGGCCTCGCTGACGTTCTTCGCCCTGCTCGCCCTGGTGCCCACGGCCCTGGCGCTCGTGTCGGGCGTCGCCCTGTTCGTCGACGACGGGCGTGACGCGGTCGAGGAGATCCTCGTGGTCGCGAGGTACATCCTCACGCCGAACGCGGTCGAGTCGCTGCGCAGCCCGCTCGAGCAGATGCTGAGCCTGTCGAGCCCGGGGCTCGCGTTCGGCATCGGCCTGTGGTTGACCCTCTGGTCGCTGTCGGCCTACGCGACGGCGTTCGGTCGGGCGATGAACACCGCCTACGAGGTCGAGGAGGGGCGACGCATCTGGAAGTTCCGCGGCCACATGATGATCGTGACGCTCGTGCTGATGGTCTCGCTCGCGCTGATCGCGGTGATCCTGCTGGTGACCCCGACCCTCAGCGATGCGGTCGCCGGTCGTCTCGGCATCGGCCGCCCCTGGACGGACCTCTACAACGTGCTCAAGTGGCCGGTGCTGGTCGCCCTCGCCGTGCTGTCGGTGGCCGTCCTCTACTTCTTCACGCCGAACGTCCGACCGCCTCGCCTGCGCTGGGTGTCGTACGGCGCCATGGTCGCGCTCGGCGGCTGGGCGCTCGCGACCGCGGGCTTCGCGACCTACGTGCTGACGGTCTCCAACTACGACCGCTTCTACGGCTGGGTCGGCGGCGTCGTCGTCGTGCTGCTCTACGCGTACATCAGCAACTTCGTGCTGATCATCGGGGGCGAGCTCGACAGCGAGATCCTCCGCATGCGTCAGCTGCGGCGCGGGGTGAAGGCCGAGGAGGTCATCCCGCTGCCGATGCGCGACACGGCGCGCAATCACATCCTGGCGCGCAACCTCGCCTGGGACATCCGGGTCGGCCGCGCCATCCGCGAGCGGTCGCTGCGCGAGAACGGCGGGGTGCTCGATCCGGACGAGCTGCGGCGGCTGCACCTGCGCTCCGAGCACGAGCAGGCGGCGGCCGACGCCGAGCGGGAGCACGCGGCGGAGCGCTCCGAGCAGACCGACACGACCAGCCACGCGCCCTCGACCCCCTGATCAGGAGGCTCCGGTCAGGAGGCTGCGGTCGGGAGGCTGCGATCGGGAGGCTGCGATCTGCAGGAGGCGCGGTGCCGGTCCGACCGGCACCGCGCCTCCTTCGCCGCCGTCGCCTCCGGCCTGCCGCGCCCGCCTCAGCCGGCGGTCTCGTCGGCGGGGTTGCGCGCCCCGGCCGAGTTGGCCGCCCGGGCCACAGCCGCGGCGGGGTCGTCGACGTCGATGATCGGGATCGAGCTCGTGACGGCCTCGAGCCCCGAGAGACGCGCGGGCGACAGGACCTTCTGCACCTGCGCCTCGCTCATGAGGCCCGCGGCGACGACGAGCGCCGAGATGGAGCCGTTCGTGGTCAGCGCCGTGTGGGCGATCGCCGCGGCGGCCGCGTAGCCGATGTAGGGCGTGAGCGCCGTGACGCTGCCGACGTTGGTGTCGACCTGCTGGCTGAGCCGCGCGCGGTTGGCCTCGATGCCGTCGACGCAGTTGACCCGGAGCGTGCGGCAGGCGTAGGTCATCCACTGCAGGCTCTGCATCACCGAGTGCGTGATGACCGGTTCGAAGGCGTTCAGCTGCAGCTGACCGGCCTCGGCCGCCATCGTGACGGTGAGGTCGGCCCCGGCCACCGAGAACGCCACCTGGTTGACGACCTCGGGGATCACGGGGTTGACCTTGCCGGGCATGATCGACGAGCCCGCCTGGCGGGGCGGCAGGGTGATCTCGCCGAGGCCCGCCTGCGGCCCGGACGACAGCAGCCGCAGGTCGTTGCAGATCTTCGAGAGCTTGATGGCGCTGCGCTTGAGGGCGCCCATCAGCGTCATGAAGACGCCCGTGTCGCTCGTCGCCTCGATGAGGTCGGGTGCGGTGACGAGGTCCATGCCCGACAGCTCGCCGAGGTGGCGGCGGACGGCCTCGGCGTACTGCGGGTCGGCGGTGATCCCGGTGCCGATGGCGGTCGCGCCCAGGTTGATCTCGCCGAGCAGCGGCACGACGTCGCGCAGCCGCTGCACGTCTTCGCCGAGGGTGTGGGCGAAGCCGACGAACTCCTGGCCGAGGGTCATCGGCACGGCGTCCTGCAGCTGGGTGCGACCGACCTTCAGCACGTCGTGGAACTCGGCGCCCTTCGTCGCGAACGACGTCGCCAGCAGGTCGAGCTCGTCGAGCAGGCGGCGGAGCGTCAGCACCATGCCGATCTTGATCGACGTCGGGTACGTGTCGTTCGTGCTCTGGCTGCGATTGACGTCGTCGATCGGGTGCAGCCGCGCGTAGTCGCCCTTCGCGTGACCGAGCAGCTCGAGCGCCCGGTTCGCGATGACCTCGTTGCTGTTCATGTTGGTCGACGTGCCGGCGCCGCCCTGGATGACCCCGACCGCGAACTGGTCGTGCAGCGCCCCGCCGCGGATCTCGACGCACGCGCGTTCGATGGCCTCGGCCTTGGTGCGGTCGAGCACGCCGATCTCGACGTTGGCGCGGGCCGCCGCCTGCTTGACGAGCGCGAGGGCGATGACGAGGTCGGGGTAGACCGAGATCGGCCGTTGCGAGATCGGGAAGTTCTCGAGCGCGCGAGATGTGTGGATGCCCCAGTAGGCGTCTGCGGGGACCTCCCGACTGCCCAGCGAATCGGTCTCGGTGCGGGTGGCTGCTGCTGTCTCGTGCGTCACGGGTGGTGCGCCTCCGGTCGTCAGTCGGGCCCGGTCGTCGTCGATCGGGCGGTGACCACGACTGTACCGGCGCGGGCCCTCGCGGGGCGGCGGGCCGAGGAGGCGCGGGGCGGCTCCGCCCGACGGTTCAGCTGTGGAGGGCGGGCACGATCAGGTAGATGCCGAACAGGACGCCGAGCGCGCAGACCACGAAGCAGGCGTATCCGCCGATCGTGCGCACCCGTGTGCGGTCGTCGACGGCGAGCAGGCGCAACCCGAATGAGTAGAGCGACACCAGGGCGGCGGCGGAGAAGAGCGCGACGAGCGCGACCACGACGAAGGCGGACCAGTCGATCATGAGCGCACCTCGTCGTCGGGGGTGGAGCCGCCACGCGTCGCGGCGGGGGCCGGTGGATCGTCCATGCGGACGAACGGCGCCTCGACACCGGCCGCCGGCGTGTCGACGCGTCCGCGGCGGTCGGCCCGGCGGGCCCGACGCCGCGAGAGGACGGACGTCGCGGCGACGTCGACCTCGATGGCCGAACCCTGGTCGTGCGGCCGACGGCGCGAGACGATGAAGATGCCGGCGATGACCGCCGCGCCGACGACGGCGTCGATCACGAGGCCGGGGAGACCCCACGACGCGACGAACGCGGCGACGGCGCCCACGGCGGCGGACGCCGGGAGCGTGATGAACCAGGCGACGACGATCTTGCCGGCCGTGCCCCACTGGATCTTCGAGCCGCGGCGGCCGAGACCGGCGCCGATGATGGAGCCGCTGGCGACCTGCGTCGTGGACAGGGCGAAACCGAGGTGGCTCGACGCGAGCACGGTGGCCGTCGTGGACGCCTCGGCCGAGAAGCCCTGCGTGGGCTTGACCTCGGTGAGACCGCCTCCCATGGTCTGGATGATGCGCCAGCCCCCGGTGTACGTGCCGAGCGCGATGGCGAAGGCGCAGACCACGACGACCCAGAACGGCGGGCCCGAGTCGGGGGCGAGCAGACCGCCCGCGATCAGCGTCAGGGTGATGACGCCCATGGTCTTCTGCGCGTCGTTCGTGCCGTGCGCCAGAGCGACAAGCGACGAGGTGAAGATCTGGCCGTAGCGGAACCCGCCCCGCTCGCTCTTGTCGTCGCGCCGTCGGGTGATCGTGTACGCCAGGCGCGTCGCCGTGTACCCGACCACCCCGGCGATGAGCGGCGCGAGCAGCGCCGGCAGCACGACCTTCGACAGGACGACGCCGAAGTCGACCGAGCCGAGCCCGGCGCCCACCAGCGCGGCTCCGATCAGGCCGCCGAAGAGCGCGTGCGACGAGCTGGACGGCAGACCGCGCAGCCAGGTGAACATGTTCCAGACCACGGCGCCAATCAGCCCGGCGAAGATCATCTCGGGGGTGATCAGGACTCCCCCGTCGCCCTCCCGGATGATGCCGCCCGAGACGGTCTTGGCGACCTCGGTGCTGAGGAACGCGCCGACGAGGTTCAGCACCGCGGCCACGCTGACCGCGACCCGGGGCTTCATCGCCCCGGTGGCGATCGGCGTCGCCATCGCGTTCGCGGTGTCGTGGAACCCGTTGGTGAAGTCGAAGAAGAGGGCCACCGCGATGACCAGGACGACGATGAGCGTGATATCCACCGGCTGAGTGTCACAGCTGGGTGAACAGCGGTCAACTCGGAGGTGGCCGGGAGGTGTCTCGCGCGCGCTGCCGAGCGGTGGTCGTCGGTCGTCAGACGTGCGGCACGAACTCCTGCCAGGCACGGCGGCGCTCGCCCCGGGGATCGTGCTCGACGCGGTCGCGCACGTCGATGATCAGGGTCCGACGCCGGAACGGGTCGTAGGTGGGCCAGCCCTCGACCGACCCCGTGCGGACGAACTCGAGCCACCGTGCGCGGGTCCGGGCCGAGGCCCGCACGAACGCACGACGCCCGCCGAGCAGGCTGAGCGCCCAGCCGAACGGGGAGCGCATCCGGTCGTACACGCCCCAGAGCTCGAGCCCGTGGAACGCGTCGAGACCCGCGACCCGCAGGATCCGCGTGGTCGCGTCGAACCGGTAGAAGCGGACGGGCTGGTGCACCGCGTGCCGCTCGGCCACCTTGACGCTCGGGAACCAGAACGCGAAGTCCCCGCCGAAGTCGAGGGCGGCGGGGCGCGACGGGAGCCCCGGGTAGTGCTTCTTGATCTCGCGTCGCGACTTCTTCTTCGTCGCCGCGAAGATCGCCCGGATGCGCGGCTTGGTCGTGGCGAGGATGTCGCGTCGCCCCGTGAAGACCGAGCCCTCGCGGTCGTTCGTCCCGATGATCAGCGGCACGGGATGCGCCCGCCCCGCCTTGAACGCGTCGAGCGGGCGTTCGGGCAGGAACCCGCCGTCGATGACGGGGCTGAAGCAGATCGTGCCCGGGTCCTCGTCGGGGATCCTCAGCTGCAGCTGACTCGCGGCCCGGACGATCGCCCCGGTCGGCGCGACGGCGAGCAGCTCGGCCGCGTCGTCGACCGAGGTCGACTCGAGGTCGTCGTCCCGCAGGGCGTGGGTGAGGATCTCGAGGAACTCCCCCGCCCAGCGCCGGGTGACCTCGGGCGGGTAGACGGCGTTCGGCGGCGAGCTCTGAGCGATCACCCCGGCGAACAGCCCGCGAGCGCGCGGCACCGTCATGAGGGTCGTGACGGCGTTGCCGCCCGAGCTCTCGCCGGACAGCGTCACGCGATCGGGGTCGCCGCCGAACGACCGGATCGTGTCGCGGATCCACTCGAGGGCGGCCACCTGGTCGCGCAGCCCGAGATTGGACTCGAGCGGGCGCTCGGGGGTGGCCCAGTGCGTGAAGTCGAGGTAGCCGAACGCGCCCAGCCGGTAGTTGAAGCTCACGTAGACGACGCCGCCCTCGCGGACCAGCGTCTCGCCCTGCCTCGGGTGCTCGCGCGACGAACCGACGCTGTACGCGCCGCCGTGCACGAAGACCAGCACGGGCAGGTCGTCTCCCGCGGCGCTACCCTCGGGCGCGATCACGTTGATAGTGAGGCAGTCCTCGCTGAGCGGCGTCGTCGCGTCGACGCCGACGAACTGCACTCTGTCCTGCGGGGCGGCGGGCCCGAACCGGGTCGCGTCGCGGACGCCCGCCCAGCCCGGGGCGGGCTCGGGGGCTCGGAACCGGAGGGGCCCGACAGGAGGCGCGGCGTAGGGGATCCCGCGCCACGCGACGACGCCGCGCTCGCGGAGTCCGCGGACGGACCCCTGCGGGGTCGTTCGGACGAGGTCCTCGGCGGGGGCGCTCACCCGACGATGCTACGAGGGCGGAGGCGCCGGTTCGGCCGCGTTCATCCGACGTTCTCCTAGCGGCGCGCTGACAGGATGGAGGCATCTCCTTGCAGTCGCTGCATCCGACGCGGCTGCCCGACACGACGGGACGGTCGCCTCCGCATGGAACTCGCCGAGCTGCTGATCATCCTCACGGGCTCTCTGATCGTCACCGCCTTCGCCCGCTGGCGCGGCCTGCCGGCCCCGTTGCTGACCGTCGGCGTCGCACTGCTCGTCTCGTTGATCCCCGGTGTGCCCGACGTCGAGATCGACTCGGAGCTGATCCTGACCGTGGTGCTGCCGCCGCTGCTCTACTCCGCCGCCCTCGACGTCTCGCTGCTCAACTTCCGCGAGAGCCGGGCCCAGATCGCCCGGCTGGGCGTCGGCGCCGTCGTCGTCACCGCCTTCGCCGTGGGCGGCGTCGCGTACCTGATGATCCCCGACATGACCCTGCCGGCCGCACTGCTCGTCGGGGCCGTGGTCGCGCCTCCTGACGCGGTGTCGGCCGCCGCCATCGGGCGGAGACTCGGTCTGCCCCGCAAGGTGATGACCGTGCTGTCGGGCGAGAGCCTCATCAACGACGCGGCGTCGCTGACGCTCGTGAAGGTGTTCCTCGCCATCGTCGGCGGGGCCAGCCTCACGGTGTGGGACGACCTCGGCATCTTCGCGCTGGCGATCGGGGTCGGGGTGGCCGTCGGTCTCGTGCTCGGCTTCGTCGCGCACCGGGTGCGGATGCGCATCGACGACCCGGTCATCGAGAACGTCATCGGACTGCTGCTGCCGTTCGTCGCCTACATCACGGCGGAGGAGCTCGGCGGGTCGGGCGTGCTCGGCGTCGTCGCCGCCGGGCTCTACGTCGGCTTCAACTCGCCGCGGACGGGCTACGCGACCCGGCTGCAGGAGCGCCCGTTCTGGTCGGCGGCGGACGTCGTCCTCGAGGGCTTCGTCTTCGCCCTCATCGGGCTGCAGCTGCGGGCCGTGGTGCTCGACGTGGCCGACAGCGAAAGGGGTCTCGGGCAGAGCGTCGGGGTGGCGCTCGCCGTGCTCGCGGTCGTCGTGCTCGTCCGCCCCGTGTTCGTCTTCGGCAGCCACTACGCCGCGCGCGCCGCCCGCTACGTGTTCCTGTCGCCTCTGCTGCGGAGGCTCCGCAGGGTGCCCGCGCTGCGGAGGGCCCGGGCTGCGCCCGCTCTCCGCGCGGTCCGCTACCGGCCGCAGCCTCGCATGGACTGGCGGCAGCTCACGGTCATCTCGTGGACGGGCATGCGCGGCGTCGTGACGCTGGCCGCGGCCGTGTCGATCCCCGCCGTCACCCAGTCGAGCATCGCGGTGCCGGCCCGCGACACGATGTTCCTGATCGCGTTCATCGTGACCGTGGGGACCCTGCTGATCCAGGGGCTGACCCTGCCCGTCGTGATCCGCGCCCTCGGGGTCCGCGACGAGACCCAGCGCGACCGCGACCTCGCCGCCGAGCTCGAGATCTTCGCGACCAGCACGGAGGAGACGATGGCGTACGTCGAACGCCGCCGACCCGTGTGGGAGGAGCGCTGGGGCGCGGAGCTCACCGACCGCGCCGTCCGCTCGACCACCACGCGTCTGCTGCGTCAGAACGAGGCCCTGCAGCGCACCGCGGTCGACGACGCCGACGAACGCGAGGCGAACGGCCCGACGGACGACCAGGCCCGCAGGAGGCGCGAGGCACCGCACGCGATCGGCACCATCCGTCGGGAGCTGCTGGCCAAGCGTCGCGAGGTCGTGCTCCGCGAACGCGACGCGGGCAACCTCGACGAGGAGGTCATGCGGCGGGTGCTGCTCGGGCTCGACGCGGAGGAGCTCGCCATGGACACCTCGGCGCTCGCCAGCACGAGGTCCTGAGGGGTCGACGGGCGGAGACCGCGGCGTACCCTGGAGGACGGCGGACGAGGCGAGAGCAGGCGGCAGTGACGGACACGACGGCGGGATCGACGACGGGCGGATCGGCGGGAGGCGCGGCGGACGACGGCGCGGGCGGCGCGGATCGAGCCGGTCGGACCGGGCCCGGCCGCTTCCGTCGGTGGTACTCGACCCTCCACCCGTCGCTGCAGCTGATCGGGCTGCAGCTCTGGCTGCCGCTGTTCTTCATCGTCGGCTTCTGCCTCTGCTACATCGCGGCGTTCCATGCGCCGCATCCGCACGACGTGCCGGTGGCGATCGTCGGCTCGTCGTCCGAGCTGCAGACGACCCTCGACGAGCGGCTGCCCGGCGCGATCGAGCTGCGCTCGTACGACGACGTGGCGGAGGCGCGGTCGGCGGTCACGAGCGGTCGCGTGGCGGTCGCCTACGATCCGGGCGACGACGCCCTCTACACGGCGAGCGCGCACCAGTACCAGGTCGCCGCCCTGATCCCGGCCATGCTGACGCCGGTGATCGAGGCGGAGGGGGCGGCGGCGCCCGCGGTGACCGACCTCGCCCCGCTGCCCGCCTACGACGAGTACGGCACGGTCTCGCTCTACCTGATGCTCGCCTGGTGCATCGGCGGCTACATGGTCGCCATGTTCATCGGGCTGATGGGCGCGCCGCTGCGTCACCGCACCCGCACGACCGTGATCGTCGTCGGCGGGGCGGTCATCTCGCTGATCACGAACGTCCTGGCCGGGCCGGTGGTCGGCGCCGTGCAGGGTCACTTCCTCGAGCTCTTCCTGCTGGGCTGGGGATGGATCATCGCGATCGGCCTCGCCGTCAACGGCATCAGCTACTTCGTCGGTCGGTTCGTCGCCCTGCCCGCGATGATCGTCTTCGTCTTCCTGTCGATGCCGGCCTCGGGCGGGGCCTACCCGTCGTGGTTCATGCCCCAGCCGTTCGCCTGGCTGAACAACGTCGTGGTGGGCAGCGGCATCACCGAGATGCTGAAGCGGGCCCTCTACGACGTCGGCCCCGGCTACGGTCGCGGACTCACGATGATGCTGGCCTACGCGGTCGCGGGGGTCGTGCTGATGGTCACCGGCAAGAAGTGGTGGGAGCGACGTCGGATCCGCCGCATCGTGACGGGTCGCACGACCATGTTCGCGGACGCCCAGAACGCGAACCGCGACTTCCTGGTCGCCGAGCGCGACGAGGTGCTGCGACGCCACGGGCTCGTCTCGACCGACACCGGCACGATCAACACCGTCGGCGTCGACGAGCGCGGCGACCTGGACGACGGCACGTCGGGCGACATGTTCCTCGGTTCGCCCGGCGGCCTCGAAGACGACACCCTCGACACGCGGCCGATCCCGACGAGACCCCGCCGGTAGGCTGACCGGTCGTGAACCGATCCGCCCTGCACCGCCTGCTCGTCGCGGTCGTCGTCGTCCTGCTGGTCGCCGCCGCCGCCCTCTACGTCCTGAGCGTCACGCTCGCACCGGGCGGCCGTGACGTCGCCGGTCTCTTCGTGGGCTACGCGTGGGGCGCGGTCGTGCTGGCCGTGCTGGTCGGCGTGGTCGACTTCTTCGTCCGCTCGAGCGGCTCCCGGTCGCACCGCGGCGAGCGCTGACCCCGGCCGATCAGGCGGACGGAGCGCCGACGGGCGGCATGCCGTCGGGCAGAGGCCGATCGGAGGCGACGCTCGCGAGGTCCTCGCCGAAGGTGAACTCGTGCGAGACGGCGCCGCCGGCGAGCACGGCCGGGAGCCACACGCGCGCGTCGCTCCACATCTCGTCGAGCGGCAGATCGTCGAGCGCGAACCAGGCGGGGGCGAGCTCGTCGCTCTCGACGGGCTCGCCCGACCAGCGCGTCGTGACGAACACCGTCGAGCGCTGACTCCACGACTCGCGGTGCGGGAACAGATAGAGCAGATCCCCGCGGCGGTCGAGGTCGCCCGGCTGCACGACCACGCCCGCCTCCTCCGCGATCTCGCGGACGATCGCGTCGAGCGCCGACTCCCCCGCCTCGAGCTTGCCGCCGAGACCGACGTACCGCCCCGTGCCGAGACCGCGCTTCTTGCGACCGAGCAGCACCTCCGTCCGCCCCTCGACCCTGCGGAGGAGGTAGGCGACGCACACTCGGTAGACCATGCGCCGAGGGTAGCGGCCCCGCGACCGTCGAGGCGCTCGCGCGTAGGCTCGTCCGCATGCCCGAGACACCCGACGCGCCCCGAGGGGGCGTGCCCGAGTTCCGTGGGGCCGGTCGCAGCCTCGAGGTGCTGCGGGCCGAGGCGCACGACGAGCTCGCGGCCCTGATCGAGCTCCGGTGCCGCAACGGCGAGGACCCGTGGGACGTCATCCCCGGTCTGCCCACCGTCGACGAGCAGGTCGTCATCTCGATCCGCGCCGCGGCGCGAGGCGTCGACGGGGTGCCCGTCGCGGGCGGGCTGGGCACGACCGACGAGCTGAGGTTCCTCCGGACGGTCGCGCTCTGGCACCCCGAGCTGTCGCGTGCCGTGTGGTCGCTGATGGGCCGGATCGACGCCGCTTCGCACTGAGCGCGCATCGCGGCCTTCAGTAGGGTTGGCGGATGGCTTCCGTCCCCGCGCCCCGCGCTCCGAAGAGACCCGTCACTCGCAGCCACCACGGCCACGACTTCGTCGACGACTACGAATGGCTGAGGGCGAAGGAGGACCCGGAGGTCCTCGCGCATCTCGAGGCCGAGAACGCCCACACGACCGCGGAGACCGCGCATCTCGCGGGTCTCCGCGAGACCGTGTTCGACGAGATCAGGAGCCGCGTCCAAGAGACGGACCTCGGCGTCCCCGTCCGTGAGGGCTCGTGGTGGTACTACTCGCGGACGGCCGAGGGCTCGCAGTACGGCATCCACTGCCGGGCGCGCATCGCGGGCCCCGACGACTGGACTCCCCCGGTCTTCGGCGCCGACCGCCCCGCCGAGGGCGAGCAGGTCCTCCTCGACGGCAACGTCGAGGCCGACGGACACGACTTCTTCTCGCTCGGCAGCTTCGACGTCTCCCCCGACGGCCGACTGCTGGCCTACGCGGTCGACACCGAGGGCGACGAGCGCTACACCCTGCGGATCCGCGACCTCGAGTCCGGCTCCGACCTGGACGACGAGATCGCCGACACCGCCCCGGGCGCCCTCTTCGACGCCACCGGTCGCTACGTCTTCTACCCCACGGTCGACGAGTCGTGGCGCCCCGACACCATCTGGCGTCACGAGGTCGGCCGGGCGGGCGACGACGTCACCGTCTTCACCGAGCCCGACGACCGCTACTGGATCGGCGTGGGCCTGACCCGCAGCCGCCAGTACCTCGTGATCGACATCGGCTCCAAGATCACCAGCGAGACCTGGCTGCTCGACTCGAGCGACCCGACGGGCGAGTTCCGCGTCGTGTGGCCGCGCCGCGAGGGCGTCGAGTACGAGGTCGAGCACGCGATCGTCGCGGGCAGCGACCGCCTCCTCGTCGTCCACAACGACGGCGCCGAGAACTTCGAGCTGGTCGACGTGCCGGCCGACGACCCCACCTCGACCACCGACCGCCGCGTGATCATGCCGCACCGCGCCTCCGTCCGGCTCGAATCGGTCGACGCGTTCGCCGGCCATCTGGTCGTCGAGTACCGTCGCGATGCGCTGCCCCGCTTCGCGGTCGTCCCGCTCGACGCCGACGGCTACGGCGACGTGACCGAGGTCGCGTTCGACGAGCCGCTCTTCGCCGCGGGCGTCGGCGGCAACCCCGAGTTCGCCCAGCCCACCGTCCGATTCGGCTACACCTCGTTCGTCACCCCGTCGACCGTGTACGACCTCGACGTGCGCACCGGCGAGCGTCGCCTGCTCAAGCGGCAGAACGTGCTCGGCGGCTACGACCCCGCCGACTACGAGCAGTCGCGCGAATGGGCCACCGCGGCCGACGGCACGCGCGTGCCCGTGTCGCTGGTCTGGCGCCGCGACGCCGTGCCGACCTCGGGCCCCTCGCCCGTCCACCTCTACGGCTACGGCTCGTACGAGCACAGCATCGACCCCGGCTTCAGCGTCGCCCGTCTGTCGCTGCTCGACCGTGGCGTCGTCTTCGCCGTGGCGCACGTGCGCGGCGGCGGCGAGCTGGGTCGCGCCTGGTACGAAGGGGGCAAGACGCTGACGAAGAAGAACTCGTTCACCGACTTCGTGGACGTCGCCGACCACCTCATCGCCGAGGGCCGCACCACGCCCGAGCTGCTCGTCGCTGAGGGCGGCAGCGCGGGCGGCCTGCTGATGGGCGCGGTCGCCAACCTCGCGCCCGACCGCTTCGCGGGGATCGTCGCCGCCGTGCCCTTCGTCGACGCGCTCACGAGCATCCTCGACCCCGATCTGCCCCTCACGGTGATCGAGTGGGACGAATGGGGCGACCCGCTGCACGACGCCGAGGTCTACGAGTACATGCGCGGCTACAGCCCCTACGAGAACGTGCGCGAGGGCGTCGCCTACCCGCGCATCCTCGCCGTGACCTCGCTCAACGACACCCGCGTGCTCTACGTCGAACCCGCCAAGTGGGTCGCCCGGCTGCGCGACGTCGGCGCGCCCGTGCTGCTGAAGACCGAGATGTCGGCCGGGCACGGTGGCGTGAGCGGGCGCTACGAGTCGTGGCGCGAGCGCGCCGTCGAGATCGCGTGGATCCTCGACGTGCTCGGTCGCGCCTAGGCGGCCGACCCGAGCGGGCCGGCCCGACCCGCGGACTCCGAGGAGGCGCGGGTCGGCCGGGCGGGCGGCCGTCGGCAGGTCAGCCCTCGGCCCCGAGGCCCCTCGCCAGCTTCGACCGCGACGACGAGACGACGGCCCCGGCGGCGAGGACACGCTGCTCGACCGCGTCGAGCAGACCCTCGCCCGGCTCGCCGTCGACACCCGGCGCGAGCTCGACCTCCCACTCGCGCCAGCGACGCTCGGCGCCCGACGCGAGTCGCGTCGCGGTGACCACGTCGTCGGCGACCTCGGCGAGGGCCGAATCGTCGTCTGCCAGCAGCATCAGCACCGAGCGGTTCGTCGCCAGCCGGAGCACGGGGCGCACCGAGCGCCCGTCGAGCACGCCGGCGACGAGTGCCAGCAGGTCAGCGGGCACCGGCTCGTCGGCGGATCCGAGCGGCCAGTGCACCTCACGACGGCCCGTCGTGCCGGCCTGCGGCGGCAGCTTGAGGTGCCAGCCCTCGTCGCCTCCTCCCTCGCGCCTCCTCAGGGTCGTCCGGGCGGCGACGAGCGCGTGGTCGTCGGTGTCCCAGTAGGTCGCCACCAGCTCGACGGCGGGTCGCGGCTCGGTGCGGCCGACGACGAGCCCTCCCCCGGCGACCCCGCCCAGGTCGGGGACGACGGCCGTCTGGTCGACGTCGTACTTGCGCTCGATCTCGGTCTGCTCGGTGCGGCTCATGCCTCCAGTTGTAGCCGGTCGCCGGGTGCGGGGCGAGCGGCCCGGCCCGTGAGGGAGGCGGGACGACGTCGTCGAGCCGCGCGCGCCGCCTCGGGGGCTCGCGCCGCGCCTCCTCGGCCGGGCGGGCGTAGGGTCGTCGCATGAGCGACGTGGCACCGAGTCTGGCCGGATGGATGGCGCGACAGCGCTGGTACGCGACGAAGGGGCGGACGCCCGCGTTGCGGGTCATCGGGTCGTACGAATCGGATCTCGGCGACGCGCTCGCCCTGACGCTGCTGATCATCGACGAGGCCGGCGACACCCCCGTGCTGTACCAGGTGCCGCTGGTGAGCCGCGACGCCCCGCTTCCCGGCGGCGACGCGGCCTTCATCGGCTCGGCCGACGGACGCTACCTGTACGACGGGCCGCACGACCCCGCCTACGCCCGCGAGCTGCTCCGCACGATGACCGACGAGGCCCGCATCGACGGCGCCGACGTGGCCGTCGAGGGCACCCGCATCGTCGACCCCGGCACGGTGCGGCGCTCGCGCGTGCTGTCGGGCGAGCAGTCGAACACCTCGATCATCTACGACGTCGAGGGCGGGCCGGTCGAGCACGTGATCGCCAAGGTCTTCCGCGTGCTGCACCACGGTGACAACCCCGACGTCACCACCCAGGCGTCGCTGACCCGCGGCGGCTCGACGCACGTGCCGTCGTCGTTCGGCTCGCTGCGCGCCACCTGGACCGACCCGGGCCGCGACGGCGGGACCGCCACCGGGCACCTCGCGTTCTCGCAGGAGTTCCTGCCCGGGCTCGACGACGCCTGGCGCGTCGCGCTCGCGGCCGCGGCGGCCGGGACCGACTTCACCGCCGAGGCGCACGACCTGGGCGTGGCCGTCGCCGAGATGCACGCCACCCTCGCCGTCGAGCTCGGCAGCGTCGCCGCTGGGCCCGACGAGATCGACGGCGCCCTCGTCAGCATGCGCCGACGCATCGCCACGGCGGCCCGAGAGGTGCCCGAGATCGCCGAGCATGAAGCCGCCATCTCGCGCGTCTACGACGCGGCCGGTCATCTCGCCTGGCCCGACCTGCAGCGCATCCACGGCGACCTGCACCTCGGACAGGCGCTGCTGTCGCCCGAGCGCGGCTGGATGCTGATCGACTTCGAGGGCGAACCGCTGCGCCCCATGCCCGAGCGCTCGCGCCCCGACCTGCCGATCCGCGACATCGCCGGGATGCTGCGCTCGTTCGACTACGTCGCCGGGTCGCTCGCCCACGAGTCGACGCCGGTCGACGCCCGCGACTGGGCCCACGACGCCCGCAAGGCCTTCGTCGACGGCTACATCGCATCGTCGGGTGTCGACATCCGCGCGGCCCGCGCACTGCTCGACGCCTTCGAGATCGACAAGGCCGTGTACGAGGCGATCTACGAGAGCCGCAACCGGCCCGACTGGATCAGCATCCCGCTGACCGCGGTCGCCCGCCTGGCCGCGCGGAGCACGCCCGCCGCCGGCTGACGGTCGCGCCTGCCGAGCCGAGCCGAGGAGGCGCGGTGCCGGCCGTCGAGCACCGGCACCGCGCCTCCTGACGTAGCAAACGAAGTGACGCGAAGCGGCGCCTCGGCTCACCCGAAGGGGCCCTTCGAGTCACCTCGATGCACAGGGGGCCGCGGCCCCTGCAACGAAGTGACGCGAAGAGGCGCCTTTGAGTCCCGAAAGGGCCGTTTCGAGTCACATCGATGGGGGGCGGACGCGGGGCGCGGGGCGGCGCGGCGCCTGGGCTCGCCAGAGCGCCCGTTCGAGCCACCTCGATGCGCTCGGGCCACCTCCCCCGAAACGAGGTGACTCGAAACAGCGCTTCGACGCCCCGGAGGGGTCGTTTCGAGTCACCTCGACGCTCCGCGGCGCGGCGCGCCGCGCTCGCCTACGGCCGGGGGATGTTCCGCAGGTTCGACCGGGCCATCGCGACGGCCTCCCCCGCGCCGCCGTTCATGACGATCTTCGACAGGGCGAGCGAGAACCCCTTGACCTGAGAGCCGCTGATCGTCGGCGGCAGAGACAGCGCCTTCGGGTCGGTGGCGATGTCGACGAGGGCGGGGCCGTCGTGCTCGAACGCCGCCTCCAACGCCGTGCGGAGATCGCGCGGGTCGTCGACGTGCGCCGCGTGGATGCCGATCGCCCTCGCGACGGCCGCGTAGTCGGTGTACGGCACGTCGACGCCGAAGTCGGGCAGCCCGTCGACGAGCATCTCGAGCTTGACGAGCCCCAGCGTGCTGTTGTTGAACACGACGATCTTCACCGGCAGCCGGTACATCTGCGCCGTGACCAGCTCGCCCATCAGCATCGACAGCCCGCCGTCGCCCGAGATCGACACCACCTGCCGCTCGGGGAACGCCATCTGCGCTCCGAGCGCATGCGGCAGCGCGTTCGCCATCGACCCGTGCAGGTACGAGCCGAAGATGCGTCGCTCGGGCGTCGGAGTGATGTACCGGGCGGCCCAGACGTTGCCCATGCCGGTGTCCGCGGTGAAGATCGCGTCATCGGCCGCGACCTCGTCGAGCAGCGAGGCCGCGTACTCGGGGTGGATCGGCCGCATCCCCTCGACGTCCTTCGTGTAGGCGCCGACGACGCCCGACATCAGCCGGTCGTGCTTCTTGAGGGTCTTCTCGAGGAACCTCCGGTTCCTCTTGCGGCGGACGAGGGGCATCAGCGCACGGAGGGTCGGCGCGATCGCCCCGTGGACGGGCACGTGCACGTCGGCCCGACGACCGATCACCTCGGCCTTGACGTCGACCTGCGCGATCGTCACCTTCTCGCCGTCCGGCAGGAACTGCGGGTACGGGAAGTCCGTGCCGAGCAGCACGAGCAGGTCGGCGTCGTGGATGCCCGCGTGGGCCGCCCCGTAGCCGAGCAGCCCGGTCATGCCGACGTCGAACGGGTTGTCGTACTGGATGACGTCCTTGCCGCGCAGACTGTGCCCGATCGGCGCGCCGATCAGGTCGGCGAGCTCGATGATCTGGTCGTGCGAACCCCGACCGCCCTCGCCGACGAACAGCGCCACCGTCTTCGCCCGGTTGATGGCATCCGCCAGAGCCTCGACGTCCGCAGCGGCGGGGACGAGCTCGGCGGCCCCGACGGTCACGGGGGCGGGCACGCGACCGGCGGCGTCCAGCTCGGCGATGTCCCCGGGCAGCGTGATGACGCTGACTCCCTCGCCCGCCAGGGTGTGGCGGATCGCCGACGCGACGACACCGGGCGACTGCGGCGCCGTCGAGATCATCTCGCTGTAGCCCGAGCACTCGACGAAGAGCCGGTCGGGGTGGGTCTCCTGGAAGTACCCCGAGCCGATCATCGTGCTCGGGATGTGACTCGCGATCGCCAGGACCTTCGCCCGACTGCGATGGGCGTCGTAGAGGCCGTTGATCAGGTGCAGGTTGCCGGGGCCGCACGACCCCGCGCAGACGGCCAGCTCGCCGCTCATCTGCGCGTCGCCGGAGGCCATGAACGCGGCGGCCTCCTCGTTGCGGACGTGCACCCAGTCGATGCCGCCCTTCGCCGACCCCCCGGTCCGCCGGACGGCGTCGACGATCGGGTTGAGGCTGTCGCCGACGATGCCGTAGATGCGCCGGACCCCCGCGGAGACGAGCTGGGCGATGATCTGATCGGCGACCGTGTCGGCCATGGGGTTCCTCCTCGTGGTGTGCCTGATGCGGCTCCCAGCCAACTCCCCCGCCGCTCACCGCCGACCAGGCTTAGGCTCGGGTCATGAGTGACACCGCCACCGCCTACGTCCCTGCCGCCGGATCGATCACGATGTTCAGCACCTCGTGGTGCGGCTACTGCGCCCGCCTCAAGCAGCAGCTCGGCAAGCAGGGCATCGCCTACACCGAGGTGAACATCGAGGAGGTCCCCGGCACCGCCGAGATCGTCCAGAGCGTCAACGACGGCAACCAGACCGTGCCGACGATCATCTACCCCGACGGCTCGACGGCCACGAACCCGTCGCTCGCCGACGTGCAGGCGAAGCTCGGACTCTAACCGCGCCTCCTTCGCCATCCCGACGAACCGACGGCTGCCTCGCATCGATGCGAGGCAGCCGTCCGTCATGCCGCGGGCGGACCCGACCGGAGCCGAGGAGGCGCGGTGCGGGCCCTGCGGATCAGCTCTGCGCGCGCGGGGCGAAGAACTCGATCTGGTTGCCGTCCGGGTCCTTCACCATGAGGGCGTGACCGAAGTCGGCGTCCTGCAGGTCGGACTCGATGCCGGCCGCCGTGGCCTGCTCCTGCCAGGCGACGACGCCGTCGCGGTCGGCGACGGCGAGACCGATGTGGTCGAGCCCGGGGGTGGTCGGGTTCGAGACGTCGGCCGAGCCGTGCGTGTAGGCGGTCACGCCGAGGATCTGCCCGTTGCCCACCGGGAACAGGTGGCGGTCGAGGCCGTCGAGCTGGATGCGGCCGACGGGCTCGGCGCCGAGCAGCTTTTCGTAGAACGGCAGGCTCGCGTCGAGGTCGGACACGGTGATGGCGACGTGGGCGTAGCCCTGGATCTCGGGCATGGTGTGCTCCTAGGGGTCGAGTGCGGGTTCAGGATCCACTGAACCCGCGCTCTCTGGGAGGCGACCCCCGCACTGCGCGCAGGGGACAGCGGCCGGCTCGCTGCCGGTCGCGCCGCGCGTCAGCCGCCGAGGGCCTCGGTCAGCAGCGCGATCAGGGCGTCGAGCTGCACGTCGGTCGACGCCGCGAGCTCGCTGTCGTCGCCGTCGAGTGCCCGGGCGGCGAGCCCCGCCTTGCTGTCGATCAGCTCGGCGATCTTGGTGTCGATCGTCTGGGCGGCGATGACGCGCCACGCGGTGACCGGCTCCTCTTGGCCGATGCGGTGCACGCGGTCGATGGCCTGCGTCTGCTCGGCGTCCGTCCACGACAGCTCGGCGAGCACGACGTTCGAGGCGACCTGCAGGTTGAGCCCGACGCCGGCCGCGGTCAGCGAGCAGACCACGACGGCGACCTCGGGGTCGTTCACGAAGGCGTCGATCTGGCGCTGGCGCACCGCCGGCGTCTGGTCGCCGCGGATCGACGCGTACTTGATCCCGCGCTTGGCGAAGGTCGCCTCGGCGGTGTCCATGACGTCGATGTGCTTGGCGAAGAAGACGACCTTGCCGACGTTCCGTGCCAGCTGCGCGGTGTAGTCGGCGGCGAGCCCGGCCTTCGCCTGCCCGATGCGGCGCACCATGCTGAAGACGTTCTCGCCCGACGACGACGAGCGGCTGTCTTCGAGCTCCCATCGGGCGACCTGGCGGACGAGGTCGTGGTCGACGCCGTCGACGCGGACGCCGGAGGTGCGGGTCGACAGGGCGGACCGGTACCGCTCGACGAGGCGGCGGGCCAGCTCGCGCTCCGCCTCGCGGATCGAGCGGCCGACCTCGTCGTCGAGCTCGACGGGCAGGTCGGCGACGCGGCGGGCCGGGATGTCGGCGGCGACGTCGACCTTGCGGCGGCGGACGATGCCCATGTCGATGACGATCTCGCGGGCCGACGAGAAGAAGCCGGGGTCGGCCGGGGTGAGACCGGCGTCTTCGAGGCGTTCGAGCAGCTCGGCGTTCGGCTTCTTCTCGCCGATCCAGCCGAGGAACTCCCAGATGGCTCTGAAGTCTTCGATGTCGTTGATCAGCGGCGTGCCGGTGAGGGCCATCAGCAGCGGGTGGGCCGTGCGCTGACGGATGCGCTGCGACAGCTGCATCACGTGGCGGGACCGCTGCGACTCCTTGTTCTTGATGAAGTGGGCCTCGTCGACGATCATGCCCTTGAAGCCGAGCTCGCCGAGCCAGCCGACGTGGCGGTCGAGCACCTCGTAGTTGACGATGACGACGTCGGCGAACGCGTCGAGGTTCTCGCCGTCGCCGTGGATGACGGTGGCGCTGCGCGTCGGGGTCCAGAGCTGGACCTCACGGGCCCAGTTCGTCTTCACGACGTTGGGGACGACGACCAGCAGCGGGTAGGCGTCCGCCGCCTGGGCGGCGAGGAGGGCCTGGGCGGTCTTGCCGAGACCCGGCTCGTCGGCGAGCAGGTAGGTGCGGTGACCCTGTCGGGCCGACTCGACGAGCTGCGCCTGGTGCTGCATCAGCGTGGCGCCGGCCGGAGCGTCGACGGTGGTGGGGTCGGGCAGCGGCATGCAGGCGGGCCCGCCGCCGGCGCCGTACTCGAACGACTTGAAGAGGGGGCCGAAGAGCTCCCAGTTGGCGAGTCGCACGGGGTGCGCCTCGCGGGCGACCTCGGCCAGCGAGAAGTCGGGCGGCAGGAACGGGTTGGCCAGCTGACGCGAGATGACCGACTGCGGCACGACCTGACGCTCGGAGGCGACGGGGGCCGGGGCCTTCTCGGTGACGATGACCAGCTCTTCGGGGGCGAGCTCGAGACCGGCCGACATCTGCAGATCGCGCTTCAGCGCCTTCGCGGCCTCGGAGACGACGGCCTCCTCGGCGAGGAGCGCGATCAGCGACGTGTCGCGGGCCGCGGTCTTGGCGAGGATCTGCGCGACGCCGTCGAGGCGCTTCATCTGCTCGGCGCGCTCGGAGTCGCTGATCGCCTTGTCGACCTTGACACGCGCGCGCTCCTCTCGCATGAGCAGCGCGACGACCTGGAACTTGGTGCGCGACGAGGGCTTCACCTGGCCCCGCTGGGCCGCGGCCTCGACCTCGCGCACGGCGCGGGCCAGGACGGGGATCAGCCCGTCGTTGTCGACCTCGCGGCGACGGTTCGAACGGGTGGCGGTGCGTGTTCCGCCCGATTGACGTTGGCCTGGTCGAGCCAAGGCTCCTCCTCGTGGTCGACGCGGGCGTCGACGGTGCTGTGTCGTCGTGGCGACGACGGTGCGAGCAGGTCGGCGCCCGATGCGCGCGACCGTGCCCGCGGTGGGGCTGGACGTGGATGCAGCTGTGGTGTCCGTAGAGAGACGGGTCACCACGCCCCGACGGGACCGACGGGCACGAGCGGACCGGACGAGGGCGGGGCCTCGTGGCGGGCCGGGTCGGTCGACGACGCGGGCGGTGATGCTGCGGTCAGTTTACGCGCACGCGGGCGACCGACGCCACCCGCGCCTCCTCGTGTGTCGCGACGGTCAGTCGCCGGCGTCCGACTGGCCGACCGGCAGCCGCAGAGCGCCGACGGCGGCGGCGATCAGCTGCACGGCCTTGCGGCGACCGGTCTCGGTTCCGAGGGTCGCCTGTCCGCCGGCGTGGGCGAGCAGCTGCGAGGCGACGGCCGGCGCCAGGCGCTCGGCCCACTGCGGCACGCGGTCGCTCCAGACGCGGGCGACCTCGTCGGCCAGGCGCTCGCAGGCGCGCGCCTCGGGGTCGTCGCCGTTGCCGCGGTGCCACTGGCCGGTGACGACGAGATGCGCGACGAGGGCCGCCGCGTCGCGGGCCGGGTGACCCACCCCCGCCGTGTCGATGTCGAGCACGCCGGTGACGCGCCACGGCTCGGCCGGGTCGACGAAGAGCTGCTCGAGATGGAGGTCGCCGTGGATGACGGTCAGCGGGTCGCCGACCCAGCTGGCGCGGCGCCGGTCGATCTCGGCGTAGACCGCGTCGATCTCGGCGGCCCGCCGCGGCAGCTGCCCGAGCAGCGTGGCGCGGTGCCAGCCGCCGTGGTCGAGCGCGTCGGACTGCGCGGGCGCCACCACCGGCACGGTGGCCGTCAGGCGCCCGATCTCGACGAGCTGGTCGACGAAGCGCGGGTCGTCGGCGAGGGCGAGCACGTGCCGCCCCGCAGGCTCGCCGGGCACCCGCTCGAGCACGAGCAGCCCGTCGGCGCGTGAGGCGAGCACGGCCGGCACCGGGACGCCGCTGCTGCGGAACGCCGTGTGCAGGTCGACGATCGGGGCCACGCGATCGGGGCGGATCACCTTGAGGAACAGCGTCGCCTCGGCGGAGTCGAGCCGGATGACGGCGCGCTTGCCCGGTCGGTAGGCCGCGACCGTCAGCGTCGGCGACGTCACGACGATGCCGAGGGCGGCGAGCGACTCGACCACGCGGTCGGGGAACGTGACGCCGGCGAGCGCGGGCAGCATCGGGTCGGCCGGGTAGGCCCAGACGGCGAGGGGCCGCCCGGTGCCGGGGTCGGTGGCGATCACCGACGAGCCGTCGGCGGCGCGGGCGTCGGTGTCGATGAAGGTCAGCACGGTGGCGGTCGCACCGAGGGCGTCGACGGTGTCGACCTCGTAGCCGTAGAGGAACCCGGCGCCGGAGGGCTCGACGGAGTGCGGTCGGAACGAGACGACGGTCACACCGGAGTTCGCGAACGCTGCAGGGAGGATCTCAGCCGAGTTGGGCCACACCCCGTCAGTGAACCAGCCCGCGCGACGGGCACCGTGCGCACAGGGCCGCGGGGTGACCGAATCGTGATGGACCGCTCACGGCGATCGGTAGTCTGGGCCCGTGCCGTCCCGTCGCGTGAGACCCCTGCCGAGGGGGTTGCCGCGCATTGGAGTGGCGTCGCGCATCCGCCAGTCGAAGCGGACGCCCCTGCTGCAGGTCGTCAAGACCTCGGCGGCGGTCATCGCGGCCTGGTTCGCCTCGGTGGCCCTGCTGCAGCAGCCGCTGCCGATCTTCGCCGCCATCGCCGCGCTGCTCGTGGTGCTGCCGAGCGTCAACCAGTCGTTCGTCCGCGGTCTCGAGCGGAGCGTGGGCGTCATCGCGGGGGTGCTGATCGCCTTCGCCGCCGGTCTCGTCTTCGGCGACGCGACCTGGATCGTGCTCGTGATCGTCGTCGTCAGCCTGCTGGTCGCGTGGGCGTTCCGGCTCACGCCGAGCTCGGCGAACCAGGTGCCGATCTCGGCCATGCTCGTGCTCGCCATCGGCGCGCAGACCCCCGACTACGCGCTCGACCGGGTGCTCGAGACGATCATCGGCGCGGCGATCGCCCTCGCGGTGAACGCCCTGATCGTGCCGCCGGTGCTGCTCGCGCCCGCGCATCTCGCGGTGGGCCGTCTCGCCCGCGACATCGCGTCGGTGCTCGACGAGACCGCCGCCGTGCTCTCTGAGCCGGTCGACGCGGCGCGGCTGCGGGCGGGACTCGACGATGCCCGTGCGCTGCGCGCAGCCCAGGCCCGCGCCTCCTCGGCGGTCACGGCCGGTGTCGAGAGTCTGCAGCTGAACCCCCGGGCCAGCCGCAACCGCTCGGTGCTCGAGGCCGACGGGGCGCTGCTCGACCGCCTGACCGTGCTGGTGAACCGCGTGGTCGGCATGGTCCGCTCGGTGCACGACAACTACGACCCGGGGCTGGCGGACGACCCCGTGGTGCAGAGCATCGCCGAAGACCTCCGTCGTGCGGCGCACGACGTCCGCCTCCTGGCCTGGACCACCGAGGAGGCGCGCCCGGCCGACACGGGCCGGCCCGCCTCGTCGACGCCGTCGCCCGACGACACCCCGGCACTGACCTCGCCGGTGCAGGTGCTCCGCCCCGACCCCGACAACTGGGTGCTGGTCGGGTCGCTGCTCGAGGACCTCCGCCGTGTTCGCGAGGAGATCATCGGCTGACCGGCCCCGCGCCTCCTTCGGGCCCGCCCTGCACCGCTCGGATGAGGAGCGCCTGGCAGCGCGCGTTCCCGAGCGGGCGGAAGTGCCCGTCGACCGGGAACTCGAGATTGGTCGCACCGGGCAGCACGCTGCCCTCGGTGACGTGCGCGTCGAACCGCGACGCCATCGAGGTGATCCGCGCGTTCGCGTCGACCTGGTCGGCCAGGCGGAGGAGGGCCGCGTCGCGCGGCGAGAACGCCCGCAGCGCCGGGTTCGGCAGCACCGTCGACCACCGCGTGCCCGAGAACGGGCTGTTGACCGTCACCATGCGGGCGATGCGCCGGTCGACGTCGGTCGAGACCATCATGGTCTTGCCGATGAGACCGCCCTTGCTGTGTCCGAGCACGATGACGTCGCGGAGGTCGTGCGCATCGAGCACCGCCTGGGCCGCCTCGGCGGTCGTCGCGATCGGGCGCCGGTTGTGGCGCATCCCCGGCACGACCACCACCGGATGCCCCAGGGCGTTCAGCCGATCGGCGATCGGCCGGAGGAACCGCCACGTCTCGTAGACGCCCGGCAGCAGCAGCACGGGGGCGCGATCGCCCTCGCGGTAGGCCCGGGGGACGGATCGCTTCGACGGCGGGTCGAGATGGACCCGCCAGACGAAGGCGTAGTCGAGCACGAGGCACCGGACGAACCGGCGGAGACCGACCCGGCGTCGCCCCGGCCGTTCGCGGGAGGGGGCGTTCGTCATGACCTCAGGCTAGGCGCGGCGGTGGGTCTGTGCCTCAGAGCTGGCCGAGCAGTTCGCTCTCGGAGCAGGCGAGGCTCTCGACGATCTCGACCGACATGGCCAGGGCGGCGTCCCATTTGCTGCAGATGCTCGCCCACGGCGGCGGGAAGAGCGCGGCGTCGTGCAGCAGCTGCAGCGCGAAGTCGCCGTGCCCGGCCCGGGCGGCAGCGCTCGCGGCGTCGGGCAGCGACCCGACGATGCTCCGCACGACCAGCACGCGGTGGTCCCACTCCATCAGCTCGATGTCGTCGAAGGCGCCCCAGGCGCTCTCGATCTCGCGCCGCAGTCGGACGATCTCCGTCGACTCCGCGGCCGTGACCGTCGTCCTCGCAACCATGCGCCCCCCTCAAGGCCTGACCGACCCGACTCCGCGGGCCCATCGATGTCGTCCGATGCCGACGGGTATCGACTCGTCCGCTATCGAGAAGCTATCACCCGCGCACGCAGCAGGGAACCGGTTCCCTCGCCGCCCCTCCCCCCAGAACTGGGAGCACGCCGCCCATTACCCCCGGGGTCGTCCCCCGCAATCTGAGAGGACCCGGCCCCGGGGGTCTATCGTCCACGACGCACCCACCGGTGCGACGCACCCGCCGGTGCACAGACTCCGAAACGAACCCACGACGAACGGGAGACATCATGTTCCAGGGATCCGACACACTCCGCGACAACATGCAGAAGGTCCTCGTGGACCTCATCGAGCTGCACCTCCAGGGCAAGCAGGCCCACTGGAACCTCCTCGGCTCGAACTTCCGCGACCTCCACCTGCAGCTCGACGAGATCGTCGACGCAGCCCGCGAGTTCTCCGACGAGGTCGCCGAGCGCATGCGCGCCGTGTACCTCATCCCCGACGGCCGATCGGCCATCGTCACGAAGAACACCAGCCTCGAGGAGTTCCCCGCCGGGCCCGTCGAGACCACCGCCGTCGTCGACCTCATCGTCGACCGTATGTACGCCGTCACCGAGACGATGCGCACCGTGCACGACGACGTCGACGACGAGGACCCGACGACGGCCGACGTGCTGCACGGCATCCTCGAGCGCCTCGAGCAGCTCGCGTGGATGACCGGCGCCGAGAACCGTCACCCCGAGAAGGACGCCCGCTCGCCCAAGACCCGCGATCGTGACGAGTCGGCCGCGGCCGAGGGTCTCGACCGCGTCGGCGCCATCGCCAACTGACCCGACCACCCCCTGACGGCACCGTCCTGGACCGCGCGACCCGCGCCTCCCGGGCGGTGCCGTCTCTCGTCCAGAGGATCGACACCATGAGCACGAGCTACGACCACGTCATCGTCGGCGGCGGCATGACCGCAGACGCCGCGGCGAAGGCCATCCACGAGACCACCCCCGAGGCGACGATCCTGATCGTCAGCGCCGACGTCGACGCCCCCTACACCCGACCCGCGCTGTCGAAGAAGCTCTGGATCGACCCCGACTACACCCCCGCCGACAACGACCTGGGAACCGTCGAGGCGTCGGGCGCCGAGCTGCGCCTGGGCACCATGGTCGAGTCGATCGACCGCGAGGCGCGCACCGTCACGACGAGCGACGGCGACACGGTCGGCTACGGCCGTCTGCTGCTGGCCACCGGCGGCAGTCCGACCGCGCTCGACCTGCCCGACGACGACCGCGTCGTGTACTTCCGCACCGCCGCCGACTACCGGAGGCTGCGCGAGCTGTCGGGCGACGGACGCCACGTCGCCGTGGTCGGCGGCAGCTACATCGGCACCGAGATCGCCGCCGCCCTCGCGCGGAACGACACGCGGGTCACCCTCGTGTTCCCCGACGACGTGCTCGGCGGGTCGATCTTCCCGGCTCCGATCGCGGCGACCTTCGAGAAGGCGTTCGAGGAGGCGCGGGTCGAGCTGGCCCGCGGTCGTCGCGTCGAGAGCGGCACGGCCGACGACGCCGGGGTGCACCTCGTGCTCGACGACGGGTCGACCCTCGACGCGGACGCCGTGGTGGTCGGACTGGGCATCTCGCCCGACGACTCGCTCGCGGCCGACGCCGGTCTCGACACCGACGACGGCGTCGTGGTCGACGAGAGGCTCCGGACCTCGGACCCGAACGTGTTCGCAGCCGGCGACGTCGCGGACTACCCCGACGCCATCCTCGGTCGGCGCCGTGTGGAGCACGTCGACAACGCGAAGTCGCAGGGCGCCGCGGTGGGCCGCATCATGGCCGGTTCGGACGAGGTCTACGACCACACGCCGTACTACTACTCGAAGGTGTTCGACATCTCGTACGAGGCCGTCGGCACCCTCGACGCCTCGCTCGAGACGGTGCTCGACGACAAAGGCGAGGGGAGCGCCGTGGCCTACTACCTCGGCGACGACGGCGTCGAGGGCGTGCTGCTCTGGAACGTCGAGGGCGCTCGGGACGCCGCCCGCGAGGTCGTGCGCGAGTGCACGCCCGGCGACGTCGAGCTGGCCGGCCGCATCTGACGGTCGCGCACCCGGCAGGCGGGCGGCCCGGTCGACACGGGCCGTCCGTCTCCTGACGGGCCGTCCGTCCCCTGACGGGCCGTCCGCCTCCTGACGGGCCGTCCGCTCGGCCTGACGGCTCGTCCCCTTCGGCCGGTGGGCCGTGCGCTCAGCCGAACAGGAAGCTCTCGCGACCGCGGCGGTCGAGCTCGACGGTGAAGAGGCCCCCGCTCAGCGGAGCACGGGCCAGCTCGTCGTCGCTCATGTTCTCGCGGGCCGAGCCGACGAGGAGCGTCGACATGTCGGGGCCGCCGATCGCGATGCCGGTCAGCTGCGGCGCCGGGAACTCGATGCGGTCGATGAGATCGCCGTCCTGGTCGAGGTGGACGACGACGCCCTCGCCGTAGATCGCACCCCAGAACTCGCCTCGCTCGTCGCGTACGAGACCGTCGTGCATGCCGCCGCTCGTGAACGGCACGACCTCGGCCAGGTCGCCCTCGGGGCCCCACTGGGCCTGGAAGATGGTCTTCACGCCGGTGTCGGTGAACCACATGGTGCGGCCGTCGTCGTTCCATTCGAGCCCGTTGAAGGTCGTGAAGCCGCCGCGGAGGCGCGTCACGGCCTCGTCGGGGCCGATCCGGTACATCAGGCCGTCGGGGGCCTCGTCGGTGACGTCCATCGCGCCGACGACGAAGGCGCCGAACGGGTCGCACTTGCCCTCGTTGAAGCGGATGCCGTCGTGCCGGTGCGGCAGGTGCGCGATCTCGTGCAGGTCGCCGCCCTCGTCGTCGGTCGTGACGATGCGGTCGCCGAGCGCCATGATCAGTCCGCCACCCCGGCGACGCTGGAAGCTCGCGAGGGGCGCGGGCAGCTGCGTCGTGCGGTCGCGCGTCCCGTCGGCGCTCGTGCGGTGCAGCACGCCGGGCGTGATGTCGCACCAGATCCACTCCGCGGCGTCGGCGTCCCAGACAGGGCTCTCGACGAGCACCGCCTTCGCGTCGAGGAGGAGGCGGGGCTCGGTCGTCGTTCCGGTGGGGAGGGCCATCCCTCCGGTCTATCAGGCGACCGCCGACCGCGGCGCCTTCTGTCCCCCACAGGGCCGCCCGATCACCCCCCGGCTCACAGATGGCTGCGAGGTCGAGCACGAGGAGGCGCGCCGGGCCACCGTAGACGACGTGACCGATCTCCTGGACAGACCCGACGACACCGCCGCCACCACCGACCCCGGAGCCGCGCGCGCCGCCGGCGAGTGGCACCGACCCGAGCCCCGAGAAGACGGCTACATCGCCCTGCGGTCGTACGGGGCGATCGGCGACGGCCGGACCGTCGCCCTCGTGGCCCGAGACGGGCAGATCGACTGGCTCCCGATGCCCGAGCTGAACTCCGACCCCGTGTTCTCGGGCATCGTCGATGCGGGGAAAGGCGGTCGCATCGAGCTGCGGCCGGTCGACGACGACTTCGAGGTGCAGCGCCGGTACGTCGCGAACACCAACGTCCTCGTGACCCGCTTCCGCACCTCCACGGGCGTCGTCGAGGTGACCGACGCCCTGGTCACCGGCATCGCGGGTCGACTCCCCTGGGCCGAGCTCGCCCGACGGATCGACGGGGTCGAGGGCTCGGTCGACATGCGCTGGGCCGTCGTGCCCGGCAACACGTTCGGCACGCATCCGATCCGACGGTTCGACACGCTTCACGGGCCCGTCCTCCGCGCGGCCGACATCAACATCGCCCTGGTCGGCTTCGGCCACGGTCGCATCGACTCGACCGAGCCGGGCGACGGCGAGACGCACGGGGGCCCGCACCGCTTCTGGGGCGAGTTCACGACGGAGCCGGGGTCGCGCTCGCTCCTGTGCCTCTGCGGCGTCGAGGACGAACCCCTGCACCTGCCCGATCCGCACGTCGTCGACCAGGGGATCGACCGCACCATCGGCAACTGGCAGACCTGGTCCGACGAGTTCAACTGGGACGGCCCCTGGGCCGAGCAGGTCCAGCGCAGCGCCCTCGCCCTGAAGCTCCTCATCTACAGCCCCTCCGGCGCGATCGCTGCGGCGGCGACCGCCGCGCTGCCCGAGAACTTCACCGGCGACAAGAACTGGGACTACCGGTTCGCATGGGTGCGCGATCTCGCCTACACGGTGAACGCCCTCGTCCGATTCGGCCTCCGCGAGGAGACCCAGGCGGCCGTGTCGTGGATGCTCTCGGCTCTCAAGGCCAACGGCCGCACGATGCACATCTTCCTCAACCTCGACGGCACCGTGCCCGACGGCACGCACGAGACCGGATCCGAGGGCTGGCGCGGCATCGGACCGGTCTACAAGGGCAACCCGGCCGGTGAGCAGCTGCAGCTCGGCACCTTCGCCGACATCCTGTCGATCATGAGCCAGTACGCCGACGACGGGAACATCCTCGACGTCTCGACCGGCGACCTCCTCGCGAGCTTCGCCGACGACGCCTGCCGTCGCTGGCAGGAGAAGGACTCGGGCATGTGGGAGCTCGGCGACGAGCAGCACTACGTCAGCAGCAAGATGGGCTGCTGGCAGGCGATCGACTCGGCGCTGCGGCTGACCGAGATCGGTCAGATGCACCCCGACCCTGACGACCTCGAGCACTGGAAGAAGAACCGCGACCTCATCGTCGAGTGGATCGACGAGCACGGCTGGTCGGAGGAGCTCGGGGCGTACGTGATGTACCCGGGCAGCGACAAGCTCGACGCCTCGGTGCTGCTGCACGCCCCCAGCGGCTTCGACCGCGGCGAGCGCATGTCGAGCACCATCGACGCCATCCGCCGCGAGCTCGGGGCGGGGCCGCTGGTGTTCCGCTACAGCGACGTCCACGAGGAGGAAGGCACCTTCGTGGCCTGCGCCTTCTGGATGGCGAGCGCCCTCGCCTGCGTCGGCCGACAGGAGGAGGCGGTGGCCCTGATGGACGAGCTCGTCGACCAGACCAACGACCTCGGTCTCATGACCGAGATGATCAGCGCCGACGACGGCCAGTTCCTCGGCAACATGCCGCAGGGGCTCAGCCACCTCGCGCTGGTCAACGCCGCCATCACCATCCACGAGCTGAGCACCGATGCGACCGACGACCAGAAGGAGGCCACATGAGCAGCCCCGCACCCGCCCCCGTCCCGACAGCCGCCGAAGACGAGCTCGCTCTCGTCGACGCGTGGTGGCGGGCCGCCAACTACCTCACCGTGGGGCAGATCTACCTGATGGAGAACGCGCAGCTCACGCGGCCGATCGCGCGCGACGACATCAAGCCGCGCCTCCTCGGTCACTGGGGCACGTCTCCGGCGCTGAGCTTCGTCTACGCGCACCTGAACCGCGTCATCCGCCGGGACGACCGCGATCTGCTGTACGTCTGCGGCCCGGGGCACGGCGGGCCGGCCATGGTGGCGAACACGTACCTCGAGGGCACGTACTCCGAGCTGTTCCCCGAGATCACGCCCGACGCGCGGGGGCTGCAGCGGCTCTTCAAGCAGTTCTCGTTCCCGGGCGGCATCCCGTCGCACGCGGCTCCCGAGACGCCCGGTTCGATCAACGAGGGCGGCGAGCTCGGCTACTCGCTGAGTCACGCGTACGGCGCCGTGCTCGACGACCCCGATCTCGTGGCCGTCTGCGTGATCGGCGACGGCGAGGCCGAGACGGGGCCGCTGGCCACCAGCTGGCATGCGAACAAGCTGCTCGACGCCCGCCACGACGGCGCCGTGCTGCCGATCCTGAACCTCAACGGCTACAAGATCGCCAACCCGACGGTGCTCTCGCGCATCCCCGAGAGCGAGCTGCTCGAGCTGATGCGCGGTTACGGTCACGACCCGATCGTCGTCGCGGGCGGCTTCGACGGCGAGGATCCGATGCGGGTGCACGAACGGATGGCGGCGGCCCTCGACCGGGCCTTCGCCCGCATCGACGAGCTGCAGCAGGAGGCGCGCACCGGCGACGGCGGCGAGCACCCCCGCTGGCCGATGATCGTGCTCAAGACCCCGAAGGGCTGGACGGGGCCCGCGGTGGTCGACGGAGAGCGCATCGAGGGCACCTGGCGCGCGCACCAGGTGCCGCTGAGCGGAGTCCGCGAGAACGACGAGCACCGCGAGCAGCTCGACGCGTGGATGCGCTCGTACCGACCGGACGAGCTCTTCGACGACGACGGGCGCCCCGTCGCGTGGCTCGGCGATCTCCGGCCCGAGGGCGAGAAGCGGATGAGCGCGATCCCGGTCTCGAACGGCGGGCTGGTGCGTCGCGATCTCACCCTGACCGACTACCGCCGGCACGCCGTCGAGACGTCGGACGACCGCCGGACGCAGGCCGAGGCCACGCGCGTGCTCGGCCGGTGGCTGGCCGAGATCGTGCGAGACAACCCCTCGACGTTCCGGCTGTTCGGGCCCGACGAGACCGTGTCGAACCGACTCGACCCGGTGTTCGACGTGACCGACCGGGTCTGGTCGGCCGACGTCTGGCCCGACGACGAGCACGTCGCCCGCAGCGGGCGGGTGATGGAGGTGCTGAGCGAGCACCTCCTGCAGGGGCTCATGGAGGGCTATCTGCTGACCGGGCGGCACGGGCTGCTGAACACCTACGAGGCGTTCGTGCACATCGTCGACTCGATGTTCAACCAGCACGCCAAGTGGCTCGAGAGCGCCGACGAGATCGACTGGCGCGCCCCCATCTCGTCGTTCACCTACCTGCTGTCGTCGCACGTCTGGCGGCAGGATCACAACGGGTTCTCGCACCAGGACCCGGGGTTCCTCGACGTGGTGGTCAACAAGCAGGCGCACCTCGTGCGCATCTACCTGGCACCCGACGCGAACACCCTGCTGGCCGTCGCCGACCACGCCTTCCGCACCACGGACACCGTCAACGTCATCGTGGCGGGCAAGCAGGAGTCGCCCGCGTGGCTGTCGCTCGCCGAGGCGGAGGAGCACGTGCGCCGCGGCGTCGGCATCTGGGAGTGGGCCGGCACCGAGGGCACCCCGGTCGACGGCGTCGACCCCGACGTCGTGCTGGCCTGCGCCGGCGACGTGCCGACCCTCGAGACCGTCGCCGCCGCCGATCTGCTGCGTCAGGTGCTGCCGTCGCTGCGCACCCGCGTGGTCAACGTCGTCGACCTCATGCGTCTGCAGGACGTCCGCGAGCACTCGCACGGGTTGACGAGCGACGACTTCGACGCGCTCTTCACGACCTCGAAGCCGGTCGTCTTCGACTTCCACGGCTACCCGTCGCTCGTGCACCAGCTGACCTACCGGCGCACGAACCACGACGAGCTGCACGTGCGGGGTTTCCAGGAGAAGGGCACCACGACCACGCCCTTCGACATGGCCATGCTCAACGACATCGACCGGTACCGGCTGGTGCTCGACGTGCTGCACCGCGTGCCGGGGCTGGCCGACGAGCACCCCGAGCTGGTGGCCGACTTCGAGTCGCGCCGCGAGGCGGCCCGGGCGTACGCGTACGAGCACGGCGAGGACCACCCCGACGTCACCGGTTGGCAGTTCGGCGCCTGAGGCGTGAGACAAGCCGCCGCGCCGGGCGTACGGTCGGGCGCATGACGCCGAAGGACGAGACTCCCCCGCAGCTGAAGAACCCCGACATGTACGAGGCGCTCCGCGACGAGGGGGCGTCGAAGGAGAAGGCTGCGCGCATCTCGAACGCCGCCGCCCAGAAGGGCGACAGCGAGAAGAAGGTGGCCGCCAGGGGCGGGAAGTCCGGTTCGTACGACGACTGGACGGTGGAGGAGCTCAGGGGACGCGCGAAGGAACTGGGCGTGACCGGCTACTCCGACCTGAAGAAGGCCGACCTGATCGAGGCGCTCCGCGAACACTGACCGTCGCGGTCAGCCGGCCTTCTTCTTCGGGGCCGCCTTCTTGTCGGAGGTGGACGAGGCGGGCTTCTTCCTCGCCGCGGAACCCGCCCCTCCGGATGTCGACCCCGAGGTCGCCTTCTTCGCGGACTGCTTCTTCGCAGGCGACTTCTTCGCCGCGGGCTTCGATGTCGACGACGAGGCGGCCGGCTTCTCGGCAGCGGCGGGCTTCTTCGCGGGCTTGCGATGTCCGCCCGACCGGTTCTTCTCGACCGACTGGCGCAGCGCCTCCATCAGGTCGATGACCTCGCCGCCCTCGTCGTCGTCCTCCGGCTTCTCGCCGAAGGTGGCGTCGGTGTCGAGCGACTCGCCCTCCTCCAGCTTCGCGTCGATCAGCTGGCGCAGCTCCTCCTGGTAGTCGTCGCTGAAATCCGCCGGCTCGAAGTCGTCGCTGAGCGAGTCGACGAGCGACGACGACATGTCGAGCTCCTTGTCGCTGATGCGGGTCTGCTTCTCGAGCGCCGGGAACCGCGCCTCCCGCACCTCGTCGTCCCAGAGCAGCGTCTGCAGCATCAGCACGTCGCCGCGGACGCGCAGGGCCGCGAGCCGGGTCTTCTGCCGCAGCGAGAAGTGGACGATGGCCGTGCGGTCGGTCTCCTCGAGGGTCCGGCGCAGCAGCACGTAGGCCTTCGGTGACGTGCCGTCCGGTTCGAGGAAGTAGCTGCGGTCGAACATGATCGGGTCGAGCTGATCGCTGGGCACGAACTCGAGCACGTCGATCTCGCGCGACTTCTCCTCCGGCAGCGACTTCAGGTCGTCACCCGTGATCACCACGGTGCGGTCGCCGTCGTCGTACGCCTTGTCGATGTGCTCGTAGTCGACGACCTTGCCGCAGATCTCGCACTTCCGCTGGTACCGGATGCGGCCACCGTCGGCGTCGTGAACCTGGTGCAGCGAGACGTCGTGGTCCTCCGTGGCGCTGTACAGCTTGACGGGCACGTTCACGAGCCCGAACGTGATCGCGCCCTTCCAGATCGATCGCATGCCCGACATCTTTCTCCGCATGGCCTCCGAATGCCCGTCTGCGGGGTACACCCCGTGAGCGCGGGAGGCTCGGTGCGAGCACCGTGGACGGCATGAGCCAATACGACAAGAAGAACCCGGTCGACCTGTACCCCGCCCCGCCGTTCCCGAAGCAGGAGCAGTCGCTGCCGGGCGAGGCCTGGAAGATGGACCCGAAGCCAGACCACGGCGAGACCAGCTACGTCGGCAAGGAGCGCCTCACCGGCTTCCGCGGCATCGTCACCGGCGGCGACTCGGGCATCGGTCGCGCCGCCGCGATCGCGCTCAGCCGCGAGGGCGCCGACCTCGTGCTCAGCTACCTGCCCAGCGAGCAGGAGGACGCCGAGGAGGTGCGCGACCTGCTCGAGGGCGAGGGCCGCCGCGCCGTGCTCGTGCCCGGCGACATCTCGGACGAGCAGTACTGCCGCGACCTCGTGCAGACCGCCGTCGACGAGCTCGGCGGACTCGACACTCTCGTCATGGTCGCCGGCCGGATGAAGAGCAACGACGACATCCTCACGCTCACCACGGACGACATCGACTCGACCATCAAGACCAACGTCTACTCGCTGTTCTGGCTGACCCAGGCGGCCATCCCCCACCTCGAGCCCGGTTCGTCGATCGTGACGACCGGCTCGGTGCAGGGCACGCAGCCGAGCCCCGACAAGATCGACTACGCACTGACGAAGGGCGCCATCGGCGTCTTCACCGCCGGTCTCGCCCAGCAGCTGGCGCCCAAGGGCATCCGCGTCAACCAGGTCTCCCCCGGCCCGGTCTGGACCCCCCTGCAGCCCGGCTCCGACGACGCCGAGACGGTGTCGGAGTTCGGCGGCCAGGCGCCGTTCGGCCGCCCCGGCCAGCCGGCCGAGCTCGCCGCCGCCTACGTGCACCTGGTCAGCCCCGAGTCGAGCTACACCTCGGGCGCGACCATCACGATCGCCGGAGCGATGCCGGCGGTCTGACACTGCGCCTCCTCGGCTCCGTCGTTCCACCACGGCCCGTCCTCCCGCTCGCGCGGGGTGGCGGGCCGCGGTCGATGGGGCGGGTCCCCGTGGTCGGCGGCGGGGCGGCGCCGACCCGCCGCCGACGACACGGACCCGCCGCAGCCGGGTAGAACGAGAACCACACGACACGAGGAGGCGCGCGATGGCGGGCAAGGGACGCGGCGAGACGGTCGAGGTCGGCGGGCACCGGTTGCAGCTGACGAACCTCGACAAGGTGCTCTATCCCGACGCCGGCACGACCAAGGCCGACGTGCTCGGCTACTACGCCGCAGTCGCGGAGTGGATGCTCCCGCACGTCGAGGGTCGACCGGCCACCCGCAAGCGCTGGGTGAACGGCGTCGACGGCGAGGTGTTCTTCGAGAAGAACCTGCCCGACTCCGCGCCCGACTGGGTCGCTCGGCACACCATCGAGCACAAGGACCACGCCAACGTCTACCCGATGGTGAACGACGTCGCGACGCTCACCTGGCTGGCGCAGGTCGCCGCGCTCGAGGTGCACGTGCCGCAATGGCGGTTCGGCCCGAAGGGGGCGCAGCGGAACCCCGACCGGCTGGTGCTCGACCTCGACCCGGGCGAAGGCGTCGGCCTCGCCGAGTGCGTCGCCGTGGCGAAGCTGCTGCGGCCCATCGTCGAGGGCATGGGACTCGAGCTGATGCCCGTGACCAGCGGCAGCAAGGGCGTGCACCTCTACGCCCGGCTCGACGGGAAGCAGACCAGCGCCCAGGTCGGCGAGGTCGCCCACGAGCTGGCCCGCGCGATGGAGGCCGATCACCCCGACCTCGTGCTGAGCACGATGGGCAAGGCCGACCGCCGGGGCAAGGTGCTGCTCGACTGGTCGCAGAACAACGGCAACAAGACGACGGTCGCTCCGTACTCGCTCCGTGGGCGGACGCGGCCGACCGTCGCGATGCCGCGCACCTGGCGCGAGCTCGCCTCGAAGTCGCTGGTGCAGCTCGAGTACACCGACGTGCTCTCGCGGCTGAAGCGGCGTGGCGACCCCCTGGCCGACGTGTCGGCGCACGTGCCGGTGCCGTCGGGCGAGCTGGGCGAGGACTTCCGCAACACCGAGGCCCCCGACCACGACCCGTCCGAGAAGACCCGCGACCGCCTCGAGGTCTACCGCTCGAAGCGCGACGCGTCGAAGACCGCCGAGCCCGTGCCCGCCGAGGCCCCGGCCTCGACCGACGGCACGAGCTTCGTCATCCAGGAGCACCACGCCAGCTCGCTGCACTGGGACTTCCGCCTCGAGCACGACGGCGTGCTGGTCAGCTGGGCCCTGCCGAAGGGCGAGCCCGACGACCCGGGCACGAACCACCTCGCCGTCCAGACCGAGGACCACCCGCTCGAGTACGGCACCTTCGAGGGCACCATCGCGAAAGGCGAGTACGGCGCGGGCGAGGTCACGATCTGGGACTCGGGCGAGTACGACCTCGAGAAGTGGCGGGAGGGGAAGGAGGTCATCGTCGTGCTGCACGGCGAGCAGCGCGGCACCCGCCGCGTCGCGCTGATCCACACGGGCCACGGCGGCGGGCGGGCCGAGTCGAACTGGCTGATCCACCGCATGAAGGACGACGCCGACGGCAGCGGGAAGAGCGGCGGCAAGAGCGGTGGTGGCGGCAGCGGCAAGAGAAGCGGCGGAGGCGGCGGCAGCGGCAGCGGCAACGGTAAGAGCGGCAGCCGCAGCGGCGGCGGCGAGAGCAGCGGCGGCGGCGAGAGCAGCGGCGGCGGCTCGCCCGTCGGCAACTCCTCACGGGTGTCGCGTTCGCGCGGCGACTCCCCCGGGAAGTCGGGCCGCGCCTCCTCGGCTCGCGACGGGAAGCAGGAGTTACCCGCACCCGAACACGCACCCGGAACCGCAACCGCACCCGACCCGGTCGCACCGATGCTCGCGACGACGGGCGACGCGCACGACCTGGCCGACGGCGACTGGGCCTTCGAGATGAAGTGGGACGGCATCCGCGCCGTCGCGATCGTGCACGACGGAGCCGTCACGCTCACCAGCCGAAACGGCAACGACCTCACCCCCGCCTACCCCGAGCTGCAGGAGCTCGCCGAGCGGGTCGACAGCGAGGGAGGCGCGGTCCTCGACGGCGAGATCGTGGCCGTCGACGAGAAGGGTCGCCCCGACTTCGGCCTGCTGCAGCGCCGCATGGGGCTGAGCCGCCCGCGCGACATCGCCCGGGTCGCCGCAGACGCGCCCGTCCGGTACCTGCTCTTCGACGTGATGCGGGCCGAGGGCCGGTCGCTCGTGCGAGACCCGTACGACGATCGGCGCGAGGTGCTGACGCGCATCGTCGACGCGGGCGGGGCGATCGACGTGCCCCCGGCGTTCGACGGCGATCAGGAGGCGGCGGTCGCCACGTCGAAGCGGCTCCGACTCGAGGGGGTGGTCGCCAAGCGCCGCGACGCCGCGTACAGCGTCGGGCGGCGCTCGCGGGCCTGGATCAAGATGAAGCACCACCAGACGCAGGAGGTCGTGATCGCCGGGTGGCGGCCCGGTGCCGGGCGTCGGGCCGACGGGGTCGGCTCGCTGCTGATGGGGGTCCCCGGCGACGAGGGGCTGATGTACGTCGGGCGCGTCGGCACCGGCTTCACCGACCGCGAGCTCGACGAGCTGCTGCCGTCGTTGCGCGCAGCGGAGCGCAAGACCAGCCCGCTGGTCGGCGTGCCGGCGGCCGACGCGCGCGACGCCCACTGGGTGACGCCGTCGCGGGTCGGCGAGGTGTCGATCGCCGAGTGGACGTCGACCGGGCGGCTGCGTCAGCCCTCGTGGCGCGGCTGGCGCCCGGACAAGTCGCCGGAGGACGTCGTCCGCGAGGGGTGAGTGGCGCGGCGTGCGGTCTGCGCGACCCGGCCCGCGCCTCCCGCCGCCGCCACACCGCCACACCGCTACACCGCCACGAACTCGACATCCCGCCGCCGAATCGCGTGGCGGCATGTCGAGTTCGTGGCGGCGTACGGTGACGGCGGGGTATCACTCGTGGTCCTCCGGGTGTTGAGTGCAGCATGAGCACACCTCCCCCGGCCCCGAACGACGACGCCGCGACCCTGCGCGGCCGGCGCGTCGTCCTCGTCGTGGCGGTGCTGGCGTCGTTCGTGGCGTTCCTCGACGGCTCGATCGTGACGGTGGCGCTGCCCGCCATCGCGCGAGAGCTCGCGGGCTCGGGCACCGGGGCCACCGCCGGCGCCGACCTCGCCCTGCAGCAGTGGGTGGTCGACGCCTACCTGCTGGCTCTCGGCTCGCTGATGCTCGTGGCCGGCTCGCTCAGCGACACCTTCGGCCGAGTGCGGGTGCTTCGGGCCGGGCTGATCGCGTTCGCCGTCACGAGCGTGCTCGCCGCCCTCGCGCCCGACCCCGGTCTGCTGATCGCCGCGCGCGCTCTGCAGGGCGTGGCGGCGGCGTTGCTCGTCCCGAGCAGTCTCGCGCTGATCACGTCGACGTTCAGCGGCCCGGCGCAGGGCCGGGCCATCGGCAGCTGGACGGCCTGGACGGGCGTCGCGTTCCTGATCGGCCCGCTGACCGGCGGGGCCCTCGTCGACACGATCGGCTGGCGCTGGGTGTTCGCCGTCGTGGTCGTGCCCGTCGTGCTGACCCTGCTGCTGATGACGCGCCTCCCCGGCGATGCGCACCGCGGCTCGGTCGGTGCTCCCCCGCGCGTGGACGCGATCGGCGCCGTGCTCGCCGCGGTCGGTCTCGCCGGCCCGGTCTTCGCGCTGATCGAGGGGCAGCGGGTCGGCTTCGGCGCCTGGTTCGTCGTCGTGCCGCTGGCCGTCGGCCTCGCCGCGCTGGTCGCCTTCGTCTGGTGGGAGCGCCGCGCCCCCGCCCCGATGATGCCGCTCTCGCTCTTCCGCACCCGCGCCTTCACGGTCGGCAACCTGGCCACCGTGGGCGTCTACTCCGCCCTGAACCTCGGCACGCTGACCATCCCGCTCGTCGTGCAGGAGCTCGCGGGGCTCTCGGCCACGCTCGCCGGGCTGGTGACCCTGCCCACCACGATCGTGTCGCTGCTGTTCTCGACCCTGTTCGGCACCCTCGCCGCCCGGCACGGCCCGCGCCCGTTCATGACCGTCGGGCCCCTGATCACGGCGGCGGGGTTCCTCTGGATGCTGCTCGTCCGCGAGCCGATCGACGTCTGGTGGCAGATCGTGCCGGGCGTCGTCCTGTTCGGATTCGGTCTCGCGGTGACGGTCGCGCCGCTCACCTCGACGGTGCTGTCGCAGATCCCGGCCGCGCAGTCGGGGATCGCCTCCGCCGTGAACAACGCGATCTCGCGGGTCTCCGGGCTGGTCGCGGTCGCGTTCCTGGGCGTCATCGCCGGAGGCGCGCTGACGGTCGACGGGTTCCATCGCGTCGTCGTCGTGGTCGCCCTGCTGCTCGGGGCGAGCGCGGTCGTCTCGTTCATCGGTCTGCGGGGCGGGGCCCGCACCTCCTGACATCCCGCCCGGTCGACGGACGAGCCGCCCCACGCCCGGCAGGAGGCGCGGTGTCAGACCCCGAAGCGGCGCCAGGAGGCGTCCTGCTGGGCCAGGCGACGGAGCGCGAGCAGCAGCGGCTCGACGAGCACCGTGCCGAGCACGACGTACTGCACGGCGGCGTCGACCGAGTCGACCGGGATGCCGGCGATCTCGGCCTCGGCGACCGTCGCCATGGCCTCGGCGTAGCCGTCCAGCCGGCCGTCGGGCAGATCGAAGCCGGCCGCCTCCAGCCCGGAGATCGCGACCTCGAGGGCCGCGAGGACGTCGTGCGAGCCGGGGTCGATCGTCCACCCCCAGCCGTCGACGAGGGCACGGGCGCGACCGACGTCGAGCCCGTCGACGGCGGTCGGGGTCACCGACCCCTGGGCGACTCCGAGCATCTCGGCGACCGAGTCGTGCTCGGCGTCGAGCTGCTCGAGCACGCTGCGCGCCGTCGCGACGCTGAGGCCGCCGACGCCCACGAGGGCCCGGACGAGCCGGATGCGGCGCACGTGGTCGTCGCCGTACTGCGCCTGGGTGGCGCTCGTGCGCTCGCCCTCGGGCAGCAGACCCTCGCGCAGGTAGTACTTGATCGTGGCGACCGGCACCCCGGTCGTCTCGGCCAGCTGGGAGATGCGCACGGTTCCCCTTGACATTGGATAGCGGGACTCTCCATTATTGGAGAGCCGCACTATCCATCTAAGGAGAGACCATGACGAGAGTCAAGCCGAAGCCGAGCCGCACGACGCACGAGCACGACGGCGAGCTCGTGGTGTTCCTGATCGGCATGACCGTCAACCGCTGGTGGCGACCCGACCGCTGGCTGCCCGTCTTCGGCGCCATGACGCCCATGCTCACGGAGCTCATGCGCGACCCCGACAGCGGCCTCGCCGGCTTCCGCGTCACGATCGGCCGCGGCGGGCCGGTGCTCGTCCAGTACTGGACGTCGCTCGAGAAGCTCTACGCCTACGCCAGCTCGCCCGATCAGGCGCACCGCCCGGCCTGGACGGCCTTCAACCGTCGCGCCCGCTCGGCCCCGGGCGCCGTCGGCATCTGGCACGAGACGTTCGTGGTCGACCGCGCCGAGAGCATGTACGTCGACAGCACCGTGTCGGGTCTCGCGCAGGCGATGCGTTCGGTCCCGGTCGGTCCGCGCAGCGACACGGCACGGGCCCGCGCGGCGAGCGGTCGCACGCCGGGGTCGACGGGCCCGGCCCGCGCCTCCTGACGTGTCCCCCGACGGCGCCGCCGTCGGCGATCCGCGCAGGGGCCCGCGCGTAGCGTGACGGACGTGCCGCACTACGCCATCATCGCCCCGATCGACGCCCTCGTCGTCGGAGACCGCCACACCGTCGGGCGCCTGCCGCTGCACGCCACCGTCGTGCCGCCGTTCACCGCCCTGTCGGGGCGCCACGCGGTCGAGGAGGCCGTCGCGGGCGTCGCCGCGGGCACCCAGCCCATCCCCACGGCGATCGGCGCCACGGCCCGGTTCGGGCGCGACAGCGACACGCCGGTCGCCCTGGTCGAGCCCGAGCTGCTGACCGCGCTGCACACCAGCCTGCTCGCCGCGCTCGAGTCGATCGGCTGGGCCGCGGACGACCCCGATCGGAACGGCGCGGGGTATCGACCGCACGTCACGGCGACCCGGCAGGCGGCGTTGTCGGTCGGCGCCGTGCTCATCCTCGATCACCTCGCGGTCATCGACCTCGACCGCGACCAGGCCACGGTCGTCTCGGTGGCGGCGCTGGCCGGCGCACCCGCCTGACCCCGAGGGGGCCGACGACCAGCCGGTCCCCCGCGCGGGCGGACGCCTCGGCCCCGCTCGGCCCCGCTCAGGCGCGCGTCAGACCCAGCAGCCGGATGACGTCGTCGACCTCTTCGGCGGGTGCGCGCCCGGCGTCGACGACCACGTGCCGCTCGTCGGCCTGCGGCGGCTCGAGCGTGGCGACCTGCGAGTCGAGTAGAGCGCTCGGCATGAAGTGCCCCTCGCGCGACGCCATGCGGTCGCCGAGCATCTCGCGGGTGCCCCGGAGGTAGACGAAGACGACGTTGTGCTCGCGCAGCACGTCGCGGTACTTGCGCTTCAGCGCAGAGCAGGTGATGACGCCCGGCACGCCCGCCATGGCGTGCTCGATGATCCACGACGACACCGTGTCGAGCCAGGGGGCCCGGTCGTCGTCGTCGAGGGGCGTGCCCGCGGCCATCTTGGCGACGTTCTCGTCGGGGTGCAGGTCGTCGCCCTCGTAGAAGTCCCAGCCGAGCTGCTCGGCGAGCATCGCGGCGAGCGTCGACTTGCCCGAGCCGGAGACGCCCATCACGACCAGCACGGGATCGGTGGCGTACGGCCCCGAGGAGGCGCGGCCCGCGTTCTCGACGACGGCCATCAGACGGCCCCGCCTGCCGACACGGGCGTCTCGCTGCTCGGAGTGGTGGGGGCGGCGGGTGCCGCGGCGCTGGGGGTCATGCTGTCGCGTCCTTTCGAGGACGCGTCGTCGCGACCTCGTCGTCAGGGGGATGGTGCGGGTTCGAACGGGCGGGGCCTCGCGCCGGCCACCCGTCGATCTGGCAGTCTTGAGGCGCGAGTCGATCTGATCGATGCTGATAAATCAGATTTATGGAGTCTGCCACAGGGCGACCCACCCGGCAAGGCGCCCTCGCCCCGATCCCAGGAGCTGACGATGACGCCCGGACTCCAGTCATCCCGTGAGCGCGGTCTGCACGCTCAGGTGGTCGACGTCCTCGGTCAGGAGATCGTCGACGGTCGACTCGGTCCGGGGTCCATCGTGAACCTCGACGAGCTCGCCGTCCGATTCTCGGTCTCCCGCTCGGTGCTCCGCGAGTCGCTCCGGGTGCTGCAGTCGCTCGGCATGGTCGAGCCGCGCCAGCGGGTCGGCACCCAGGTGCTCCCCCGCGCCTCGTGGGATCTGATGAGCCCGCAGATCATCGTGTGGCGCGGCCGCGGGCCCGAGTACCACACGCAGATGCGCGAGCTGCTCGAGCTGCGACTCGGCCTCGAACCGGTGGCCGCCCGCCTCAGCGCGGGGCGGCTCGACCCCCTGCAGGCGGCGCTCGTCCGCCAGGCGGCCAGCGCGATGGTCGAAGCCGGCGTCGAGGGCGACGGGCGGAAGTACCTCGAGGCCGACATCGCGTTCCATTCGGCGATCCTGCACGGCTCGGGCAACGCCGTCATCGGCCACTTCGCCACGACGGTCGAAGCGCTGCTGCGCACCCGCACCGAGGAGCGACGCTTCACCATCACCGAGTACACCCCCGCCAGCGCCGCCCGGCACCACGCCCTGGCGGACGCCCTCGCCGACGGCGACGCCGACGGGGCCTTCGCCGCCGCGCAGGCGCTGATCACGGCCACCGTGGCCGAGTTCGACGACGAGCGCGAAGCGGCCCCTGGCCTCTGAGACGACGCGCCGGAGGGGTCAGTCGATCACCTGCACGTCGGTGAAGGCGCCCTCCTCGACCAGCTGCGCCGCGCCTCCTGCGGGGGCGATGCTCCACAGCCCGGGGGTGGCACCGCTGGCGAGCCCGACGAAGAGGACCCCGTCGGCGTCGGCAGCGATGCTGCCGGGTCGCGTCTGGCTCTGCAGGGCGAGACCGGTGGCGGGCACCACCGTGCGGACGCCGCTCGGCGAGGTGACGGCGACGTCCTTCGTGGCGAGGTCGGCCGTGCACGGCGGGCGGTTCGCGCCCTGCGGCAGGCAGAACGTCGTCGCCTGCAGCGAGTAGAACGAGCCGTTCAGACCGTAACCGCCCGCGGCGTAGATGGTGCGGTCGGTGAGCGACGGGCTGCCGCCCGAGGTGCCGGAGCCGTCGTCCGTCGACCAGAACTGGAGACCCACGGCGCCGCCGCTGTTGGCCTCGAAGTAGTTCGTGCGACCGGCGCCGGCGACGAGGTCGGCGAGACGGGTGGTGCCCTGCGAGAAGGTGCTCTCGACCGGGGCGCCGCCGCCGGCCGGGTAGGTGCGCAGCACGCTGGTGTACAGCACGACGACGTCGCCGTTCGCCCGCACCGTCAGCTGCAGGGGCGCCGAGGGGAACGACGCGGCGACCGTGCGGCGGGTGCCGTCGACGCCGAACTCGACGAGCGAGCCCGAGGCGGTGAGCAGGTACGCGACGCCCTTCGGCGACACATGCAGCTCGTCGGCGCCCGCCAGCCCGGTGGCCAGGGTGACCGGGGCCGCCCGGGTGGAGGGGTACCGGACGAGAGTGCCGGCCGTCGAGTCGAGCACCGTGACGTCGCCGTTCGCGGCCACGTCGTAGCCGCCGGGTGCGGCCGGCGCCGCAGCGACGTCGAGGGGCGCCGAGTCGACGGTCGGGAACACAACGATGCGTCCGTTCGTCACGGCGAAGACGGCGGTCCCCTCGTCCACGGGGGTGACGGGCGCGGTCGCGGGCGTGAACGACACCGCGGCGGCGACGCTCGAGACCGACGCGTTCCGCGCCCTGACCTCGAGACGCGCGCGACTGCCGGGGGTCAGCCCGGTGATGCGAGCGGTCCGCACCGTCGGGCCGACCCGGATCGTCCGCCCGACGGCATGCCCGCCGACCGAGACGAGGGTGACCGAGTAGCCCGCGAGGGCCGGCGAGCCGGTCGACGCCGGGGCCTTCCAGCCGATGTCCACGGAGGTCGCCCCGACTGCGGTGGCCGTGACCGACCGCGGGGCGGAGGGGGCCCTGACGACGGCCTTCTTCTTCGGGCCGGTCGCGGTCTTCGGGCCGGTCGCGCCCTTCGGGCCGGTCGCGGTCTTCGGGCCGGTCGAACCCTTCGCACTGCTGGTGCTGCTCGTGCTGCTGGTGCTGTTCGTGCCCGAGGGGGCTGCGACGGCCGGGGCCGCCACCCCCAGAGACAGGATCGCTGCCACGGCGACGATGCCGGTGAGTCGGTTCATGGGGGGTGTTCTCCTGACGGGTGGCGGGTTCGGGTTCCGCCAGAGGCGACGATATCGCCCGCGGAGCCGGTCCCCCAAGAAGGGGACCGGGTGACTCCCGCCCACCCGCGGATGACTCTCGGCCGGCCCGACACGTCCCGTTCACCCCGTGGACGCCTCGGCAGGGCAGCATGCCCGCATGATCGCGATGAGCGCCCGTGTGACGCCGACCACCGGCAGCGACTCCGTGCGCCTGCTCGAGCGCAGCCTCCGCAGCCACTACGAGAGCCTCCCGATCGCCGCGCACCAGTACCTCGTGCGCTTCTCCGACGGCCCCGTGCTCGTGACCGACGAGGTCGGCTCGCTGCGGCTCGACGTCGTCGTGGCCGACGAGCGATCGGCGCGTCACTTCGAGGACTCCCTCCGCTCCGAGCTCGCCATCCGCACGCTCGACGACTCGCTCGCCGTCAGCTGGTCCCGCGACGCGCACGCACCGCTGCCCCTCCGCTGAGCCCGTCGCCGAGACATCCCCGGAGGCACCGACAGAGCACCCGCCGAGGAGGCGCGGGTCAGCCCTCCGCCGCGGCGATCAGCTTCGACATGGTCCGGTGCAGCACCACCAGCTCGTCGCGCTCGACCCCGAGGCGCTCCATCATCCGCGCCGGGATCGACTCGGCCTCGGCCCGGAGGGCGGCACCGGCGGGGGTGAGTGCGATGGCGAGCGTGCGCTCGTCCGTCGACCCGCGCCTCCTCGTCACGAGCCCCTGCGCCTCGAGCCGCTTGACCAGCGGCGAGAGCGTGCCGGGGTCGAGACGCAGCGCCGTCGCCAGGTCTTTGAGGGCGAGCGCGGGGCCCTGCCAGAGGGCGAGCATCACGAGGTACTGGGGGTGCGTCAGCCCGAGCGGCTCGAGCACCGGGCGGTAGGCGGCGACGACGCTGCGGGACGCGACGGAGAGCGCGAAGCAGATCTGACTCTCGAGGGCGAGCGGGTCGACCTCCGGACGCTGGGCCGCGGGCGGGCCGGTCGGCACCGCCTGAGCGATGGGCGTGGTCACCGCTCGGCCTGCGGTGCCGGGCAGTGCAGCATCGTCCGCACACCGGAGCGGTCGACGACGTGCTCGTCCATCGGGTGGCCGCAGAGCGGGCAGGCTCCCCCGTGGACGGGCGGCACGAGGGGCGCCTCGTTCTTGAGCCCGAGCTGCGCCCCGCCGATGTACGGACGCAGACGCCGGTTGAGCCCCTCGATCAGGTCGCCGAAGCGGCTGCCGTGCTCGTAGCTGCGGGGTTCGCGGTCATCTCGTCTCGGGCTCACGATCAGTTAGTGTACCAATGATTCGCACACCAAGCGATGTCCTGACGCACGAGCGGCCCGCCGCACGGATGCGACGGGCCGCCCTGTGGTGCCGATGGGTCGGACTACGGCGTCATGCCCCGACCTTGAGACAGCAGCTGGTGCGCCTGCGTCGCGAGCTCGCCGCGCACGAGCACCTCGTAGCTGCCGGCCTCCATGGTCTTGGTCGACGCGAAGTCGCGACGTCCCCGCAGGGCCGCATGCCCGACGAAGCCCCAGAGGGCACCCCAGAGGGCGCCGCCGCCCACGGCGATCAGCAGGATGCCGATGAAGGCGACGTTCGTGGCGAAGAGACCGAAGAGGAGACCGAGGAAGAGCCCGAACCAGGCACCTCCCCCGGCGCCGCGTGCGGCGGCCCCTCCCTTGGTGAGACGACCGGAGACGTTCTCGACGGTGCGGATGTCGTGACCCACGATGGAGACGCTCTCGACCGGGAACCCCTGGTCCGAGAGCAGATCGACCGCGGACTGCGCGTCTTCGTAGCGGGAGAACGTCGCGAGCGTCTGCGGGTGACCGGCGCCGGCGAACGCCCCGGTGCCGCGCGGGCCCGGGGTGCCCTCGGTGGTCGTCGGCCGCCCGGCGACGGGAGCTGCAGCAGGGCCCGCAGGGGCGGATGAACCGGGCACCTGGGCCTGACCGGGCTGCGGCGTCGTCGGAGTCCGCCCGGGCTGCGGCTCGGAACCGGCCGCGGGCGTCGGCGCGTACTCGCCGTAGGCCGGTCGCGGACGGGAGTCGGGGGCGGGCGCGGTCACCTCGGGTCGCGCCTGGGGGTCCGGCTCGTGGGAGGCAGGGGTCGCGTGCTGTTCGGGTGTGCTGCCGGTGCCGGGCTGGTCGTTGCTCATGCATCAGTTCTACCGTCGCGCCCTGAGGCGTGGAGCGGATATGCAGAGCGCTCCCAGAAAGAGATCGGGGGCGACGCCGGCTGCGCAATGGTGACGCCGTGGTGAAACGACGAAAGGCACCCGCTGAGCGGATGCCTTTCGGTGTTGGTGGATCTGAGGGGACTCGAACCCCTGACCCCCTGCATGCCATGCAGGTGCGCTACCAGCTGCGCCACAGACCCATGTTCAATTGTCTTGCTTGTCGCGCCCCTTGCGAAGCAACTCGTCAACCCTACTACAGAAATCGAGCGGTGCTGAACACGGCCCTTCTCGACCATCGCCCCGCGCCTCCTCGGCGCGCTCCGCCCGTCGCGGATTCGGCCCGCGACATGCGAGAGGTGAACGACACGCCGCGATGCGGTGTCTCGTTCACCTCTCGGTGTTCGACGGGACGGGGCGCGTCACGCCTCGTTCTGAGCGGGCTCGGGCAGCTCGATCGGAATCGTGGGGCAGTCGCTCCACAGACGCTCGAGCGAGTAGTACTGACGGTCTTCGTCGTGGAACACGTGCGCGACGATGTCGCCGAAGTCGAGGAGGATCCACCGGCCTTCGGCGCGACCCTCGCGACGGAGCGTCTTGACGCCGGCCTCGAGCATCTTGTCTTCGATCTCGCCGGCGATCGCGACGACGTTGCGCTCGCTTCGACCGGAGGCCAGCAGGAAGATGTCGGTCAGAGGCAGCGGCTCGGAGACGTCGAGCGCGACGAGGTCGTCGGCCTGCTTGTCGTCGGCGGCGCGGGCCGCGATCTGCAGGAGCTCGATGGCGCGAGGAGTGGCTGTCACGGATGCCTTACGTGTCGGTGGTGCGGAGGATGACGAGGGTCACTGACCCAGGATGCCGGTCGCGAAACCCGCGACGACCACTCCGATGATACCTGCTCCGATGATGCCCCCGCCGATGCCGAGGAACAACGGCAGTCGACTCGACTTCGGCTGCGACGCCGCGAGCACGACGGCCCGGGTCGAGGTATGGGTGCTGATGGCCCGACTGGCCCGCACGGGCACGGCGTCGGTCTCGGCGTTCTCGGCGTCGCCCTGCTCGAGGAGGCGGTCGATGTCGGCGTTGTCGACACGGGCCTGCGACCCCGTCGCGCCGAGGCTCCGCGGCAGGTCGATCGACCCGGTGATGATGATCTCGCCGGTCGCGTTGAGCGCCCCGGTGACGTCGGCGATCTGCTGATCGGTGAGGATCAGCGCGTTCGTCTGCCCGGTGTGCGTGCCGAGCGCGCGACCGGGAGCCGTCTCGTCGTCGGGCGCTGCGCTCTGACTCGTCCAGTGGCCGACGGGCGGCACGAGGCCGTTCGACTCGGGCGCCGACGCGGGGACGGTCGGGACGATCGGGCGCACAGCGGCGGGAGCCGCCGGCGCGGAGTCGTCGCGGCGTTCGAACGACGCGGGCCGCAGCGCGGGGGTCTGCCCCGAGGAGGCGCGGGTCGAGTCGTCGGCATCGCCGTCGGTCGCCCCGTCGACGGGCCCCGACGGGTTCTGACCGGCGGGCGTGGGGAGCGGGGACGAGTCGGCGACGGAGGAGTCGTGGTCGCCACCGACACCCGATGCGCCACCCGGCGCGATGAACTCGTCGACGGTGCTGAGCGCCTCGGAGAGTGGTCGGCGCGGCTCGGGCCCGGGAGCCTGGAGCGGCACGGGCTCGGCGGACCGGCCCGACTGCGACTCGCGGAGCGCCCGCAGCTCGCGACGTGTGAGTCCACGCTCGGGCGACGAGACGGAGCCGGGGGCCGGGACGGAGGCCGGCGCCTGGTCGGCTGACGACACGGGGTCGGGAGCCGACGCCGGCGCGACTGCGGGCTCGGGAGCCGAGTCCGGGCTGGGAGCCGACGCGGGCTCAGGAGCCGATGCGAGCTCAGGAGCCGATGCGGGCGCCGCCGGACTCGGAGCCGACGAGGGCTCGGGAGCCGAGGCGGGCGTCGGCATCGACGCCGGAGCGGCGGTCGGAGACGACGACGGGGCGCCGACGGGGACGGCGCCGGTGATCGCCTGGCCCGCCTCGCGCGCACGCTCGAGGTCTCGAACCTGCCGTCGGGTGAGAGGCGGCTGGCCGTCGGACGAACTCATGCAACGCTCCGATACAGGTGGTGCTTGGAGATGTACTGGACGACCCCGTCGGGGACCAGGTACCAGACCGGGGAGTCTCGGGCGACCCGAGCGCGGCAGTCGGTCGACGAGATGGCCAGCGCGGGGACTTCGAGCAAGCTTACGTCGCTCTCGGGCAATCCGGAAACGGTGAGGTCGTGACCCGGCCGGGAGACCGCGACGAAGTGCGCGAGGTCCCAGAGCTCCTGGACGTCCTTCCAGTCGAGGATCTGCGCCACGGCGTCGGCGCCCGTGATGAAGAAGAGCTGCGCGTCGGGTCTTCGGGCCCGGACGTCGCGCAGGGTGTCGATCGTGTAGGTGGGCCCGTGCCGGTCGATGTCGAGTCGGCTGACGGTGAACATCGGGTTCGACGCGGTCGCGATCACCGTCATGAGGTACCGGTGCTCGCCGTCGGTGACACCCGTCTTCATGTAGGGCTGACCCGTGGGGACGAACAGCACCTCGTCGAGGTCGAACGACGACGCCACCTCGCTGGCGGCGACGAGGTGGCCGTGGTGGATGGGGTCGAACGTGCCGCCCATGATGCCGACGCGGGGTCGACGGACCGACTCGGTCGCGCCTCCGTCCGACGGCTCGTCACCGGTCGACGTCGCGCCCGACGACGACATCGGGCTGTCCGCCGCGACCATGGTGTCCGTCTCTCGCGTCAGTGCGATTCGGGGTGGCCGTATTCGTCGATGGGCCCGGCCTTGTGCTCCTGCGTCTTCGCCTTGCGGGGGCTTCGGTTCGCGACGTCGCGGTAGCTCCACACGACGTAGCCGAGGAACAGGAAGAAGACGCCGAACACCAGCGAGATCACGACCGGGGGCGCCAGCAGGGGCGCGAGTTCTTCGTGGGCCGCGGCGAGCAGTGTGACGTCGAGCATGGGTACTCCGTTTCGAGAGGACGATCCGGGACAGTCTAGCCGCGCACCTGGCCGCTGCCGCGCACGATCCATTTGGTGCTCGTCAGCTCGCCGAGTCCCATCGGCCCTCGGGCGTGCAGCTTCTGGGTCGAGATGCCCACCTCGGCGCCGAAGCCGAACTCGCCGCCGTCGGTGAACCGCGTCGAGGCGTTGACCATCACCACCGCGCTGTCGACCTCGGCCAGGAACCTCTCGGCGTTGGCGTGGTCGTTGGTGACGATGCTCTCGGTGTGACGCGTCGACCAGCGGTCGATGTGCGCCATGGCCGCGTCGAGGTCCGCGACGACGGCGACGGCGAGGTCGAGGCTCATGTACTCGGCCGCCCAGTCGTCGTCCGTCGCGGGCACGACGCCCGCGACGAGCGCGCGGGTCCGCTCGTCGCCGTGCACGGTGACGCCGGCCTCGCGCAGGGCGGCGACGATCGACGGCAGCAGCCGTTCGGCGGCGGACTCGTGCACGAGCAGGGTCTCGAGGGCGTTGCAGACGCTCGGCCGGCTCGTCTTGGCGTCGAGCACGATGTCGATGCTCATGGCGGCGTCGGCCGTCTCGTCGAGGAACACGTGCACCACACCGGCCCCGGTCTCGATCACGGGCACCGTCGAGCGTTCGACCACCGTGGTGATCAGCTGCGCGCTCCCCCGCGGGACGAGCACGTCGACCAGGCCGCGCGCCGTCATCAGCCAGCCGGCGCCGTCGCGTCCGAATTCGTCGACGGTGACGACCGAGTCGGCGGGGAGACCCGACCCGACCAGCGCCTCCTGCACGATCTCGACGAGGGCCGCGTTCGTGTGGAGCGCCGCACTGCCGCCCCGGAGGACCGCCGCGTTGCCGCTCTTCAGCGCGAGGGCGGCGATGTCGACGGTGACGTTCGGCCGGGCCTCGTAGATGGCGCCGACCACCCCGAACGGGACGCGGACCTGGTCGAGGCGGAGGCCGTTCGGCAGCACGCGCCCGCGGACGGTCTCGCCGATCGGGTCGACGAGGGTCGCGACGAGCACGGTGGCCGCGGCGAGCGCCCCGAGGCGATCGCCGTCGAGGCGGAGACGATCACGCAGCGACTCCGACAGACCGGCCTCGGCGGCCGCCTCGAGGTCGAGGGCGTTCGCGGCGACGATGCGAGGCTCGGCCGCCACGAGCGCACGGGCGATGGCCCGGAGGGCCGCGTTCTTCGCGTCGGCCGTCGCCGTGGCCAGCACGCCGGACGCGGACCGGGCCGCGGTCAGCTTGTCGACGAACGCGGGGGCGACGACTTCGGAGGGCGACATGCCCCTGATCTTACGGTCGCGCAGCCTCGAAGAACGTGCCGACGTCGTCGCCCGACAGCGCCCGCGAGACGTTCGCCGTCGAGGTCACGAGCACCGGGGTGCCCGCCTCGGCGGCGTAGCGCGCGGCGGCCACCTTGGTGCCCGCCCCGCCCGTGCCGACGCCCGCGGCGCCGACGTCTCCGAAGGTCACGCCGGTCAGCTGATCACCGAAGGGCACGTCGGTGATCTTCACCGCTCCGGGCTCGTGCGGCGGCCGGGTGTAGAGGGCGTCGACGTCGCTGAGCAGCACGAGGGCGTCGGCGGCGATCAGCTTCGAGACGAGGGCCGCGAGGCGGTCGTTGTCGCCGAAGCGGATCTCCTGGGTGGCGACGGTGTCGTTCTCGTTGACGATCGGCAGGATGCGCAGGTCGAGCAGGCGCGACATCGCCCGCTGGGCGTTGCTCCGGTGGGTCGGGTTCTGGATGTCGCCGGCCGTCAGCAGCACCTGTCCGGCGACGATCGAGTACCGCCGGAGGCTCTGCTGGTAGCGGTAGATCAAGACGTTCTGCCCGACGGCGGCCGCGGCCTGCTGGGTCGCGAGATCGGTCGGTCGCGAGTCGAGCCGCAGATGCGGCATGCCCGTGGCGATCGCCCCCGACGAGACGAGCACGATCTCCGCGCCCCGCCCGTAGGCGGCCGCGAGGGCGTCGACGAGCGGCTCGATCTGACCGGCGTTGTCGCCGCTGATCGACGACGAGCCGACCTTGACGACGATGCGCCGAGCCGACGCGATGCCGGCCCGGTCGGTCACCCGGGGGCCCTCACGGCGGTCCGCCGACGACGCCGTGTCGCTCATGCCTTGTCGTCGCCCTCTTTCACGAGGAAGCCCTCGTCGTCCGTCCAGATGCCCGACGCGCGCTCGCGCTGCAGCTCGGCGCGGGCCTCGGCCTTGGCGTCCATCCGCTCGAAGTACTCCTCGCGGCGCTGGTTGCGCGTCGGGCGGTCGTTCTTGATCAGACGCGGGTCGGTGCCGCGCGCGCTGGTCATCAGCTCGGCGGTCGACGTGAGGGTCGGCTCCCAGTCGAAGACGATGCCGCCCTCGGGCCCGATGACGACCGTCGAACCGGCCTGAGCGCCGGCCTTGAACAGGGCGTCCTCGACGCCGATCGTGTTGAGCCGGTCGGCCAGGTAGCCGACGGCCTCCTCGTTGTTGAAGTCGGTCTGCACCACCCAGCGCTGCGGCTTCTCGCCCAGGATGCGGTAGACGTTGCCGTACGTGCCGCCCTCGACCCGGATGACGAACGGCTTCTCGTTGACGGCGCGCGGTCGCATGACGAGCCGCGGAGGCGCGGGTCGGGCGGCGATCTCGGCCCGGCTGGTCTCGACCACCTCGGCCAGCGCGAACGAGAGGTTGCGGAGACCCTCGTGGCTCACCGCCGAGATCTCGAAGACCTTGTAGCCGCGCGCCTCGAGCTCGGGCGTGACGAAGTCGGCGAGCTCGCGGCCGTCGGGGACGTCGACCTTGTTGAGTGCGATCAGCTGCGGGCGCTCGAGCAGGGGCAGCTGCCCCTCGGGCACCGGGTACGCCTCGAGCTCGCCGAGGATGATCTCGAGGTCGGTCAGCGGGTCGCGGCCGGGGTCGAGGGTCGCGCAGTCGAGCACGTGCAGCAGGGCCGAGCAGCGCTCGACGTGGCGGAGGAACTCGAGACCGAGCCCCTTGCCCTCGCTCGCGCCCTCGATGAGACCGGGGACGTCGGCGACGGTGTAGCGCGTCTCGCCCGACTCGACCACGCCGAGGTTCGGGTGCAGCGTCGTGAACGGGTAGTCGGCGATCTTGGGCTTCGCCGCCGAGAGCGCGGCCACGAGGCTCGACTTGCCGGCCGACGGGTAGCCCACCAGCGCGATGTCGGCCACGACCTTGAGCTCGAGCAGCACGTCGCCCTGCCAGCCGGGCGTGCCGAGCAGCGCGAAGCCGGGGGCCTTGCGCTTGGTCGACGACAGCGCCGCGTTGCCGAGGCCGCCGATGCCGCCCTGCGCGGCGACGAAGCGCATGCCGGGCTCGACCATGTCGATCAGCTCGGTGCCGTCTTCGGACTTGACCACCGTTCCGACCGGCACGGTCAGCTCGAGCAGCTCGCCGTTCGTGCCGCTTCGGTGGTCGCCCATGCCGAAGCCGCCGTTCTCGCTCGAACGGTGCGGCGCGCGGTGGAAGCCGAGCAGCGTCGTGACGCCGGTGTCGCTGACCAGCACGATGTCGCCGCCGTGCCCGCCGTTGCCGCCGTCGGGGCCGGCGAGGGGTTTGAACTTCTCGCGCTTGACGGAGACGCAGCCGTTGCCGCCGTTGCCGGCGCGGAGGTGCAGGGTGACGTGGTCGACGAATGTGGCCATGGGTGTGCAGTCATTTCAGTTCTCGGGGGCCGGGGATGGACTCCCGGGTCGAACACGTATGGGCGAGCAACGCTCGCCCATACGGTGTGTCGCAGCTGGTGCCGCGCCTCGCGGAGGAGGCTCAGGCGCCGGCGACGATGTTGACGACCTTGCGGCCGCCCTTGTTGCCGAACTCGACGGAGCCGGGTGCGAGGGCGAAGAGGGTGTCGTCGCCGCCGCGGCCGACGTTGGCGCCGGGGTGGAAGTGGGTGCCGCGCTGGCGGACGATGATCTCGCCGGCGAGGACGACCTGGCCGCCGAAGCGCTTCACGCCGAGGCGCTGAGCGTTCGAGTCGCGTCCGTTACGGGTGGACGATGCGCCCTTCTTGTGTGCCATCTGCGGGGCCCCTTACTTGATCGAGGTGATCTTGACGCGGGTGAGGTCGGCACGGAAGCCCATGCGACGCTTGTACCCGGTCTTGTTCTTGTAGTTCTGGATGACGATCTTCGGGCCGCGCAGATCGCCGAGGACCTCGGCGGTCACCGTGATCTTCGACAGGGCGTCGGCGGTCGAGAGGATCGTGTCGCCGTCGACGTGGAGGACCGGGGCGAGGGTGATGCTGTCGCCGGTGTCGGCCTTCAGTCGATCGAGGGTGACGATCGTGCCGACCTCGACCTTCTCTTGCCGACCACCGGCGCGCACGACTGCGTAGACCATGTGTGTTCCTTAATGTCTCAGGGGATGTACGAGGGGCCGCCTCGTCGCACGGTTCGTGCGGTGGCGGACGGCGGAGCCTGAGCCCGGCGGCCGTTCGTCGCGGAGGGCCGACGACGTGGTCGTGGGCCGATGCGTACCAACCGCTTAGATTACACGGCGGCTTCGGCCGCCGTCAACGCACTCGGACTACCGTGTGCCTGTGACCATCTTGATCGACGACCCCGTGTGGCCGGCCCACGACACCGTCTGGGCCCACCTCGTCAGCGACGAGTCGTACGACGAGCTGCACCGCTTCGCCGCCGCGAACGGCATCCCCCGGCGCGGCTTCGACCACGATCACTACGACGTCCCCCTCTCGCGCTGCGCCGACCTGATCGAGGCGGGCGCCCGTCCGATCAGCGGTCTCGAGCTCGCCCGGCGCCTCGAGAGCAGCGGGCTGCGTGTGTCCCAGCGCGTCAAGCGGGGCCTGACCGCCTGAGGGACCGACGGCTCGACCGACCCGGTCACCAGGCGGTGGAGTGCCCCGCGAAGCTCGCCACCACGCCGCCCGTCGAGATGTCGACGATGGTCGTCGTCACCGTGGTCGGCACGGGATCGATGGTGTAGCTGAAGTCGGTCTCCGCCGTCGCCTCGGCCGTCTCGACCGCGAGGTACTGCCCGTTGGGCGAGACGGAGAAGCCCTCGATGGTCGTCCCGACGGCCGACGGCTCGTACAGGGCCCGCGCGTCCTTCAGGTCGTCGACGACCACGATGTTGCGATACGAGCTCCCGTCGGCGGCCGGGACCGCGACCTGCTGCACGTAGGTCGTCTCGCCCACGGCGACCAGCTCGCCGCGGAACGGCGTGCCGCCCTCGACCGCCGAGAACGGGATCGGCGTCTGCTCACCCGTGTCGAGGTCGACCCGCGACGACTGCAGCGCCGTCGCCGCCACGAAGGTGCCGCCGTCGAGCGCGACGCCCTGCAGCGAGACGAAGGTGCCGTAGGGCCGAGGAGGCGCGGCGCCGGTCAGATCGAACGCCGCGACGGTCTCGTCCGCCGACTGGACCACGACCGTGGCCCGGCCCGGCACGAAGAACCAGTCGAGCACGGTGATGGGCTCCCCGGCGATGGACTGCACCGGGGTCACGGCGCGCTGGCCCTGGAGGGGCAGCGTGTACAGGGTGTCGGTCTCGGAGCCCTGCGGCCGCCACGAGAAGGCGATGGTCGTGGAGGCGGCGTCCGCGCCGAAGCGGGTGATCAGCCCCGGGCCGTCGGGCAGCGGAAGGGTCTCCACCGCCACCCCGTCGGGAGAGACCAGGCTGAGCGTCGAGGTGGTGCCGTCGTCGGTCACGACCGCGACCGCCGTGTCGAAGACCTCGAAGGCCTGGATGCGCGCGGCCTGATAGACGATGGTGCGATCGGCGCCGCCGGTCAGCGGGGCCCGCTCGATGCGGTCGTCGGCGCCGTCCGCCCCGTGGACGATGCGATAGGTCTGGGCCGCCGCGGTGCTGAAGGTCGTCGTCAGGGTCGACGGCTGGGCCTGGTAGACGCTCGAGACGCCGTCGACCGTCACGGTGTACTCGGTGCCGTATCTCAGCCGGTCGGTGAACTGCACCGCGATGACGTCGCCCGAGGTCGAGACGGTGTGCGGCGCGGCCGGAGACACCTCGACCTGGTCGGCGTCGACGTGGGCCAGCACCTGGTTGGCGAACAGGCGCAGCTGCTGACCCGACTGCGCCACCACGGCGGTCTCGTCGATCTGCGTCTCGGTCAACTTCGGACCCTGCAGGTGGGTCAGGACGCCGAAGATCGTGCAGACGACCGCGAGCACGATCACGACGGCGACGAATCGACGCCCCTGCCGTCGCGAGAGGTCGGCCTGGTCGAGACCGGCGCCCTCGTCGTGGGCCCGCTCGCGCTCCGCCGACCAGCGGTCAGTAGAGGTAGGGGTCACGCGGTTGGCCGACCTTCTCGAGTTCGTCGGGCACGAGGGCGATCGGGTCGTCGGTCGCACCGCTCTGGTTCGCCTGGAATCCGCCGGAGACGTCGATCCAGTCGTCGGCGTCGACCTGCTCGCGCCAGTCGGGGAGGTACACGGGCACGCCCACGGGCTGCGCGTCGACGGCGCAGCAGGTGATGATGAACCGCGACACGTAGAACACGTCGGGGTCGTCGCCCGACGGCACGACGAAGCCGACCAGGTCGGCGGTCTTGCCCTGGTAGAACGAGAGATCGGTGGTCTGCCGCAGCAGACCGGCCCAGTCGAGGATCGAGAACGACGCGTAGGTCTCGTCGGAGGCGCCCGTCGCGTCGTCGACGCTGGTGCCGTCGAGCGCGGCGGTCGACGAGTTCACGTCGCGCTGCCCGGCCGTGGCGCTGGTGAGGGTCGCCGGGGGCAGGGCGACGAGGGCGACGGCCATGACGATCGTCACGAGCGCGCCCGCGCCGACGGCGATGCCGCGGGCCGCGGCGCGACCACGCCGTGGCCGGCGGGGGCGCAGGGCCGCAGCGGGATCGTCGTCGTGGTCGTGCCCACCCGGGTGGTCGTGATCGTCGTCGTCGCCCCGGGCGGGGGCGAGCGCGAGCACGCCGATCGACAGCACCATGCCGATGGCGATCATGATGACCGTGAAGACGACGTACCGCGGGTGGATGTACAGGATGAGCTGCCCCGTGGCCGCGAGCCACAGGGTCGCGACGCCCACGACGAGGGTCAGGAGCACGCCCTGCCATCGGTCGGCCAGACGAGCCGGAGAGCGTCGCAGGGACGGGAGTCGATCACGCAAGGAAGTTCACCACCAGTCCGATGGCGGCGCTGGTGAGCGCCACCACGAGGGTCAATTGGGCCAGGACGCGGGGCCGGTACGTCGTCCGCAGCAGCGCGAGCATCTTGACGTCGATGATCGGCCCGAAGACGAGGAACGCGGCGATGCCGCCCGGCATGAAGGTCGAGGCGAAGGGCAGGACGAAGAAGGCGTCGACGTTGGAGCAGATCGAGATCACGAAGGCCAGCAGCATCATGGCCAGCACCGACCAGACGGGGTTGCTGCCGAGGGTGACGAGCACCGAGCGCGGCACCGCCGTCTGGATGGCCCCCGCGATCGCCGCCCCGATGAAGAGCGCCGGCATCATGGTCGACATCTCGCGACGGAACAGGTCGACGCTCTGCGACAGGCGGCTCACCCCGTGACCGTGGTCGTCGGCGACGGCGCACTCGGCCGCGAACGACGAGGTCAGGAGGCTCTCGGGATCGGGGTGCTTGCTGAACAGCCAGCCGATCAGGTTCGCGATCACGAAACCGCCGACGAGACGTGCGACGAGGATCCCGCCGTCCCAGCCGAACGCCTGGTGGGTGGTGATGATCGTGATGGGGTTGAGGATCGGCGCCGCGAGGAGGAAGGTCATCGACTCGGACACCGTGAAGCCCTTGAGCACGAGACCACGGGCCAGGGGCACGTTGCCGCATTCGCAGACCGGCAGGAACATCCCGAGGAACGAGATGACCGCCCGACGCGGCAGCGGACGCTTCGGCAGCCACGACGTGAAGAACGCCTGAGGCAGCCAGACCTGCACGACGATCGACAGGACGATGCCGAGCAGCACGAACGGCATCGACTCGACGATGACCGAGATCGTGAGCGTGACGAAGTCCTGCAGGGTGTTCGGCAGGAGGCCGGGGCCGAGGGCCGGTGTGACCAGGCGGACGGCGACGAGGACGAGCGCGACGGCCGCGCCGACGGCGAGCAGACGACTGCGTGGAGAGCGGCGACGACGGACCGGACCGTCGACCGTGTGGTCGACGAGATGGCGTTCGCGGAGGGGAGCCGTCACCGGCCGGACTCGTCACGGGCGGGCGGAGGCGCGTAGCGCGTCCAGTCGTCGGACGAAGGAGGCGCGGTGGGCGCGGCCGGGACGACCCGCCCCGGTGCGGACCCGTCGACGGGCAGGGCCGCCTCGGCGGGAGCGGCCGCCGAGCGATCGACGTCGACGTCCGTCTCGTGGTCGGTCGCGCGGGCGTCGCTCTCGCCATCGCGCGACGGGGATGCGGGGTCTCCCCCACGCAGCCACGACCGGGCCAGCACTCCGCCGAGCACGAGAACGGCCGTGTCCACCACGCCCGCCGACAGCGGGATGGTCGTCAGGTACAGGGCCAGATTGACCCAGGTTCCGCCCTCCCGCGACAGCGCCACGCCCGGCGCGACGCCCACCAGGATGAGCGCGGCCGTGCCGGCGAGACCGGCGACGAGCGTGCTGCGCAGCACGACGTCGAGGCCGTCGCGCGCCCTGATCGGCCGCACGAGCACGAGGACGGCGAAGGCGGCCAGGTAGAACGGGAACGGGTAGAGGACGAAGCCGCCGAGGAACTGCCCCACGGGGGTCGCCGCGAAACCGCTCGGGAAGGCCGTCGCCGAGAAGCCGATGGCCGACCCGACGAGGGCGAGCAGACCGAGTGCGAAACGGACGACGAGCAGCACGCCGAGAGCGGCCGCGGCGATGAGGAACGACTCGCGGCCCTCGGCGCTGCGGGTCGAGACGACGACAGCCCGGAACCTCGACCTGACGGTCGGGGTTCCGGGCTGGGTCGGAGTCACGCAGACACCCTAGACGACTCAGAGGTCGTCGGAGCTGACACCCACTCCGAGGATGAACGGGCCCGACTCGGTCGGCGCGGCGGTCGGCGCCGACGCCGGTGCCGTGCCCGAGCTGGAGGCGCGGCGCGAACGACCGCGCCCCTGGCCGGGCTGCTTCGGCTCGGGCAGCGCGCCGAGGACGGAGTCGAGCAGCTGCTCGGCGTCGTCCTTGCTGATCCGACGCGGCTCGCGTCGGGTCGTCGCGACCGGGATGTCGAGGATCGCGACGGTCGCGTCGGGCGTCGACACCGTGGCCCGCGACCGGCGGGGCTCGGTGCTGCGCTCGACCTTGTCGGCGGCGGGGGCCTGGGGCTCGGGCGCCGTGGCGGGCGGCACCACGACCGTGGCGCGGACGGTGCTGTCGACCTCGACGATCGGCGACGAGCCGGCGTCGGTCGAGGCCTCGTCGGGCGAGGCGGCGGACGACTCGGAGGTCGTCGCCTCGTCGCGGGACGACGCGCGTCCGCCGCGTCGACCCTTGCGGGCGCCTCGACCGCGCTTCGGCTCGTCTCCCGAGGTCGACGAGTCGTCGGTGGACGACTCGTCGCCGGCCGGCGGCGTGACCGCCGCGGAGGCCGCTGCGTCGATCGCGGCCTCGACGGCCGCAGCCGCCTCCGTCGCGGAGTCGGTGCTGCGGTCGCCGTCCTCGGCGTGGGCGATGGTCGACGCCGCGATGCGCGACAGGGCGTTCTTGACGTCCTCGGTGATGGCGTGGGTCCCCGTCGAGGGCCCGGACGCCGCCGGCGCAGCCGAGCCGCCACGACCCGCGGCGCCGCCGTTGCCCTGGTTCTGGCCGCCGCCACCCGACTTGGCGGGCTGCGCCGCGCCTCCTCGGCGACGCTGCTGGTCGTTCTTGCCCCGGCCCTGCGGCTGCTGCTCCTGGACGCGAGCGGCGCTGCCGGCCTCGGAGAACGACTCGGCCAGACCGAGGCCCAGCTTCTTGCGCGTCATCTGGACGAGACCCAGCGAGGTGACCTCGGCCACCTGGTGCTTCGTGCGGTCGCGGCTCAGGCACTCGACCAGTCGACGCAGCACGAGGTCGCGGTTCGACTCGAGCACCATGTCGATGAAGTCGACGACGATGATCCCGCCGATGTCGCGCAGACGCAGCTGGCGGACGATCTCTTCGGCCGCCTCGAGGTTGTTCTTCGTGACCGTCTCTTCGAGGTTGCCGCCCGAGCCCACGAACTTGCCGGTGTTGACGTCGACGACGGTCATGGCCTCGGTGCGGTCGATGACCAGCGAGCCGCCGGAGGGCAGCCAGACCTTGCGGTCGAGCGCCTTCTCGATCTGCTCGTTGAGGCGGTACTCGTCGAAGGCGTCCTTCTCGCCCTCGTAGCGCTTGACGCGGTCCATCAGGTCGGGCGCGACCGCCGCGAGGTACGACTGCAGGGTGTCGAACGCCTCGTCGCCGTCGATGACCATCTCGTGGAAGTCCTCGTTGAAGACGTCGCGGACGATCTTGATCAGCAGGTCGGGCTCGGAGTGCAGCTGGTTCGGCGCGTTGCCGACCTCGACCTTCTTCTCGATGTCGGCCCACTGGTTCAGCAGGCGCTTGACGTCGAGGGTCAGCTGCTCTTCGGTGGCGCCCTCGGCGGCGGTGCGCACGATGACGCCGGTGTTCTCCGGCAGGGCCTCTTTGAGGATCTTCTTCAGGCGGGCGCGCTCGGTGTCGGGCAGCTTGCGGCTGATGCCGTTCATCGAGCCGTTGGGCACGTAGACCAGGTAGCGGCCGGGCAGCGAGATCTGGCTGGTGAGGCGGGCTCCCTTGTGGCCGACCGGGTCTTTGGTGACCTGGACGAGCACGCGGTCGCCGGGCTTGAGGGCCAGCTCGATGCGGCGGGGCTGGTTGCCGTTCGAGAGGCTGTCCCAGTCGACCTCGCCGGAGTAGAGCACGGCGTTGCGCCCGCGTCCGATGTCGACGAACGCGGCCTCCATCGAGGGGAGCACGTTCTGCACGCGTCCGAGGTAGACGTTGCCGATCAGCGACACGTTCTGCGCCTTGGCGACGTAGTGCTCGGCGAGCGTGCCGTCCTCCATCACGCCGATCTCGATGCGGTCGCCCGACGAGCGGACGATCATCTTGCGGTCGACGGACTCGCGACGGGCGAGGAACTCGGCCTCGGTGATGACCGTGCGGCGGCGACCGGCGTCGCGACCATCGCGGCGACGCTGCTTCTTGGCCTCGAGACGGGTCGAGCCCTTGATGCGCTGCGGCTCGGTGATGAGCTCGGCCTGGCGCTGCGGGCGCTCGCGCGGGGCGCGGTCGGACTGCTGACGCTGCTCGGAGTCGCGCTCCTCGCGGTCGTGCGAGCGGCCACGCGACCGGCGGCGCGAACTCGGCTGCTGCGGCTCGTCGTCGCCGTCGTAGCCGTCGTCGTCGGACTCGTCCGCGTCGTCGTAGCCGTCGTAGCCCTCGTCGTCGCGGTCGGACCGACGTCGACCGGGTCGTGCCGGCAGCGGCACGATCTCGGGGGCGTGGAAGATCAGGCTGGTGGTCGTCAGCTGCGCCGGGATGGGCGACGACGGGGCCTCTTCGCTCTGGCGCACCGCCTCCGCCGCGGCGACGGCCGCGTCGGCGCGCTCGACCGGGGTGGTCTCGGTGGGGTCGTCGACCGCGGTCGGGTCGACCAGGGACTCGATCGGGGTGTCGGTCGTGGTCTCGGGCTGGGTGGTCGCCGGCTGCACCGGGACCTCGTTCTCGTTGGTCACGGCTGATGCCTCCTGGGCGTCGTCTCGTCGGGTGGTCCGGAGGGTGCTGTCGGCGGCGGGCGGCGAGGCCGCCAGGGCGCGTCGCTCCACCGGTGCGGCGGCCTGGCGGGCGCGGAGCCCGCTGAACAGGCCGCGTCGCTTCTTCGGACCGGTCTCGTTGCTGGTGTCGTCTCTGTTGTTCACCACGGGTGGTGCGCTCCTCGCCCCGCCGAGGTCGAGCCGTCGGCGGGTGGTCTCATGTCGTGATCGGGCGGCGCCCTGCGCCTGCCCCGGTCACCGCGTCCTCTCACGACGCGCGGTGTCGGTCACGCGGCGTTCGGTCACGGGGCCGATCGTCTCTGCGATCGCGGCCGTCGTGTCGTTCGTCGTCGTGCGGTTCTTCGTTGCTGTTCGGAACTGGCCATCCGACGAGGGGCGACTGCGCCCCGGCCCGGTTTCCGTCGCACCCGCACGATCGCCCCGGAGGGGATCGCGGGGTCGACACGGCCCGGCAAGTCTCGATCGCGAGGCTGTCACCCTGCGACTGAAGCGATTATCGCATGCTCAGCCCGTGACCACCCATCGGAGCGTGGAATGATTCCCGATGTGACGACCTCGCAGACCCCACCGCGCACCCTCCCCACCGGCCGGACGCCCGTCGTGACGGCCGTCCTGCTGATCGTCGCGGGCGTCGTCGGACTGATGGGCGCCTTCGCCCTGACTCTCGACAAGTTCCGACTGCTCGAGAACCCGACCGAGGCGCTCGGCTGCGACGTCAATCCCTTCGTCGGCTGCTCCCCCGTCATCGAGAGCGCCCAGGCGTCGCTGTTCGGGTTCCCCAACCCGATCATCGGCCTGATCGGCTTCGTCGCCCCGATCGCGGTCGGCGTCGCCCTGCTCGCCGGTGCGCGGTTCGCCCGCTGGTTCTGGATCGCCTTCACGGCCGGCACGTTCCTGGCCTGGGTCTTTATCACCTGGCTCTTCACCCAGACGGTCTTCGTCATCGGCGCGCTCTGCCCCTGGTGCATGCTCGTCTGGTCGGTGACCATCCCGCTCTTCTGGATCACGACGGTGTGGGGTCTGGCCCGTGGCGTCACCGCTCCGACGGGCAGCGGCGTGCAGAGGGCCGCAGCGCGCCTCCTGCCGTACTCGTGGGTGCTGCCCGCCCTGAACTACATCGTCGTCGCGACCGTGATCGTGGTGCAGTTCCCCCTGCTGCTGTCGACGCTCTTCTGACCCGCTCCGCTCTCAGCCTCCTCTTCGACGCGCGAGCGAGACTCGCCGGTACCCGAACGAGAATCGAGGAGCGATGACGCCGTCACCCGGCACCGGAGACACCAAGCGCGAGCGTCGTGACGCCGCGCGCGAGAAGGCGCGGATCACCCGCGAGACCGAGGCGAGACGCCGCCGTCGCAACAGGTGGTTCGCCCAGGGCGGTCTGGTCGTCGGGGTGCTCGCCGTCATCGGGGTCATCGCCCTGGTGATCACCCGGTCGCTCGCGCCCGCCGGCCCCGGTCCGCTCAACATGGCGAGCGACGGCCTCGTCCTCTCGGGCGACGGCACGAGCGTCTCGGCCGTCACGACCGACGCGCTCGAGGCCGACGCCGAGCCCGTCGCCTCGACGGCGGGCACGGCCGAGAAGCCGAGCATCGTCGTCTACCTCGACTACCTGTGCCCCTACTGCGGTCAGTTCGACACCGCCAACGCCGAGCAACTGACGACCTGGGTCTCGCAGGGCGACGTCGACCTCGAGATCCACCCCCTGGGGTTCCTTGACAACGCCTCGCTCGGCACCAAGTACTCGACCCGGTCGGCCAACGCGTTCGCCTGCGTCGCGAACTACGACCCCGACGCCGCACTCGACGTCAACACGGCCCTCTTCGCGCAGCAGCCCGCCGAGAACACCAGCGGGCTGACCGACGCCGAGCTGGTGTCGCTGGTCGAGGGGGCCGGAGCCGACGACCCGGGCATCGCCGGCTGCATCACCGGCGGCGAGTTCGACGACTGGGTCGCCTCGGCCACCGAGCGGGCGCTGAACGACCCGCTGCCGAACTCCGACGAGCCGAAGGTGACGGGCACCCCGACCATCCTGGTCAACGGTCAGAAGTACGGCGGGTCGCTGACCGACCCGACCGTCTTCGCGCAGTTCGTCGCCGAGGTCGCGAGCGGCGCCTCCACGGCGGACACCTCGACCGGCGGCACGGAGTCGACGGCCACGCCGACCCCCTGACCACCGCACCCGGCACGGACGACGGGCCCGCGCCTCCTCGATCAGGAGGCGCGGGCCCGTCCGTTCACGCTCGGTGCGTTCTCGGGGTCGTCAGAACCAGAGCGCCAGCTCGCGCGCGGCCGACTCGGCCGAATCGCTGCCGTGCACGAGGTTCTGCTGCACCTTGAGGCCCCAGTCGCGGCCGAGGTCGCCGCGGATGGTGCCGGGTGCTGCGGTGGTCGGGTCGGTGGTGCCCGCCAGCGAGCGGAAGCCGGCGATGACCGAGTTGCCGGCGACGCGGATCGCGACGGTGGGTCCGCTCTGCATGAACTCGACGAGGGGCTCGTAGAACGGCTTGCCGACGTGCTCCTCGTAGTGGGCGGCGAGCAGGTCGCGGTCGGCCTGCACGAGTCGGATGTCGACGAGGGCGTAGCCCTTCGCCTCGATGCGGCGGAGGATCTCGCCGGTCAGGCCGCGGGCCACGCCGTCGGGCTTGACGAGGACGAGGGTTTCTTCGAGGGCGGTCACAGGTGCTCCTTCATGTCGGGGACGGGGGAAGTCGGGGGGGGTCGGCTCGCTGGGTCGCGGCCGAGGCGCGAGGGCCGAGGAGGCGCGGGTCAGGCCGTCCCGGCGGGGTCGCCGTAGCGCGCCGCGTTCAGCCGGTCGAGCTGCGTGCCCTTCACCAGGCAGTACGTCCACAGGGCGACGAACACGCCCGCGACGACGTACATGACCGGGTCGAGCAGCCCGCAGGCGATGAGACCCGCCTGCACGATCCAGCCGAGCACGATGCCCCAGCGGTGGCGCAGCACGCGCGAGACGAGCAGCATGACGACGATGGCGGCCAGACCGCCGCCGAAGGCGACGCCCGTGGGCAGCAGATCGCGGCCGTTGACCACGAGCATGACGAAGAACATCGACATGGCCTCGAGCACCAGCACGATCGAGAGCAGGCTCTCGGCCGCACCGCGTCGGCGGCGGGCGCGACCCGGGGCTGCGGCGCCCTCGTCGGGAGGCGGCACCGTGGTCATGAGAGCCCCTCCGGGCCCTGCGCGAGCGCGAGGACGTCTCCGACCAGGGTGATCGACCCCGTCACGACGACGCCGCCGGGGCGGTCGCCCTCGGTCTCGTCGGCGAGGTCGCGGGCGGTGCGGAGCGCGGCCGCGAGATCGGTCTCGACGACGACCCGGTCGGCGCCCACGACCTTGACGGCGACGGCCGCGAGCTCGTCGGCGGGGACGGAGCGGTCGGAGTCGGACTGGGTGACGACGAACTGCTGCACCGTGCCCGACAGCGCCCGGATGATGCCGGTCGCGTCCTTGTCGGTCAGCACGGCGAGGACGGCGACGACGCGACCGAACGGGAAGTACGCCTCGATCGCCTTGGCGAGGGCTCGGGCGCCATGGGGGTTGTGAGCCGCGTCGACCAGGATGGTCGGATCGTTGGCGACGATCTGCAGTCGACCCGGCGACGTCACCTGGGCGAGCCCGTCGGAGAGCACGTCGAGGTCGAGCGCCTGGCTGCCGCTGCCGAGGAACGACTCGACCGCCGCGACGGCGACGGCGGCGTTCTGAGCCTGGTGGTCGCCGAAGAGCGGCAGCACGAGGTCGGGGTACCGCCCCGCGAGACCGCGGATCGACACGACCTGTCCGCCGACGGCCACGGTCGTCGACTCGACGCCGAAGCCGACGCCCTCGACGGCCAGCGTCGACTCGGTCAGCTCGACCGCGCGCTCGAGCTCGGCCAGGGCCTCGGGCACCTGCGAGGCGCTGACCACCGACGCGGAGGGCTTGACGATGCCCGACTTGGTGCGGGCGATGGCCTCGACCGTCGAGCCGAGCCGGTTCTGGTGGTCGAGTGCGATGGGCGTGAAGACGGCCACCTGACCGTCCGCCACGTTCGTGCTGTCCCACTCGCCGCCCATGCCCACCTCGAGCACGACGACGTCGGCCGGCGCGTCGGCGAAGCAGGCGAAGGCGAGCACCGTGAGCGCCTCGAAGAACGTCAGCGCCTGGTCGCCGGCGGCGCCGAGCTCGGCGTCGACCATGGCGAGATAGGGCTGGATGTCGTCCCAGTTGGCGACGAGCCGCTCGTCGCTGATCGGCTCACCGTCGATCATGATGCGCTCGTTCAGCCGGACGAGGTGCGGGCTGGTCAGCAGGCCGGTGCGCAGACCGTACGAGCGGAGGATGCTCTCGATCATCCGCGAGGTCGACGTCTTGCCGTTCGTGCCCGTGATGTGGATCACCGGGTAGGCGCGCTGCGGGTCGCCGAGCAGCTCGGCGGCCCGGCGGGTCGCACCGAGCCGGGGCTCGGGCGCCTGCTCGCCGACCCGCGCGAGCAGCTCGTCGTGGACGCGGGCGGCCTCGGCGGCGAACTCGCCGCCGTCGTCGGCGGGCTCGGGGTTCTTGCTCTTCTTCGGGGTCATGCGCGTCGCACCTCCACGGTCACGGCCGAGCCCGCGCCGACGGCGACGGCGTCGACGCGGTCGGCGAGGTCGCTCCGTCGGTCGATCACGAGCTCGGTGGTCAGGGTCTCGGCCTGGATCAGGTCGCGATGGGTCTCGACGGCGTCGGCCCCGGCGTCGTCGACGCCCAGGGTCGTCACCACGCGGTCGCTCACGTCGAGCCCGGTGTTCTTCCGGGCCTGCTGCACGGCGCGGACGACGTCGCGGGCGAGCCCCTCCGCCTCGAGCTCGGGCGTCGTCGCGGTGTCGAGCAGCACGAAGCCGCCGTCGCCGACGAAGCCGATGGCCGCGGCCGCGTCGGCGACCGCCAGCTCGAGCGTGAACTCGCCCGGCAGCAGTTCGATGCCGCCCACGACGACGTTCTCGCCGACGGGCTGCCAGTCGCCCTTCTTGGCGGCCGGGATGACCTGCTGCACCTGCTTGCCGATGCGGGGGCCCGCGGCGCGGGCGTTGACCGTCAGCTTGCGGGTCACGCCGTAGTCGCCGAGGCTCTCTTCGGTCAGGGGGGTGAGCGCGACCGACTTGACGTTCAGCTCGTCCCGGAGGATCGACGCGAACGGCTCGAGGGCGGCGGGGTCGAGTGCCACCACCGTGAGACGCGCGAGAGGCAGACGCACCCGCAGACCGGTCGACTTGCGGAGAGCGAGACCCGACGAGGCGATCTCGCGCACCGAGTCCATGGCCTCGACCAGGGCGTCGTCGGCCGGGAACGCCGACGCGTCGGGCCAGTCGGTCAGGTGCACGCTGCGACCCCCGGTGAGACCCTTCCAGATCTCCTCCGCGACCAGCGGGGCCAGGGGCGCGGCCACCCGGGTGACCGTCTCGAGCACCGTGTACAGCGTGTCGAACGCGTCGTGGTCGTCGCCCGACCAGAAGCGGTCGCGCGAGCGGCGCACGTACCAGTTGGTCAGCACGTCGGCGAAGTCGCGGAGCGCCGCCGCCGCGAGAGGCGAGTCGAGCGCGTCCAGGTGCCGCTCGACGTCGGTGACGAGGAGGCGCGTCTTCGCGAGCAGGTAGCGGTCGAGCACGTCGCGCGAGTCGGTGCGCCACTTCGCGACGTAGCCGTCGGCGACGTGGCGACCCGCACCTCCTGAACCGTCGGCGTCGGCCGCGTTCGCGTAGAGGGTGAAGAAGTAGTAGGTGCTCCAGAGCGGGAGGAGGAACTGCCGGACGCCCTCGCGGATGCCCTCTTCGGTCACGACGAGATTGCCGCCGCGGATCACCGAGCTCGACATCAGGAACCACCGCATGGCGTCGGCGCCGTCGCGATCGAAGACCTCGTTGACGTCGGGGTAGTTGCGGAGGCTCTTCGACATCTTCTGACCGTCGGAGCCGAGCACGATGCCGTGGCTGATGACCTTCGAGAAGGCGGGCCGATCGAAGAGCGCCGTCGACAGCGCGTGCATCACGTAGAACCAGCCGCGCGTCTGGCCGATGTACTCGACCACGAAGTCGGCCGGGGCGTGCGTCTCGAACCAGCTCTGATTCTCGAACGGGTAGTGCACCTGCGCGAAGGGCATCGAGCCAGAGTCGAACCAGACGTCGAAGACGTCGTCGATGCGACGCATCGTGCTCTGACCGGTGGGGTCGTCGGGGTTCGGACGGGTGAGGTCGTCGATGTAGGGGCGGTGCAGATCGGGCTCGCCCTGCTCGTTGAGCGGCAGACGACCGAAGTCGGCCTCGAGCTCGGCGAACGAGCCGTAGACGTCCACCCGGGGGTGGGCCGGGTCGTCGCTCTTCCAGACCGGGATGGGCGAGCCCCAGTAGCGGTTGCGCGAGATCGACCAGTCGCGGGCGCCGCCCACCCACTTGCCGAACTGACCGTCCTTGACGTTCTCGGGCACCCAGGTGATCTGCTGGTTGAGCTCGCTCATGCGGTCGCGGAACTCGGTCACGCGGACGAACCAGCTCGACACGGCCTTGTAGATGAGCGGGTTGCGGCAGCGCCAGCAGTGCGGGTAGCTGTGCTCGTAGCTCGCGAGACGGACGAGGCGGCCGTCGGCACGGAGACGCTGCACGAGGGTCTTGTTGGCGTCGAACACCTGCTGACCCGCGACGCCGAGCTCGTCGAACAGCGGCAGGAACCGGCCCGCGTCGTCGACGGAGACCAGCACGGGGATGCCGGCGGCGGCGCAGACCTGCTGGTCGTCCTCGCCGTAGGCGGGCGCCTGATGCACGATGCCCGTGCCCTCGCCGGTCGCGACGTAGTCGGCGACGAGCACGCGCCAGGCGTTCTCGGTGCCGTAGGTCTCGGTGTCGGCGTAGACGTCCCAGATGCGGTCGTACTCGACGCCCTCGAGCTCGGCCCCGGCGAAGGTCGCGCTGACGGCGGCCTGGGCGGCCTCGGGCGAGTCGTAGCCGAGGTCGCGCGAGTAGGCGGCGAGGGTGTCGGCCGCGAGCAGGAACACGCTGCCGGTCAGCAGCTGCTGGTCGCCGGTGCGCTCGCCGGGCAGAAGGGCGTGGGGCACGGTCACGTAGTCGATCGACGGGCCGACCGCGAGCGCCATGTTCGTCGGGAGGGTCCAGGGGGTCGTCGTCCAGGCGAGCGCCTCGACGCCGGTCAGCCCGAGAGCCTCGGCCTTCGCCCCGACGAGGGGGAACGAGACCGTGACCGTCTGGTCTTGACGCATCTTGTAGACGTCGTCGTCCATCCGCAGCTCGTGGTTCGACAGCGGCGTCTGGTCGTGCCAGCAGTAGGGCAGCACCCGGAAGCCCTCGTAGGCCAGCGACTTCTCGTGCAGCTGCTTGAAGGCCCAGATCACGCTCTCCATGAAGGTGGAGTCGAGGGTCTTGTAGTCGTCGTCGAAGTCGACCCAGCGCGCCTGGCGGGTCACGTAGCCCTGCCACTCGTCGGTGTACTTCAGCACCGAGCTGCGGGCGGCCGCGTTGAAGGCGCCGATGCCCATGTCGTCGATCTCGTGCTTCTCGGTGATGCCGAGCTGCCGCATCGCCTCGAGCTCGGCGGGCAGACCGTGGGTGTCCCAGCCGAAGCGACGGTGCACCTGCTTGCCGCGCATCGTCTGGTACCTCGGGAACACGTCTTTGGCGTAGCCCGTCAGGAGGTGGCCGTAGTGCGGCAGCCCGTTGGCGAAGGGCGGGCCGTCGTAGAAGACCCACTCGTCGCAGCCCTCGCGGGCGCGGATCGACTCGCGGAAGGTGTCGTCGCCCTTCCAGAACGCGAGGATCCCCTGTTCGACGTCGGGGAATCGGGGCGATGCGGGTACCGGCTGGTAGGCCATGGGAACTCCAGGTGGTGCGGATGTCCGTTCACGAGGACGCCTGCCGAGGGTTCTCGGTCGGCGCGGTACCACCCCGCTTGCCGCCCCTGCGGGCGACCGCTCTGCTGCGGCTGTCACGGGCCTGCCCCGCTCGGGTCTACTGACGCCTCGTGCCCTGACGGGCCGGTCGACGCGTTCTGCCGAGAGCTCCCCGGTGATGGCCGGATCACAGCGGGTCCATCGTACAAGGCGAGGAGGCGCGGCGCGATCATCTGCAGAGAGTGCAGAATCGAGATCATGACCGCCGAGAGCACCGCCGACCCCCAGAGCACCGCGCAGCCCGAGGGGACGGCGAAGCCGGAGAGCTTCACCACCGTGCTGGTCGCGTTCGTGGCGAACCTGCTGATCGCCGTCGCGAAGACGGTGGCGGCTCTTCTCACGGGGTCGGCCTCGATGGTGGCCGAGTCGGCGCACTCGTGGGCCGACACCGGCAACGAGGTGTTCCTCTTCATCGCCGACAAGCGCGGGGTGAGGCGACGCGACGCCTCGCACCCTCTCGGCTACGGCAAGGAGACCTACGTCTGGTCGATGTTCGCGGCCTTCGGGCTCTTCACGGTCGGCGCCGTCGTCTCGATCCAGCACGGCATCTCGCAGCTGGGCGCCGCCGAGGCGGCCGAGGACTACCTGGTCAACTACATCGTGCTCGGAGTGGCCTTCGTGCTCGAGGGCACCTCCTTCTTGCAGGCCCTCCGTCAGGCCCGAGGCAGCGCTCGCGACCGCAGCCAGCCGACCCTCCGGTTCGTGCTGCGCAGCTCGAACCCGACGTTGCGCGCCGTCTTCGCCGAGGACGCCGCTGCGCTCGTCGGCCTGGTGATCGCGTTCCTCGGCATCCTCCTGCACCAGATCACCGGTTCAGCAGTGTTCGACGCCGTCGGCTCGATCGCGGTGGGCGTGCTGCTCGGGGTCGTCGCCCTCGTGCTGGTCGACCGCAACAGGAGGTTCCTGGTCGGCGAGAGCCCGAGCGACGAGCTCGAGTCGATCGTGCTCGCGCGTCTGCTCGACCGCCCCGAGATCGCCCGGGTGACCTACCTGCACACCGAGTTCGTCGGTCCGGGGCGTCTCTACCTGGTCGCGGCGGTCGACATGTCGGGCGACGAGACGGAGGGGCACGTCGCCGTGGCCCTCCGTCGCGTCGAGCGGGAGCTCGAGGAGCACGACGCGGTCGAGGAGGCGGTGCTCACCCTGTCGACGCCCGACGAGCCGAGCCTCCTGCCGATCAGCTGAGGCGACGCGTTCGGCGACGCGCGTATCCGACGGCGACGAGACCGAGACCGATCACGACCAGCGCAGCGACCGACAGCGGGCCCGATCCCTCGGCGCCCGTGTAGGCCAGTGCCGACGTGCCGGAGGTCGAGGAGGTGCCCACGACGGCCGTCGGGGCGACCAGGGTGAAGGTCACGACGTTGCTCGGACCCGACATGAACGATTGGTCGGGGTTGTCGAACAGCGTGAAGACGGCGAACGAGTAGGTGCCCGGCTTCAGGCTCTCCGTCATGGACCAGGTGCCGTCGGCCCCGACGATCGTCGGGTCGATGCCCGCGATGAGCGGCTCGAACTCCCCTTCGCCGCCGCCTTCCCCTTCGCCCCGGGCCGCCGCCGCGTAGCGGTCGATCGCGGCGCGCCCCTCGGGGAAGAACCCGTAGAGGGCGATGACCGTGCCCGGGGTGCCCGTGCCCGCGATGGTGAAGACCTGCGAGCCGTCGTGCCCCTGGCTGCGATCGGGCCGACCGACCACCGTGCCGCCCTGCGCGGGCGAGGTGACGACCGGAGCCGCGGGCAGGAGATCGACGCGACGGAGCACGCTCACGACGACCGAGGCCTCACGGGACGGGAGCGTGGTCGCGAAGCCGTCCGCATCGAACGCGCCCTGACGTGCGGAGATGCTCCACTGGCCGTAGGGCATGAAGACCTCGTCGCTCCACGTCCCGTCGGCGGCCACCACCGGCGGCTCGTCGTCGTATCCCCAGGGAGTCGCCGGGACGATCGCGAGCAGGTCGATGTCGATGACGGAGCCGGGCGTGCCCGTTCCGGTCACGTCGATCGCACCCGTCTCGTAGTCCCCCGACTCGTAAGGTCGTCCCTCGACGCGGCCGCCCTCGCCGGGCGTGGAGATCGTCGGTGCGGAGCTCGTGGGGAGCCCGGCGACGACGAACTCGCGATCGATGGTGCCGAGGTCGACCCCGTCCGCACCCGAGACCTGCAGCACGACGGTGTACGTGACCGCCGCCGTGGATCCGTCGAGGGAGATCGCTTCGGAGAACGCTCCGTCGGCGACCTGCGACAGGCCGCTCTGTCCGTCGGAGATGCTCCAGCGGACCGTGCTCCCCGTCGGCACCGACGCCTCGAGGCGGACGCCGGCGGAGGTCAGCCGCTGTCCGACCAGGGGGCTGGTCACGGTGAAGCCGGGGGCCGCGGCGGCTTCGACGGCCGGCGGAGCGGCCGGCGAGGGGGATGCGGACGAGTTCGCGACGACGTCCGAGCCGGGCGCCGTGGGCTCGACCGCGACGGGAGTCTCCACAGGAGCGCCGGAGCCGGGCTGATCGGCGGGGACATCCTCGACCGGCGCCTCGCCGGGTACCGGCGCGCCGTCGACGGGGTCGGCTCCGACGGTCGGCGCCGGAGACGCGGCCTCGTCGGCAGCGGACCCGTCGACGACCGTCCCGTCGACGACGGTCCCGTCGACGACCGTCCCGTCGGCGGGTCGCGCGAGCCCGACGCTCTGCTCCGTCGGGGCCGGAGCGGCGGAGGCCGCGGGCACGCCGATCAGGAGTCCCCCCAGGGCGATGACGACGGCGGTCGGCAGCGCGACGGCGGCCGACAGGGTGTTCTTCATGGTGATCTCTCTCGCGTGGGCCGAGCTCGACGCGGTGCTCTCGACCCACCCCCGGGCCCCGCGAGACGGCCTCAAGTCGACCGTGTGACCTCACCGTACGGAGTCGAGGCGGCCGGTCGTGCGGCCGTGATCGTTTCGTCACCCGATGTCATCCGAACGATTGAGGTTCCGTCATCTCGACGGACGACACCGGGCCTCCGATGGTGTGGCGAGCGTCCATCGGATCGCACGAGTCGTCTGTCCGTTGGCGGGTCTGTCAGGTGGACGGAGGCGCCGGCGTCTACCGTGATGCTCGTGCGTTCAGTGATCCGGTTGGCCAGGGCCAACCCCTCAGCCATCCGGTTCCTCGTGGTCGGCGGCATCGGGTTCGTCATCACCATGGTGATCAACTACGGGCTGAAGCTCTTCGTCATCCCGCAGCACCCGGTCACGGCCCTCGCCGTCGGCACGATCGTCGCGACCGTCGTGTCGTACTGGATGAACAAGAAGTGGTCGTTCGACGATCGCGGCGACCGCCACACGGCGCACGAGATGCTCCTGTTCACGGCGGTCAGCATCGTGGGCATCGGTCTGAACTCGGCCCCCCTCTACCTCTCGCGCTACGGCTTCGGCCTCGGCGTGCCGAACGTGTCGTTCGCCACGCAGGAGGTGGCGGACTTCATCAGCGGCCCGATCATCGGCACGCTCATCGCCATGGTGTTCCGCTACTGGGCCATGAACAAGTGGGTGTTCCCGAAGAGGGCCGACATCGTCGACGTCCTCTCGCCGACGTCACCGTCGACCGGGTCGACGCCGACGCACTGACGAGGACGCGCCTCCCGGGTCGTCAGGAGGCGGTCGACGGGCGTGCGACGGCGTCGAGACCGTCGGCGACCGGCCCCAGGGCGTCGGCCATCACATCGCCGAGCGGGCGACGGCCGACTCCCGATCTCGCCCAGTGGGTGATCGCGGCCACCGCGGCGGCCACCAGGGATGCCGCCGCGGCCTCATGACCGAGCTCGCCCCGTCGCCCGCCGGAGGCCTCGGCGAGATGGGCGGCGACGACCGACTGCAGCCGCACGACGCGGACGGCCGCCGATGCGACGAGCTCGTCGCCGAGACCCATCGCCTCGGACTGCGTCAACGCCCAGGGCACCCGGGCCGGGTCGTGGGCTCGGCCGACGGCGACCAGCGCCGCCTCGACGCTGCGCACGGGAGATGATCCCGAGGAGGCGCGGAGCAGCTCCCCGAGACCCGCCAGACTCACGTCGAGGTCGAGCCAGAAGAGGTCGGCCTTCGAGTCGAAGTAGTTGAAGAAGGTGCCCCGACTGACCCCGGCCCGCTGGGCGATCTGGTCGACGGTCGTCCCCGACCAGCCGTTCTCGAGGAACAGCTCGGCGGCGGCGTCGGCGAGCATCTCGGCCGACGAGCGGCGAGGGCGGCCGATCGGGCGCCGTGACGGGTCTGACATGCCCACCATCATGGCGGTACACTCGATCGGTGCACTTGTTGGACTCCGTCCATAAACGTGTTCCGCCGTCCCGGAGTCAGCGTCGACGACCGTGACGGCGTCATCCTCACCCGGCCCGCCCCTCCCGATCACCCGGAGTCCCATGCGCACCCGTCTGCCCGCCCTCCTCGCCCTGACCACCGTCGGCGCCCTCCTGCTCGCCGGGTGCACGACCGGCGGCGAGGCCACGGGGTCCGCCACCCCGCGCTCGGGCGGCACCCTCACCTACGCGACGGGCGACGCCGAGCCGACCTGCCTCGACCCGCACGTCGGCGGCAACTACCCCCAGGCCCTGGTCTCCACCCAGTACCTCGAGTCGCTCGTCTCGAAGAACGGGTCGGGCGAGATCGTCCCCTGGCTCGCGACCTCATGGGAGGAGTCCGCCGACGGCCTCAGCTGGACGTTCGACCTCCGCGACGACGTCGTCTTCAGCGACGGCACACCGTTCGACGCCGCCGCGGTCGCCGCCAACGTCGCCCACCTGCAAGACCCGGAGACCCTGTCGTCGACGGGCTACCTCGCCCTCGGCAAGGTCACCGGCGTCGAGGTCGTCGACGCGCAGACGGCGCGCTTCGACCTGAGCGCCCCCGACAGCGCGCTGCTCGAATCGCTGACGCAGCCCTGGGTCGCGATGGAGTCGCCCGCGGCGCTCGAGCGCAGCCAGGAGGTCAACTGCGAGTCACCCGTCGGCACCGGTCCGTTCGTGGTCGAGTCGTGGACGAAGCAGGACCGCATCGTGCTCACCCGCAACGACGACTACTCGTCGCCGCCCGCCGACGCCGACCACGACGGCCCCGCGTACCTCGACGAGGTCGTCTGGCGGTTCATCCCCGACTCGGCGGCGCGCTACTCGGCGCTGCAGGCCGGGCAGGTCGACGTCATCGACAACGTCCAGCCCGACACCCTCGTCGCCGCCGAGAAGGACGACGCCCTGGCCGAGATCGACGCGCCCCGCCCCGGCGCCGTGAACCGCATCGAGCTGAACTCGGGCAAGGCGCCCTTCGACGACGAGCGCGTGCGCGAGGCCTTCGTCACGGGCGTCGACGTCACCGACGGCATCGACTCGCTGTTCTTCGGCACCGCCGAGCGCTCGTACTCGCCCCTGTCGAGCGTCGAGCCGCTCGCCTACTCCGACCCGTCACTGTTCGAGGTCGACGTCGACGCGGCCGGAGCCCTCCTCGACGACGCCGGCTGGACGGAGCGCGACTCCGACGGCTACCGCACGAAAGACGGCGAGCGCCTCTCGCTCGAGTTCCCGGTGAGCACGAACCAGTCGATCCCCGCCGAGCAGTCGCTCTTCGAGCAGGTGCAGGCCGGCGCCCGCGACCTCGGCTTCGAGGTGACGCTCTCCCCCCTCGACCTGTCGAGCTGGTACGGCGCCCTGGCCGCGAACGACTACGACCTCGTGAGCGCGCCGTACACGAAGGTCGGCCCCGACGTGCTGCGGATCCTCTACGACACCGACGGCATCACCCCGGCTCCGAGCGGCTACTTCGCCAACCTCGCCCAGCTGAGCGACCCCGCCCTCGACGACCTGCTGACGCGGGCGTCCGAGACCTCCGACGCCGACGAGCGCGCCGACCTCTACGAGCAGGCGCAGAAGATCGTGCTCGAGAGCTACACCGTGCTGCCCCTCTACGACCAGCAGAACCACTACCTGGCCCGTTCGGCGGTCGCCGGCGTGCGGGCGCTGCCGCCGGTCTCGGCGGTCACGCTGTATGACGCGTACACCGTCGGCTGAGGGTCGGGCCGTCATCCGGTCGTCGACCGGGCAGGAGCCGAGGAGGCGCGGGGTAGTGCCCGCACCCGTCCGGTGGCTGGTCGGTCGCCTGGTCGGGGCGCTCGTCGTGCTCTGGGCCGTGGCCACGCTGATCTTCTTCGCGATCCGGCTCGTGCCCGGCGACCCGGCCGAGGCGATCCTCGGCGGCCCGGGGTCGCAGGCCTCAGCGGAGGCGATCGCCCTGGTCCGCGAGCAGTACGGACTGGACGACCCGCTCCTCCTGCAGTACCTCGCGCAGCTGGGTCGGCTGGCCGTCGGAGACCTGGGCACCTCGTACTCCCTGCGCACCGACGTGGCAGGTCTGCTGCTCGACCAGCTGCCCGGCACGCTGCTGCTCGCCGTGCTGTCGCTCGTGGTCGCGTGGCTGCTCGCCCTGGGCACGGCCTGGTGGGCGACCCTCGGCGGGCGCGTCGCCGGGGCGGTCTCGTCGTCGCTCGAGATCGTCGCCTCGGCGGTGCCGCACTTCTGGCTGGCGGGTGTGCTCGTGCTGGTCTTCAGCACGCAGCTGGGCTGGCTGCCGCCGGTCAGCACCGGCACGCCCCTCGGCATCGTGCTGCCGGTCGTCACCCTGGCCATCCCGGTCGCCGGGTTCCTCGGGCAGGTGACCCGCGACTCGCTCCTCGACGCGTCGACCGCGCCGTTCGCCCTGACGGCACGGGCTCGCGGCGAGTCGCGGTCGGGACTGTTCCGCCGTCATCTGCTGCGTCATGCGGCTCTGCCGGGGCTCGCGCTCTCGGGCTGGGCGTTCGGCTCGCTGCTGAGCGGCGCCGTCGTGGTCGAGTCGATCTTCGCCCGGCCCGGGCTCGGTCGGACCCTGCTGCAGGCCGTGACGCTGAGAGACATCCCCCTGGTGACGGGGGTGGCGCTCGCCTCGGCCCTCGCGTACGTCGTGGTGGTCGCCCTCGGCGACCTTGCGGAGCGCGCCGTCGACCCCCGGGAGCGTGCCGCATGACCGTGCTCGCCGAGCTCCCCCGACGCCGAGGCCGTGAGCGGGCGGGCGGCGGCTCCCGCGTGAGACCACCGGAGGCGGTGGCCGCGATCGTGCTGACCCTCGTCGTCCTGGCCGCGGTCGCCCCGCAGCTGCTCGCACCGGGCGATCCCCTGGCGATCTCCCCCGCCGACGCCTTCGCTCCGCCGTCGCCCGCCCACCCGTTCGGCACGGACGAGTCGGGGCGAGGGATCTGGACGCGCGTGATCCACGGCACCGGCGCCTCCTTGTCCATCGGGGCCGTCGCCACCCTGATCGGCACCGGACTCGGCGTGGCCCTCGGGGTCGCGGCCGGCTTCGGCGGCGGTCGACTGCCGGGGCGTCTCGCAGACGCCGGGGTCAGCCGCCTCCTGGAGGTCCTGTTCGCCCTGCCCGGTCTGCTGCTCGCGCTCGTCGTCATCGCCTTCACCGGGCCGGGCGCCGTGCCCGCGACGATCGCCGTCGGGCTCGCCACCGCACCCGGCTACGCGCGCATCGTGCGCAGTCAGGTCGTGCGGGTGCGCCGCTCGGCGATGGTCGAGGCGGCCGTGGTGCTCGGGAGGCGACCGGGCACCGTCCTGCTGCGGCACGTGCTGCCGAACGCGCTGGCGCCCGTCGTCGTGCTCGCGACGCTGGGTCTCGGGCAGGCCGTCGTCTGGGCGTCGTCGCTCAGCTACCTGGGGCTCGGTGCTCCCCCGCCCGCCCCGGAGTGGGGCGCCATGCTCTCGGCCGGTCGCACCTACTCGACGACCGCCTGGTGGATGACCGTGTTCCCCGGGCTGGCCGTCGTCGTGACGGCCGCGGCCGCGACGGTGCTCGGCCGCGGGCTCGCCCGACGAGGGAGGGACTCCTCATGACCACCGCAGCGCGAGACGGCACGGCGGCGGACGGGCTGGTGGTCGACGGTCTGCGCGTCTCGTTCGGGTCGGCGACCGTGGTCGACGGCGTCTCGTTCTCGGTGGCGCCCGGCGAGTGCGTGGCCCTCGTCGGCGAGTCGGGTTCGGGCAAGAGCGTCACCGCGCGCTCGCTGCTCGGGCTGAGCGGCGGCCGGGTCGACGTCGATCGGCTGACCCTCGGCGACCGCGACCTCTCGACCCTCGACGACCGCGCCTGGCGTCGGGTCCGCGGTGCGCGCATCGGTCTCGTGCTGCAGGACGCCCTCGTCTCGCTGGACCCGCTGCGCCCGATCGGACGCGAGATCGACGACGCCCTCCGGCTGCACACCGGCCTAGGACCCCGGCAGCGTCGAGAGCGCGCCCTCGACGTCCTCGCCGAGGTCGGCATGCCCGACCCCGAGACCCGTCTCGGTCAGCGATCCGGCGAGCTGTCGGGCGGACTGCGGCAGCGGGCTCTCCTCGCCGCCGCGCTCGTCCTGCGACCCGACGTCGTCGTCGCCGACGAGCCGACGACGGCCCTCGACGCCGAGGTGCAGCGCCTCGTCGTCGACCGTCTGGCCGCCCTCCGCGACGGCGGCACCGCCGTCCTCGCCATCAGTCACGATCTGGGCGTCGTGCGGCGCCTGGCCGACCGGGTGCTCGTGATGCGACACGGCGTCGTCGTCGAGCAGGGGCCCACCGCCGACGTGCTCGACTCCCCGCAGGCCGACTACACGCGGCGGCTCGTCGCGGCACTGCCGGGCGGCGTGCCCCGAGGGCGACGCCTGTCGCGGGGCGACGTCGGCGAGGAGCAGGAGGCGCAGGCTCAGGAGGCGCGGGAGGCGGCGATGCAGGAGGCGCGGGAGGCGGCGGCGCAGGAGGCGCGGGAGGCGGCGGCGCAGGAGGCGGCGGCTCCGGTCGACGACGTCGTGCTCTCCGCGGAGGGCCTCCGACGCGTCTTCCCGGCGACCCGCGGGCGGGCGGCCCGGCTCGCGGTCGACGACGTGTCCCTCGAGCTGCGCGCGGGCGAGACGCTCGGCCTGGTGGGCGCCTCCGGAAGCGGCAAGACCACGACCGCGCGCCTCCTCCTAGGGCTCGACGATCCCGACGGAGGTGCGGTGCGCCTCCTCGGGGAGCCCTGGTCGCCCCTGCGAGAACGCGATCGCCGCGCCCGCCGCGCCTCGCTCGGCGCGATCTACCAGGACGCGGCGAGCTCCTTCGACCCCCGCCTGACCGTCGAGCAGCTGCTCGCCGACGCGATCACCGCGGGTCGGAGCCTGCGGACGGCGCCCGTCCGGGCCGAGATCGAGGCGCTGCTCGAACGGGTGGGGCTGCCCCCAGGGCTCGCGCCCCGTCGCCCCGCGTCGCTCTCGGGCGGGCAGCGGCAGCGCGTCGCCATCGCCCGCGCGCTCGCCCCGCGGCCCCGCGTCGTCGTCTGCGACGAGCCCGTCTCGGCCCTCGACGTGTCGGTGCAGGCCCAGGTGCTCGATCTGCTCGACGACCTGCAGCGCGACGACGGCCTGTCGTACCTCTTCATCTCGCACGACCTCGACGTGATCGGGCACATGGCCGACCGCGTCGCCGTGATGCACGAGGGGCGCATCGTCGAGCAGGGGCCGACGGCCGACGTCTTCGCCTCGCCGCAGCACCCCCACACGCGGGCGCTGCTCGCCGCCCGCCCCTAGCGCTCGCCGCCCGCCCCTAGCGCTCGCCCAGAGGGGTGGGGGGGGGGGGGGGGGGGGGGGGGGGGGGGGGGGGGGGGGGGGGGGGGGGGG
>NZ_CEEDMT010000001.1:296695-365937 GCF_979256015.1 Frigoribacterium sp. AC759 | reverse complement strand
AGCGACGCGGTCATCTGAGCGTGGTGCGGCGGGTCGGTGTCATCGGCGGCGGGTCGGCGCTGACCCGCCCCCGATGACACGCACCCGCCGCACCCGGGCACCTCCGCACCCGGGCACCCGTGCGCCCGTGCACCCGTGCACCCGTCAGCGTCGCGGGGTGGCTTCCCCATCGCCGTCCACGCGCACCACGTCGATCGGGCCGGACTGAGCCCACTCGAGCGCCCAGTCCGACTTCGCGACCTCGCTCGACTCGTCGGCGTAGGCCTCGACAAGCTCGCGCGCCTCGACGTCGGTCGCGACGGACGGCCCCGAGCCGAGCAGCGGCTCGTTGGCCGTCTCTTTCGTGAACCACACGGCGACGAGACCGATCACAGCCGCGGCCATCAGGTAGAAGGCGGGGATGTCGTGGGCCCACGAGAAACCGTTCCCCTCGGCCCAGACGACCAGCGCCTCGGTGGCGAGCGGCGTCGTGCCGCCGAACAGCGACACCGACACGTTGAACGCGATGGCCAGGGCGCCGTAGCGGATGATCGTCGGGAACAGCGCGGGCAGCGTCGACGGCATGGTCGACGTGAACGTGACGAGCACCAGGCCGAGCACGAGCAGGCCGACGAAGACGAGCGGCGTGCTCTCGGACTGCACGAGCTTGAGGGCCGGCCACGACAGCACCAGGAATCCGACGCAGCCGGCGAACAGCACGGGTCGACGGCCGAACCGGTCGCTCAGGCGCCCGCTGAACGTGATGACGATCATCATCAGCACCATGACGACGATCACGAGCAGCAGCCCCGAGGTCGCACTGCGCCCCAGCGTGTTGGTGAGGTAGGTCGGCATGTACGACAGCAGCATGTAGTCGGTCACGTTGAACACCAGCACCAGGCCGATGCAGACGATCAGCGCCCGCCAGTTCTCCGCGAAGAGCTTCACGAGCGGCACCTTGACGTGCTCGCGACCGACGGCCTCCTCCTGCTGCTTCTGGAAGGCCGGCGTCTCCTCGAGCTTGAGGCGCAGGTAGAGCCCGATCAGGCCCAGCGGCCCGGCGATCAGGAACGGGATCCGCCAGCCCCAGGCCAGCAGCGCCTCCTCGCTCATCGCCACCTGCAGGGCCGTGACGAGCGAGGCGCCCAGCACGTAACCGCCGAGCGTGCCGAACTCGAGCCACGAGCCCATGAAGCCGCGACGATTGTCGGGCGAGTACTCCGCGATGAACGTGGCCGCGCCTCCGTACTCGCCACCGGTCGAGAAGCCCTGCAGGAGGCGCGCCAGCAGCAGCAGGACGGGCGCCCAGATCCCGATGGTCGCGTACGACGGGATCAGCCCGATGGCGAGCGTGCCGGCCGCCATGAGGATCATCGTGACCGCGAGCACCTTCTGGCGGCCGATCCGGTCACCGAGCGGGCCGAAGAACGCGCCGCCGATCGGGCGCACGATGAACGCGGCGGTGAACGTACCGAAGGTGAAGAGGATGTTGAGCGCGTCGTTCCCGGGCGGGAAGAACACCTGCGCGATCGTCGTCGTGATGTAGGCGTAGACGCCGAAGTCGAACCACTCCATGGCGTTGCCGAGCGCTGCGGCGCTGACCGCGCGCTTGAGCAGGCCCTCCTCGACGACGGTTACGTCGTCGGTGGTGAGCGATCGCCGGGCGGGTCTCGTGCTGTGCTGCTTCTTGGCGGACATCGGGTGCCTCCAGTTCGTCGGGTGATGGCGTCGACCCCAGCGTCGGCAAAAACGCACCGACACTACCAGTCCTGTCATGTCAGTACCAGTGCAGCGTGCGCACAGGTGCAGAGAGCGCACCCCCGAGGAGGCGCGGATCGCCACGCGTAGACTGATCGGCGTCCCACAACCAGGCACCTCCCCACCGACACGGTGCCGCCCACAGAACCGGAGAGCCAGATGCCGTCAGCGATGCCCGAGAAGCCCGCCCTCGAAGGACTCGAGGCCCGCTGGGGCCAGGTCTGGGAGGACTCCGGCACCTACCGGTTCGACCGCGACGGCGCGACCCGCGCCTCCGTCTTCTCTGTCGACACTCCCCCGCCGACCGCCTCGGGCAGCCTGCACATCGGTCACGTGTTCAGCTACACGCACACCGACGTCAAGGCGCGGTTCGAGCGGATGCGCGGCAAGCGCGTCTTCTACCCGATGGGCTGGGACGACAACGGCCTACCCACCGAGCGTCGCGTGCAGAACTTCTACGGCGTGCGCTGCGACCCCTCGCTGCCCTACGACGCCGACTTCACCCCGCCCTTCGAGGGCGGCGACAACAAGTCCTCGAAGGCCGCCGACCAGGTGCCCATCTCGCGTCGCAACTTCGTCGAGCTGTGCGAGCGCCTGACCGTCGAAGACGAGAAGCAGTTCGAGGACGTCTGGCGCAAGCTCGGCCTCTCGGTCGACTGGACTCAGAGCTACCGCACGATCGGCGACGACTCGCAGGCCATCGCGCAGAAGGCGTTCCTCCGCAACCTGTCGCGCGGCGAGGCCTACCAGGCCGACGCCCCGACCCTGTGGGACGTCACCTTCCGCACCGCGGTGGCGCAGGCCGAGCTCGAAGACAAGGACATGCCGGGCGCGTACCACAAGCTCGCATTCCACCGCACCGACGGGCAGGGCGACGTGCTGATCGACACGACGCGCCCCGAGCTGCTGCCCGCCTGCGTCGCACTCGTCGCCCACCCCGACGACGAGCGCTACCAGGCGCTGTTCGGCACGACCGTCCGCTCCCCCCTGTTCGACGTCGAGGTGCCCGTGGTGGCGCACCACCTGGCGCAGCCCGACAAGGGCTCGGGCATCGCGATGGTCTGCACCTTCGGCGACACCAACGACGTCGTGTGGTGGCGTGAGCTGCAGCTGCCGAACCGCGCCGTGATCGGCTTCGACGGTCGGTTCGTCAGCGAGGCGCCGGCGGCGATCGAGTCCGAGGCGGGTCGCGCCTCCTACGCGCAGCTGGCCGGCAAGACCGTGTTCAGCGCCAAGCAGTCCGTGGTCGAGCAGCTGACCGCCTCGGGCGAGCTGGTCGGCGAGATCCGCAAGATCACGCACCCCGTCAAGTTCTTCGAGAAGGGCGACAAGCCCCTCGAGATCGTCTCGACGCGCCAGTGGTACGTCGTCAACGGCGCTCGCGACGAGCAGCTCAAGTCGACGCTGCTCGAGCGCGGCGGCGAGGTCGCGTTCCACCCCGAGTTCATGCGCGTGCGCTACGAGAACTGGGTCAACGGCCTGAACGGCGACTGGCTGATCTCGCGCCAGCGCTTCTTCGGCGTGCCGATCCCGGTCTGGTACCCGCTCGACGGCGACGGCAACCCCGTCTTCGACGAGGTGATCGTGCCGAGCGAGGCGCAGCTGCCCGTCGACCCGTCGTCCGACACCGCGCCCGGCTACGACGAGTCGCAGCGCGGGGTCCCCGGCGGGTTCCAGGGCGAGCTCGACGTGATGGACACCTGGGCGACCTCGTCGCTCACCCCGCAGCTGGCCGGCAAGTGGGAGGCCGACCCCGAGTTGTTCGACCTCGTGTTCCCGTACGACGTGCGCCCCCAGGGGCAGGACATCATCCGCACCTGGCTGTTCTCGACGATGCTGCGCGCGCAGCTCGAGGGGGGCACCGTCCCGTGGCGGAACGCCTCGATCTCGGGCTTCATCGTCGACCCCGACCGCAAGAAGATGTCGAAGTCGAAGGGCAACGTCGTCACCCCGGCCGCGATGCTCGACGACCACGGCTCGGACTCGGTGCGCTACTGGGCGGCCTCGAGCCGTCTGGGCACCGACGCGGCGTTCGACCCGCAGAACCCGAAGCAGATCAAGATCGGCCGCCGACTGGCGATCAAGGTGCTGAACGCCGCCAAGTTCGTCTACTCGTTCGAGCTGCCCTCGGGCGAGCACTCGGTCACCGAGCCGCTCGACCGCGACCTGCTCGCCACCTTCGCGTCGGTCATCGAGACCGCCACCGAGGCGCTCGAGGGCTACGACCACGCCCGAGCGCTCGAGACGACCGAGAAGTTCTTCTGGACCTTCTGCGACGACTACCTCGAGCTGGTCAAAGAGCGCGCCTACGGTGCGACGACACCGGCCGAGCAGGCCTCGGCAGTGCTCGCGCTCCGCACGGTGCTCGAGGGGCTGCTGAGACTGCTGGCGCCGTACCTGCCGTTCGCGACCGAAGAGGTCTGGTCGTGGACGCACGACGAGTCCATCCACCAGGCGGCGTGGCCGACCGTCGCCGAGCTCGGTCTGTCGGAGGGCGAGTCCGCGACCGGGCTGGTCGGGCTCGTCGGGCAGGCGCTGATCTTCGTGCGCCGGGCGAAGTCCGATGCGAAGGCCTCGCAGAAGACCCCCGTGTCGACGGCAGTGATCACGGCGCCGGCCGCTCAGCTGGCGCTGGTCCGCCTCGCCGCGGGGGATCTCGCGGCGGTCGGCAAGATCGCCGATCTGACGTTCGCTGAGGGCGACGAGCTCGCCGTGGGCGACATCGTGTTCGCCGAGCAGCCGGCCGACACGTCCGCTGCGGCACCGGCGGCGGGCGCCTGATGCAGCTCGGTACGCGGTGGAGCGTAGGAGGCGCGGCGCCGGCCGACCTCGATGCACCCGTCCTCGGGGCGATCGCCTCGGTCGAACGCGAGCTCGCCGAACAGGGCGTCGACGCGTCGACCTGGCGCTGGACGCTCACCTGGCTCGAGCGTCGCCCCGTGGTCGAGCTCGACGACGGCACGGTCATCCGCGTCGACGCCGTGACCGGCGAGGCCCACGTGCACGAGCCCGCCGACGACGAGGACTAGCCCGCCCCTCCTCCCGTCGAGGGTCAGACAGGCCGCTCACCTCTCTGGTGAGCGGCGTGTCGTGACTCCTCATCGCTCTGCAGACGGGCGACGGCACGCAGCCACGATCAGCCCGATCATGGCTGCGACCCTGATCGACGACCACAGAACACTCTGCACCCCCGCCAGCGCGGCTGTCATCGCGTCGACGATCGACACGACGCACACGGTGACCAGAAGAACGACCAACCACTCTCGACTCATGGCATAACGATATCCATGGCTAAGTGGTTCAGCCACCGATCGACAGGTCGAGGAGTCACGACACGCCGCTAACCTCTCGAGGTGAGCGGCGTGTCGTGACTCCTCGACGAGGTCAGGCGCGGCCGAGCACCTCGCCGTGGGGCATGATCAGCCAGCCGTCGGGGGCGTCGCGCCAGCGGCGCCAGGCGTCGGCGATCGCGTGCAGCTCGTCGTGGGTGGCGACGCCCTTCTCGATCGCATCGGCGTAGAACGCCGACTCGGTCGCCCGAGCGGCCCAGCTGTCGCCCCACCAGGTGCGCTCCTCGTCGGAGGCGAAGCACCAGACGGACGCACTGCTCGCGACCTCGTCGAACCCCGCCTCGAGCATCCAGCCCTTGAGGCGCCTCCCTGCGTCCGGTTCCCCGCCGTTGCCGCGGTGCACCGCCTGGTAGACGTCCATCCACCGCTGCAACCCGGGGTTCTCGGGCGCCCAGACGCAGCCGTGGTAGTCGACATCGCGGGCTGCGACGACTCCCCCGGGGCGCGCCACCCGACGCATCTCGCGGAGCGCCGCGACCGGGTCGCCGACGTGCTGCAGCACCTGATGGGCGTGCACGACGTCGAAGGAGTCGTCGTCGAAGGGCAGCGCGAACAGGTCGGCCGTCTCGAAACGCACGGCCGCCAGCCCCCGCTCGGCCGCGAGCGACGTCGCCTGCGCGACGATCCCGGTCGACGAGTCGATGCCCACCACGAGACCGGGGGCGACCCGCTCGGCCATGTCGACCGTGATCGTGCCGGGGCCCGACCCCACATCGAGCACGCTCGCGCCGGGCGTCAGATGCGGCACGAGGTAGGCCGCCGAGTTCTCGACGGTGCGCCACGTGTGACTCCGCAGCACGCTCTCGTGGTGCCCGTGGGTGTACCGGGCCGTGTCGCGAGGTCGTCCGCTCATGCGGCGACCCTAGCGCGCCTCCTCGGCTCCGCCCCCGCCCTCGCCACCGCCTCCGGCATCGACGGGTCACGACTCGCCGCAGCCCCGGCGGCCCCGCGGCGTGTCGTGACTCCCCGGGCGTGCCCGCGGACCGGCCTAGGCTCGGGCCATGACGAACCCGCTCCTCGCCCCCAGCACGCTGCCGTATTCGCTGCCGCCGTTCGCGAGCATCACCGACGACGACTACCTGCCCGCGTTCGAGGCCGGCTTCGCCGAGCAGCTGGCGGAGATCGAGGCGATCGCCACCGACCCCGCCGAGCCGACCGTCGAGAACACCCTCGACGCGCTCGAACGGAGCGGCGCCATCCTCGCCCGGGTCGGCCACGTCTTCTTCAACAAGACGTCGTCGGACTCGAACGCCGCCACCGACGCCCTCGAGCTCGACCTGGCGCCTCGACTCGCCGCGCACACCGATGCGATCCGCCTGGACCCGCGGCTGTTCGCCCGACTGCGGAGCCTCCACGAACGGCGCGACGACCTCGACCTGACGCCCGAGCAGCGCTATCTCATCGAGCGGCTGGTCGACGACGCCGTCCGGTCGGGTGCAGCCCTCGGCGACGACGACAAGACCCGGCTGCGCGACCTGAACGGGCGGCTGTCGAGGCTGACGACCCGCTTCGAGAAGAACCTGCTGGCCGACACGAACGACCTCGCCGTGGTCGTCGACGACGTCGCCGAGCTCGACGGGCTCGACGCGGGTGCCGTCGCGGCCGCCGCCGAGGCCGCCCGCGACCGGGGACTCGACGGTCGGTACGTCATCACGCTCGTGCTCTTCAGCGGCCACCCCTATCTCGCGGCCCTGACCGACGAGGCTCTGCGGGAGCGCATCATGGACGCGTCGCTGTCGCGCGGGCGCCGCGGCGGGCCGTTCGACAATCGCGACCTCGTGCTCGAGATCGTGCGTCTGCGGGCCCGGCGGGCCGAGCTGCTCGGCTTCGCGAATCACGCCGCTTACGTCACAGCCGGCGAGACGGCGGGCACCCCCGAGGCGGTGGCCGATCTGCTCGCGCGACTCGCGCCTCCTGCGGCTCGCAACGCCCGTGCCGAGCAGACCGAGCTCGAGCGTCGGGCCGGGCGGCCGATCGCCGCCTCCGACTGGGCGTTCGTCGCCGAGCTCGTCCGCGCAGAAGAGCACGATGTCGACACCGCGGCCATGCGACCCTGGTTCGAGGCCGAGCGGGTGCTCCACGACGGGATCTTCTTCGCAGCGGGCCGGTTGTACGGTCTGCACTTCGCCGAACGACCCGATCTCGTGGCTTACCACCCCGATGCACGGGTCTTCGAGGTGACCGACGACGACGGCGCACCGGTCGGCCTCTACGTGCTCGACCTGCACACCCGCGACAGCAAGCGCGGCGGCGCATGGATGAACCCCCTCGTGTCGCAGTCGGGCCTCACGGGGCTGCCCACCGTCGTGGTCAACAACCTGAACGTCCCGAAGCCGCCCGCCGGCCAGCCGACGCTGCTGACGCTCGACGAGGTGACGACGTTCTTCCACGAGTTCGGTCACGCCCTGCACGGGCTCGTCGCCCGCGTCGCGTATCCGACCTTCTCGGGCACGAACGTGTTCCGCGACTTCGTCGAGTTCCCGAGCCAGGTCAACGAGATGTGGATGCTCTGGCCCGACGTGCTGGCGAACTACGCCGTGCACCACGAGACCGGCGAGCCCCTGCCGACCCGACTGGTCGACGCCCTCGTCGCGTCGCAGGGGTTCGGCCAGGGGTTCGAGACGAGCGAGTACCTCGCCGCCGCCCTGCTCGACCAGGCGTGGCACTCGCTGTCGTCGGCCGAGGCCGAGGCGGTCGTCGACGTCGAGGCGTTCGAGAAGGAGGCGCTGGCCGCGGTCGGTCTCGATCTCGCGTCCGTCCCGCCCCGCTACTCGAGCACGTACTTCGCCCACACGTTCGCAGGCGGATACGACGCGGGCTACTACTCGTACATCTGGAGCGAGGTGCTCGATGCCGACACCGTGGAATGGTTCGAGGAGAACGGCGGCCTGACCCGCGCGAACGGCGACCGGTTCCGTTCACGCCTGCTGGGTGTCGGTGGCTCGAAGGATCCCCTCGAGGCGTTCCGCGACTTCCGAGGCAGGGAGGCGCGGGTCGAGCCGTTGCTGGCCCGTCGCGGTCTCGCGTAGTCGGCGCGCACTGGGGCGGGTTCGCGTCATCGGTGGCGGGTCAGCGCTGCCCCGCCCCCTATGACGGGAACCCGCCGGACCCGCTGAGGGCACCCCGGCTGGACCGCTCGCCCCGGCGCGCGAGAACGCCCCGACCGCCAAGCGGCCGGGGCGTTCTCGCGTGCAGAGGATCGCGCTGGGCTACGCGGACTTCTCGGTGCGCTGCTCGACGACGCGGGGCACGATGGTCGGCGCCGCGTTCTCGAGCACGGAGGCACGGGTCACCACGACCTTGCCCACGGTGTCGTCGGAGGGCACGTCGAACATGATCGGCCCGAGCACCTCTTCGAGGATGGCCCGCAGCCCTCGTGCGCCGGTCTGCCGGAGGACGGCCAGGTCGGCGATCGACTCGAGCGCGCCGCGATCGAACTCCAGCTCGACGCCGTCGATCTCGAACATGCGCTGGTACTGACGTACGAGGGCGTTCTTCGGCTCGGTGAGGATCTGCATGAGCGCCGGCTGGTCGAGCTGGGTCACCGTCGTCACGACGGGCAGACGGCCGATGAACTCGGGGATCAGACCGAACTTGTGCAGGTCTTCGGGGAGGACCTCGCTGAAGAGGGCCGCCTCGTCCTCCTTGCTGTGCAGAGGGGCGCCGAAGCCGATGCCCCGCTTGCCCGCGCGGTTCGAGATGATCTCTTCGAGCCCGGCGAACGCACCGGCCACGATGAACAGCACGTTGGTCGTGTCGACCTGGATGAACTCCTGATGCGGGTGCTTGCGACCGCCCTGCGGCGGCACGGAGGCGACGGTGCCCTCGAGGATCTTGAGCAGCGCCTGCTGCACGCCCTCGCCCGACACGTCTCGAGTGATCGAGGGGTTCTCGGCCTTGCGGGCGATCTTGTCGATCTCGTCGATGTAGATGATGCCCGTCTCGGCCCGCTTGACGTCGTAGTCGGCGGCCTGGATGAGCTTGAGGAGGATGTTCTCGACGTCTTCGCCGACGTAGCCGGCCTCGGTCAGGGCGGTCGCATCGGCGACGGCGAACGGGACGTTGAGACGCTTGGCCAGAGTCTGCGCCAGATAGGTCTTGCCGCAGCCCGTCGGACCGATGAGCAGGATGTTCGACTTCGAGATCTCGACCTCGTCGGCCAAGGACTCGGCGGCGGTGAGGGTCGAGGCGGCGCGGATGCGCTTGTAGTGGTTGTACACGGCCACGGAGAGGGAGCGCTTCGCCGCGTCCTGGCCGATCACGTACTCTTCGAGGAACGAGTAGATCTCGCGGGGCTTCGGCAGGTCGAACTCGCTGGTGGGCTCTTCGCCGGCTTCGGCGAGGCGCTCTTCGATGATCTCGTTGCAGAGCTCGACGCACTCGTCGCAGATGTAGACGCCGGGGCCGGCGATCAACTGCTGGACCTGCTTCTGGCTCTTTCCACAGAACGAGCACTTGAGCAGATCGGCGCTCTCACCTATACGTGCCATGCCCGGCCTCCTTCGTGGCGTGAAGATCGGCGACCCTTGACGGTCGTCGTGCATCGAGCCTAACGCGATCCTCCGACGCCGACGGACCCACGCGGGCCGGGCGCCGGATCCGCCCACACGACGAAGCCCCGGACCGCGTGGTCCGGGGCTTCGAGGCGACCGTGGTCGGAATCGGTCAGCGCGTGAGCGCCGGCTGGTTCTTGCGCGAGGTCAGCACCTGGTCGACGAGACCGTAGGCCAGGGCCTCCTGTGCGCCGAGGATGTTGTCGCGCTCGATGTCGCGGTTCACCTCTTCGGGGGTCTTGTTCGAGTGGAACGACAGCGTCTCTTCGAGCCAGGTGCGCATGCGGAGCACCTCGGCGGCCTGGATCTCGATGTCGGACGCCTGGCCCCCGCTGTTGCCGCCGGTCGACGGCTGGTGGATAAGCACGCGGGCGTTGGGGAGGGCGAGTCGCTTGCCGGGCTGACCGGCGGCGAGCAGCACCGCGGCGGCCGACGCGGCCTGACCGAGGCACACCGTCTGGATCTCGGGGCGGATGTACTGCATCGTGTCGTAGATCGCCGTCATGGCCGTGAACGAGCCGCCGGGCGAGTTGATGTAGAGCGTGATGTCGCGGTCGGGGTCCATGCTCTCGAGCACGAGCAGCTGCGCCATGATGTCGTCGGCCGATGCGTCGTCGACCTGCACGCCCAGGAAGACGATGCGGTCTTCGAACAGCTTGGCGTAGGGGTCCTGGCGCTTGTATCCGTAAGCCGTGCGCTCTTCGAAGCTGGGGAGGATGTACCGGGAATCGGGGGTCTGGACGCGGCCCGCACCACCCATCATCGGGAGTTCCATGTGTTCTTCTCTTTCTGTGCTGACGATCGGGTGGGGGCTACGACTGGTCGGTGCCGGCGCCGCCGACGACGTCGGTGGCCGAACCGCGGATGTGGTCGACGAAGCCGTATTCGAGGGCCTCTTCGGCCGTGAACCAGCGGTCGCGGTCGCCGTCCTCGTTGATCTGCTCGACGGTCTTGCCCGTCTGAGCCGCCGTGATCTCGGCGAGGCGTCGCTTCATCGAGAGGATGAGCTGCGCCTGCGTCTGGATGTCGGACGAGGTGCCGCCGAAGCCGCCGTGCGGCTGGTGCAGCAGAACACGCGCGTTCGGCGTGATGTAGCGCTTGCCCTTGGTGCCGGCGGTCAGCAGCAGCTGACCCATCGAGGCCGCCATGCCGATGCCGACCGTGACGATGTCGTTCGGCACGAACTCCATGGCGTCGTAGATCGCCATGCCCGCGGTGATCGACCCGCCGGGCGAGTTGATGTACAGGTAGATGTCCTTCTCGCTGTCCTCCGCGGCGAGGAGCAGGAGTTTCGCTGCGATCTCGTTGGCGTTCTCGTCGCGCACCTCGGAGCCGAGCCAGATGATGCGGTCTTTGAGCAGTCGGTCAAAAACACTGTTGGGCAGTGTCACATCGGCCATGGTGGAGCTCCCATTCGTTGTCGCTTGCTGTCGAATCTATAGGGTCCAACGCACGGGTTCCGGACTGTTCGCCCACGGCAGATAGCGGGTGGCGACGGGTGTCCGGCTCCGGCGTCGGGCCGACCGAGGAGGCGCGGTGCCGGGGACGACGGAGGGCCGGGTGCGTTCTGCACCCGGCCCTCTCGTGTCGACCGGCGGTCGACCTCAGACGTGTCGACTACGCGTGGTCGTGACCCTCGTGGTCGTCGTCGTCCGAACCGACACCCGCCGTGGCGGTGAAGGCGGACAGGTCGACGGCCGCACCCTCGCCGTCGACGACCTTGGCCTTCGACAGCACGACCGCGAGGGCCTTGCTGCGGGCGACCTCGCCGACCATGGCGGGGATCTGACCGTTCTGGTCGAGGACCTTGATGAACTCGCCCGGCTCCATGCCGTACTGGGCGGCACCCTGGATCAGGTACTGGGTGAGCTCGTCCTGCTCGACCTTGACCTCTTCCTTCTCGGCGATGGCGTCGAGGAGGATCTGGTTGCGGAAGGCCTTCTCGCTGCTCTCCTTCACCTCGGCGCGGTGCTCGTCGTCCTCCAGGCGGTTCTCCTGCTCGAGGTGACGGTGCACCTCGTCCTCGACGAGCTTCTCGGGGACGGGGATCTCGACCGACTCGAGGAGCTTCTCGACGACCTGGTCGCGAGCCTGACCGCCCTGGCCGAACGACTTCGACTTGGCGAGCTGCTCGCGCAGGTCGGCCTTGAGCTCGTCGATCGTGTCGAACTGGCTGGCGATCTGAGCGAAGTCGTCGTCGGCCTCGGGGAGCTCGCGCTCTTTCACGGCGGTCACGGTGACGGCGATGAGCGCGGTCTCGCCCTCGCGGTCGCCGCCGAGCAGCTTCGACTCGAAGGTGGTGCTCTCACCGGCGGTGAGCGACTCGAGAGCCTCGTCGATGCCCTCGATCAGTTCGCCCGAACCGAGCTCGTACGAGATGCCCTTGGCGGTGTCGACCTCGTCGTCGCCGATCGTGGCCGTGAGGTCGATCTGGGCGAAGTCGCCCGTGGTGGCGGGACGGTCGACGGTGACGAGCGTGCCGAAGCGGGTGCGGAGGTTCGCGAGCTCTTCGTCGACCTCGTCGTCGGAGATCTCGACCGTGTCGACCGTGAGCTCGATGCCCTCGTAGTCGGGCAGGTCGAAGTCGGGACGCACGTCGACCTCGACGGCGATGGTGAGGTCGCCCGAGAAGTCCTTGACGTCGGGCCAGCCGACGACGTCGGCCTCGGGGCGGCCGAGCACGCGGATCTCGGTCTCGGTGACGGCCTCGCGGTAGAACTTGTCGAGGCTCTCGCTCACGGCGTGATTCAGCACCTCTTCGCGACCGACGCGCTGGTCGATGATGGGCGGCGGGACCTTGCCCTTGCGGAAGCCGGGGATGTTGATGGTCTCGGCGATGTGCCCGTAGGCGTGCGTGACGCTGGGCTTCAGCTCGTCGGGAGTCACGACGATGTTGAGCTTGACGCGCGTGGGGCTGAGCTTTTCAACCGTGGTCTGGACCAATGTGGGGCTTCTCCTGTGTTGGCGACGCTGAACTCACATCCGAGACAGCAGGTAGACGATCGTCGGGGCGACAGGACTCGAACCTGCGATCTTCCGCCCCCAAAACGGACGCGCTAGCCACTACGCTACGCCCCGTGTATCACCTGGAACGGTCTCACCCCGTGTTGTCCCGTTGAGGTCGGGTCGGGGAAAAGGCCGCGGTCAGTCTAGCCGACGCGAGCGACCGGTGACTGAACGAACCGGCAGATGGTTTATAGTGGTTCTACCCATGCGGCCGAGGCCGCGTCCGGGGATGTAGCTCAATGGTAGAGCCTCAGTCTTCCAAACTGATGGCGCGGGTTCGATTCCCGTCATCCCCTCCGATTCAGTCCTCCGGGGTCACCGATCTCATGATCTCGTCGAGGCCCGTCTGCGGCAGCACCCGCTCCCCGAAGTAGGCGGCGCCGTACTTCGTGAAGTGGATGCGGTCCGGCGAGAGGATGCGCCCCTCGTCGTCGGTGATGGGCACGCGGCCGCCCACCGCGAGGTCGAGCCAGGGCACGAGGTGCTCGGCCGGGATCAGATCGCGGGCGACGTGGTCCATCTCGACGATCTCGTCGGGGACGGAGTTGGTCAGCAGGGCACGCTCGTCGGGCGCCTGGCGTGCGATCCAGTTCGCGTTGTCGCCGAAGTTCTTGGCGCCGCCGTAGAAGATCTCCTTGCCGTCCGCCACGGCCTGAGCGAGATCGTCTCGCACGCACGTCGGGTACTCCCGATCGGTGGCGTAGAGGATGAGCTCGGCCGCCTCGTAGCGCTCGTCGAAGTGGGCGGGCCTCGGCTGGTCGCGGAGGCATCCGAGCACGCCGGGCTGATGGATGATCTCGAGCCGCGCCTCCGGATAGGTCTCGAGGACGGCGTTGGCCAGGTCGCGCGAGAAGCTGTTGCCGACGACGAAGACGTTGAGCCGGTCGTCGTCGACGAAGCGCTCGGCGTCGTTCTCGATGAGGCGCTGGACGTACGTGACGTCCGTGGCGCCGTCGGCCAGCACCTCCGGCGCGTAGATGCGACCAGGCAGACCGTTGGTCGAATGGAGCACGAGGCCCGCGGCGGCGACGAGCACGACGGTCGACCCGATCGCGGGGGCGAAGACTCGGCGGCGGACCGTGTCGGGCGATCGGAACGGCGTCTCGACGAAGCGCCAGGTGAGCCAGGCGAGCGCGAGGGAGACGACCGAGAGCGCGAGGAAGACCCCGACGGGGGGCTCTTCGGGCGACCAGATGCGGGCGAAGGCGAAGAGGGGCTGGTGCCAGAGGTAGGCGCTGAAGCTGATCAGGCCGACCAGCACCACGGGCGGCCGAGAGAGCACCCGGGCGGCCGGGGTGCCCTCTCGCGCGAAGGCGATGACGAGGGCGGCGCCGACGACCGGGACGACCAGGACGAACGGGGAGACGGCCGAGCCGCCGTCGACGGCCACGACGGTGGCGACGATGGCGAGGAGCCCCGCGGTCGCAGCCGCGGAGGCGGCACGAGGGCCGAGGAGGCGCGGTGCGGCCTCGGCACCGGGCCGCGCGTGCCACAGGGCCAGCCCGGCCCCGACGAGGAGCTCCCACGATCGGGCGGGCAGCAGGTAGAAGGCCGCATCGGGATCGGTGGACGACCACCAGACGGCGACCCCGAAGCTGACGAGCCCGACGACGACGACGACGCCCGATGCCGCCGCCCGACGCCCGAGGGCCAGCAGGGCGAGCAGCAGCAGGGGGAACAGCAGATAGAACTGCTCTTCGACGCCGAGGCTCCAGGTGTGCATGAGCGGCTTGAACTCGGAGGCGGTGTCGAAGTAGCCGCTCGACAGGTACAGCAGGACGTTGTTGCCGGAGAGCAGGGTCGTGACGAGCGACTGGCCGAAGTTCTCGAGTTCGTCCGGCATCATCCAGAGGACCGCGAACGGCGTGCACGCCGCCATGACCACGAGCAGCGCCGGCGCGATGCGCCGGATGCGGCGAGCCCAGAACGACCGGAGGGTGAAGGTGCCCCGTGACCGCTGGCCCACGATGATGCCCGTGATCAGATAGCCGCTGATCACGAAGAACACGTCGACGCCGACGAGACCGCCTGCGAAGCCGGCCACCCCCGCGTGGAACAGGATGACGCTGACGACCGCCACGGCCCGGAGGCCGTCGATCTCGGGTCTGTAGATCACGTGTCGGGACTCCCCTGCTCGATAACCATGAACAGATATCAACTTTAGCATATCAATACCGGATCGCCTCGAGCGATTCGCGCAGCGACCGCGGGTGCCGCAGAATGGCGCCATGACCCCGGGATCGTCGCCCCGCCGCTCCGTCCGCCGACGGGCGCGCCTGCTCGGCACCGCCGCCACCGTCACGGCCGCCGCACTGGCCGTGGCGCTGTCCGCCTGCTCCGCACCGAGCACCACGGCCCCGCGTGCCGAAGGCGGTGTGGCACCGGCGGCGTCCGCCGACGATCTCCGGGTGGCGGTGGTCGGCGACTCGCTGAGCGCAGGCCGCAGCGGGTTCCTCGGCAACGGACTCGACGACGAGTCGTGGATGACCTACGCGCAGGGCGACGGAGTCGTGTTCGCCGGCGGCTGGGCCCGTGCCGGCGCGACCGTCGAGCAGATGGCCGCCGCCGTCTCGCCCGTCGACGCCGACGTCCTGGTGCTGATGGGAGGGACGAACGACGTGCGTCACGGCACGAGCTTCGCCGAGGCCGAGGCGTCGTACGAGTCGATCATCGGCACGGTGGGCGCCGACCGCGTGCTGATCGCGGCGATCCCGCCCTACCAGCCCGCCCCCGAGGAGGCCATGGCCTACGAGGCCGACCTGGCCTCATGGGCCTATGGCGAGGACTATCCGCTCATCGATCCCTGGCTCTTCGCGAGAGGAGCCGACGGACAGTGGGCCCCGGCCACGAGCGCAGACGGCATCCACCCCACGGCAGCCGGCTACGAGAGACTCGGCCGCGAGCTGCACGAGCTCATCCTCGACGAGGCGGCGTCACCCGCCGACTCGACCCGGGGTTGACGACCGCTCGGCACCCGGGCTTGACGACCGCTCGGCCAGCGCGTCGTCTCCCGGTGCCGTCGCGCCGAGGCCCGAGGCGCCGCCGCCGCGGGCGGGCCTGCCCGTCGGCTTGAGGCGCAGCGCCTGCTTCTCGACCGCCCAGTAGGTGATCGTCGCGAGGGTCAGTGTGATCGCGACGGTCACGACGAGATAGAGGACGTACAGCGCGCGTCCGCCCTGACCGGGATCGAGGAGGTCCTGCATGATGCGGATGACCGGCATGTGCCACAGGTAGACGCTGAACGAGATGACCCCGAGGCCACGGACGGGCGCCCAGTCGCAGAACCGGGCGATGAGACCCAGACGGTCGCCGTGGGCCGGCAGCACCATGAGCAGCAGCACGCCCGTGAAGCCGATGGACGCGAAGGTGTCTTGGAACTCGGGGGTCGAGCCGATCCAGGCCACCACGAAGGCGGCCCCGATGATCACGAGCAGCGTGCCGCGGAGAGCGGAGACGGCCACTCGAGGTGCGGCCCCCCGCCGGACGGCGATGTAGAGCAGCGAGGCGGCCATGCCGAAGGCGAAGAGGTCGGCGTGCAGCAGCAGACTGCGGCTCACGACGGAGAACCAGTTGTCGGACCACGCGAGGTCCCCACCGCTCAGGCCCGACGTCTCGCCCACCGTGTGCTGCCAGATCTTGCCGGCGACACCGGCGACGAACATCGCCCCGACCGGCACGAGGGAACCGATCCAGCCGGAGGTACGGAGCGCGACGTGCCGACCGAGCATCGCCAGGAACGGGAGCACGAGGTAGAAGGTCAGCTCGACGGTCAGCGTCCACGAGACCTCGAGACCCGTCCGCAGTGTGCCGGGCAGGTAGGAGTGCAGCAGGGTCAGGTCGACCAGGGTCTTCCACCACGGCAGCCGACCGAACTCGTTCTGCGACAGGAACGACATCTGCAGGACGAAGTTGACGATCAGGAGGACGACGACGTAGGCCGGCCAGATGCGCAGGAACCGGTTCGTGGCGTAGCGCCTCAGCGACGGCAGCTCACGACCCTCGATGATGCGGGTGGCGAACGGCCAGAACAGCAGGAACCCCGAGAGCACGAAGAACAGGCTCAGGCCCTGGTGCATGAAGAAGACGAGCAGGGGCATCGTCTCGTCCTCGACGTCGCGCGTCAGGACGTGCGCCACGTGGTACGAGAGCACGGCCATCGCCGCCAGCCCGCGGAGGCCTTCGAGACCCACGATGCGATCGCCCCAGTACGGCGCCGCCGACGCGCCCGGAGGGGTCGGGGTCGGGGCTGGCGCGGACATCGCCACAGGCTACCCGAGGGTCCTGGCCGGCGCCCCTCCCATGCGTCGCCCCGTGCGAGACGGCCGGCGGGTGGTCAGTGCCGCCCCCGGTGCCGGTGCCGGTGCCGGTGTCAGTGCTGCAGGTAGGCCAGCACCGCGAGCACGCGGCGATGGTCGGTGCCGCTGTCTTCGAGCAGCAGCTTCTGGAAGATCGAGGTGACGTTCTTCTCGACGGCGCCGGTGCCGATCACGAGCGCCGACGCGATCGCGGCGTTCGTCCGCCCCTCGGCCATCAGGGTCAGGACCTCTCGTTCACGCGGCGTCAGCGCCGCGAGGGGGTCGCTGCGCCGACCGAGCAGCTGCGACACGACCTGCGGGTCGAGCACCGTGCCTCCGTTCGCCACCCGCTCGAGGGCGTCGCGGAACTCGTCGAGCGACGCGATGCGGTCTTTCAGGAGGTAGCCGACTCCTCCGGAGCCCGCCTCGAGGAGGTCTCGGGCGTAGGCCACCTCGACGTACTGCGAGAGCAGCAGGATCGACGTGCCGGGTCGGCGCGAGCGGATCTCGATGGCCGCGCGCACCCCCTCATCGGTGTGCGAGGGGGGCATGCGCACGTCGAGGACGGCCACGTCGGGGAGGTCCGCGTCGAGCGCGGCGAGCAGCTCGTCGGCGTCACCGTAGGCCCCGACGACCACGACCCCGATCTCGTCGAGCAGTCGGACGAGTCCTTCGCGCAGCAGCACGGAGTCGTCGGCGACCACCACACGGAGGGCGGGATCGAGGGTGCTGTCGGCCATCCGGTCAGTCTAGGGAGACCACGGTCTCCGTCGGCATCGTCGGCGTCGTCGGGCTCGCGGTCAGCGGGATGCTCACCGTCACGATGGTCGGCCCGCCCGCCGGGCTCGAGATGTCGAGGAACCCGCCGAGTCCCACCAGGCGCTCCTGCACCCCGGCCAGGCCGTGCCCGTCGCGGAGCCCCGCCCCGCCGCGGCCGTCGTCGGTGGCCACGAGCTCGAGGAGCAGCCCCATGCCGTCGGGCGCCTGCCGTGTGCGCACCACGATGTCGGCCGACGACGCCTCGGCGTGCTTGCCGATGTTCGTGACCAGCTCGGAGGCGATGAAGTACGCGTTGCGCTCGATGTCGACCGGGAGGACCACGTGGGCGGGCACCCGGTCGAGCAGCGTGGTCGGGATCGTCGCCCGGTCGACCAGCGACTCGAGGGCGGCGAGCAGACCGCGGTCGAGGAGCAGAGGAGGCGCGAAGCCGCGGGACAGCGCCCGCAGCTCCTCGAGGGCCTCCTGGGACTGCACCCGCGCCTCCTCGATGAGGCTCCGGCTCTTGTCGGGGTCGGTGTCGACGGCGCGGGAGGCGGCGGCGAGATCCATCTGGAGCCGGACGAGTCGCTGCTGCGGGCCGTCGTGGATGTCGCGTTCCAGGCGGCGGAGCGCCGTGCCCTCGGCGGAGAGGGCCGCCGTGCGGGAGATCTCGCGGTCGGCGAGCTCCACCTCGAGCTCGTCGGAGCGGAACCCGCCGAGCATGGCCGCGGCGATCGCCTGGTGCATCACGACGAACCCGTGCAGCACGTACGGCAGCAGCAGGACGACCGCGGCGAGGACGACCACGCCCACGGCGAGGGCCATGAACCCGACGGTCGACCCGCTGAGCGCGTCACCCAGGGAGTAGATGTTCCACGGCACGACGGCGGTGAGGATCAGCACGCCCAGGAGCACGAGCCCCAGCGGGACGGCGAGCGCCGCGAATGTGACGAACGAGGTGAACCCCGCGACCACGGGGAAGACGACGACCGCGTAGAGGAGGTAGAGCCAGTAGTGCGGGTTCGCGACGACGGACACGGCGCGGACGATGCGCTTGTCGGAGCGACCCCACGTCGTGTTCGGCGTCCAGTCGACGGGGCGGATCGGGCGGTCGGAGGCCCACCGCAGCCGCGTCACCTCGAAGGTGCCGAACCAGCGCGCCGCCCAGAGGGAGACGAACACCACGACGGCGAGCGACAGGAGGCTCGCGATGTAGCCGCCGGAGGTCTCCCACCCGCGGAGGGCGATGTTGGCCGCGACGACCACCACCACCACGAGCACCGCCGACAGCGCGATGTAGCCGAGCTCGCGGGGCAGGCCGCGCCAGCGTCGGGCGTAGCCGCCGGCCTGCCGCGGCGGCGAGAGGTAGGGGTTCGGGGTCGTGATGGGGGTCTCCTGGTTCATGCTGTCGAGCCTGGTCGACGGCCGGCGTCCGACCCATGGTGCCAGCGACCGGAACCCGGGTGGGGTTATCCCCCGCCTCCGACGCTCTCGGTGAGGCGAGGCTGGCCTTCGTGAGCCGAGCCTCAGCTTGCTTGCGGAATCTTCTCAGACCTCTAGCGTTGACCCCATCGTCAAGGAAAGGACCACGTCATGACCGACCTCACCCGCACCGTCCCCCAGGGATCCGTCGACCCCGACGTCGCTGCCGGCGTCGCCCAGTTCCTCAGCCAGATCGTCACCGACATGACCGCGCTGTCGGTCAACGGCAAGCAGGCCCACTGGCACGTCCGCGGCATCGCGTTCATCGCCGTCCACGAGCTGATCGACGTGGTCGTCGACCACGCACGTGAGTGGGCCGACCTCGCCGCGGAGCGCGTCGTCGCCCTCGGGCTGCCCGTCGACGGGCGCATCGCCACCGTCGCCGCCAACACGGTCATCCCGCCCACCTCGCCCGGCTTCAACCAGATCGACACCACGATCGCCGAGCTCGTGGCTCAGATCGACGCCTCGCTCGTCGCGGTCCGCACCGCGATCGACGAGCTCGGCGAGCTCGACGCCTCGAGCCAGGACGTCGCCATCGAGATCTCGCGCGGCCTCGAGAAGGACCGCTGGTTCCTCGCCGCGCACGTCGCCGGCTGAGACTCCCGCTCCAGACGATCGGAGGCCGTCGCCCCTCGGGGCGGCGGCCTCCGTCGTGCTCCGCCTGCGCGGAAGCGGACCGCAGACGCCCGAGTCAGCCGAGCGCGACGTGGGTGAAGCGGCCGCCCAGCAGCGTTGCCGCGACGTCGAACGCCCGGAGGTCGGCGTCCGCCGCCGACAGAGGGTCGGACTCCGTCACGACGAGGTCCGCCACCGATCCCGCCTCGACCGAGGATCGCCCGCGAGTCGAGGCCGCGAGCGCGACCGACGAGACCAGACGCTGCTCGGGGTGCCAGGCCTCGCGTCCGTCGCGGGACCGCGACACGGCGGCGGCCATCGATACCCAGGGGTCGAGCGGCGCCACGGGCGCATCGGACCCGAGCCGTAGGGTCACGCCGGCGGCGGCGAGCGACTCGAAGGCGAAGGCGCGATCGGTGCGCCCCGCCCACAGGCGGTCGGCCACGTCGCGGTCGTCCATCGCGTGCTCGGGCTGCACGCTCGCGACGATGCCGAGCCGGGCGAACCGAGCGACGTCGCGGGCGTCGACGAGCTGCGCGTGCTCGATGCTCCCGCCGCAGCCGACCGCCTCGAGGGCGTCCAGGGCGAGGGCGTTCGCGGCGTCGCCGATGGCGTGCACCGCGGGCACCAGTCCGGCCGAGGAGGCGCGGCGCAGCCAGTCGACGAGCTCGTCGGCGTCGTAGGCGGACAGGCCCCGACCCGCGGGGGTGCCCTCGAGACCCGCGTAGGGGTCGTGGCAGAAGGCGGTGCGGGTGTTCAACGACCCGTCGGTGATGATCTTGAACGGGCCCATGGTCACGAGTCCCCCGGTGCCGTCGACGACGTCGCCGGTGCGGAGTCCCCGCTCGATCACCCGGTCGAGGTCGGCGGGGTAGACGCCGGCCGACACCCGGAGGCTGCGGTCGCCGCCGGCGACCCGTCGCGCCCACCGGTCGATCGAGAACGACATCTCGAGGTCGACGATGCCGACGACGCCACGCGCGGCCGCGGCGGCGGACGCGTCCGCCACCCAGCCGTCGAGGAGCTCGTCGGGGACCGCGCTCACCCGCGTGCTGACGTCGAAGGCGTCCTGCTCGCGCAGCAGACCCGTGGGGTGGCCGCCGTAGCCGTATCGTGCCAGGGCCGCGGAGTCGAGCCACGCCGCGTGCAGGTCGTTGCTGACCAGCACGACGGGCACGTCGCCGCTGACGGAGTCGAGCACCCCGCGGGTCGGCTCGTCGGCCCACAGGGCGTCGAAGAAGCCGTAGCCGACGAGCGGCTGCCCGCTCGGCGGCGGGTCGTCGCGCAGCTTCTCGCCGACGAGCGACGCCGCGTGGGCGGCGGAGCGGGCGGTCGAGAGGTCGAGTCGACGCCGGGCGAGCGCCCACTGGTCCATGTGCACGTGCGAGTCCCAGAGACCGGGTGCGAGCCAGCGCCCGCCGAGGTCGACCACGTCGACGCCGGGAGCCGGGGTGATGCCGGGGGCGATCGCCGAGACCTCGCCCGATTCGATCAGCACGTCGGCCGGGGAGCCGTCGCTGCCGACGAGGCGGGCGTCCGTCAGGATCAGGCCCCGCGCCTCCTCGGCTCCTACGGTCGGGGCGTCGACGAGACTCATCGGTCGCGCACCCGTCGCATCTCGGCGGCCAGCGCCGGCTGCGCGTAGTGCCGGCCGTGCTCGAGCTCGTCGACGATGCGGTCGACGACCTCCGGCGGCTTGTTCTGACTGAGCTTGAGGCGGGCGTCGAACCGCGTCACCCGCAGGCGGATGCCGACGGTGCCCTTCGCGACGCGGCGGGAGCCCTCCTCGTCGAGAGCGAGCGACACGGGCTCGGGCATCACGTTCTCGAAGTGGTCGACGAGCTCGCCGAGCACTCGGAAGTTCTCGTCGTCGGACAGGATCTCGGGGACGCCCCAGAGATGCGCGGTGACGTGGTTCCAGGTCGGGACGATCTGCTCGGCGGGGTACCAGCCGGGCGAGATGTAGCCGTGCGGGCCCTGGATGATCACCATGGCCTCGTGCTCGCCGAGCTCGTGCGAGCGCTCGTCGGGGCGGCCGACGTGGCTGACGATGGAGATCGCGTCGGGGTCGGCCGGGTCGGCGGGCTCGAGCACCACGGGGTAGTGCGACGCGACGATGCCCGCGGCCGTGTGCGACACGATGGTCGCCCACGGGTTCTCGCGGATCAGGCGCCTGACCTCGTCGACATCGGTCAGGACGAACGTGGGGGTGTGCCGCATGGGCTCAAGTCTGGTCGGTCGGGCACCAGTAGAGCTTCCGACCCGCGGCCATCTCCATGACGATGTTCGTGCCGCAGACCCGGCAGGGCAGTCCTTCGCGGTGATAAACCCAGTGCCGGTCGGCCCGGCTGCGGAGGGCCTTGGTGTGCTGCGCCTTCGTCAGACCGTCCATGGTCATCATCTGGCCCAGCTCGACGCCGCTCTTCAGGAGCTTCGTCCAGTCCTTGTAGAGGGCGCGCAGCACCTCTTCGGGCACCTGGTTGCCGGGGGTGTGCGGGTCGAGCCGCGCCCGGAAGAGCAGCTCGGCCCGGTAGATGTTGCCGATGCCGCTGACGACGCTCTGGTCCATCAGCAGCAGACCGATCGGGGTGCGCTTCTTGCCCGCGACCGACACGAACCGGTCGGCGCCCTTCTTGGGCGAGTCGACCAGCGGGTCGGGGCCGAGCTTGGCGATCGCCATGTCGACTCCCGCCGCGTCGAGCACCTCGCACTTCGTCGGACCGCGCAGGTCGCCGACCGCCGTGTCGGTGAGCAGCCGCACCCGCACCTGGCCGACCGGCTCGGGCGGGAACGACTCGATGTCGTCTTCGGCCTTCTCCTGCTCGGCCATGCGCACCCGACTCGTGCGCGGCGCTCCGATGCTCGCCATCGAGTGCTCGCCGTCGTCGTCGGGGGCGTTCTCGGCCTTGCGCGTGGCGGCCCGGCGACGCCGCGACTCGGCCATCGAGTGCCCCGTCGCGATCTCGCCCGCGAAGTCCCAGGCCCCGTAGAGCCCCAGGTGCACGTGCAGCCAGAGCCCGTTGTCGAACTCGAGGAACATCTGCTTGCCGACGGCCTTCGCGGCCACCATGGTCGCACCGTCGAGCCTCTCGGCCCCGGCCGCGAAGCGCCCCCGAGGCGAGCTGACCGCGGCTCGGTGCCCGACGAAGCTCTGCTCGAACTGGTTGGCGATGCGGTGGACGGAATGACCCTCGGGCACGGTGCTCCCTCTCTCGGGGTGAGGTCCCGGCGGCGGGGCCGGGACGACGAAGCGGCGGGGACCCCGACCGGGGCGCCCGCCGCACTCGACGTTACGTCGTCAGTCGACCGGGTGCCCGGCGATGGCCCCGGTGGTCTCGTACTCGCCGACCTGCGCGATGCGTCGCGCATGACGCTCGTCGTGGCTGAAGGGCTCGGCGACGAAGGCGTCGATGAAGGCGAGCGCCTCGGACTCGGTGTGCTGACGCGCGCCGATGGCGATCACGTTGGCGTCGTTGTGCTGTCGGGCCAGACGGGCGGTCGAGTCGTTCCAGACCAGTGCGGCTCGCACGCCCGCGACCTTGTTCGCGGCGATCTGCTCGCCGTTGCCCGAACCGCCGAAGACCACGCCGAGCGCGTCGTGGCCCTCGCGCTGATCGCGGACGACCGCCCTCGCCGCCGCGATGCAGAACGACGGGTAGTCGTCGAGGGGCTCGTACGAGGTCGGCCCGTGGTCGGTCACGTCGTGGCCCGCGTCGGAGAGGTGCTGGATGACCGTCTGGCTGAACTCGAGGCCGGCGTGATCGGTCGCCACGTGGATGCGCATGGTGATCATCATAGAACCGGGCCGGCGGACGGATCGCGACCTGCGCATCCTCGGCGGCGGGGCCCTCGAGCCGAGGAGGCGCGGGTCGTCAGTCGAAGATCGGCCCGACCGTGCGGGTGCGCTTGATCTCGAAGAACCCCGGGTACGAGGCGACGGCCACGACGCCGTCCCAGAGGCGCGCGGCCTCGTCGCCCTTCGGCGCGGGCGAGATGACCGGCCCGAAGAAGGCGGTGCCGTTCACGGCGATCACCGGCGTGCCGACGTCCTGTCCGACGCGCTCGATGCCGTCGAAGTGGCTGGCGCGCATCTGCGCGTCGTACTCGTCGGTGTCGGCGTACCGCGCGAGGTCGGCGGGCAGGCCGACCTCGGCGAGCGCCGCGGGGATGACCACGTCGGCGTCGGTCTCGCCGCCGGGGTGGATGCGCGTGCCGAGGGCGTCGTAGAGGGGCTTGACGGCGGACCGCCCGTGCAGCTCGCCGACGGCCGTGACGAGACGCGTGTAGCGGAGCATGCGGGCGAAGTTCGCCTTGTACTCGTCGCTGACGTCGTTGTCCTCGTTGAGCACGGCGAGGCTCATGATGTGGAAGGTCACGTCGAGATCGCGGTGCACGGCGACCTCGTCGATCCAGCGGCTGGTCATCCAGGCCCAGGGGCACGAGGGGTCGAACCAGAAGTCGACGGCGGTTCGGGGAGCGGGGGCGACGGTGTCGGTCATCGCCCCAGTCAACACCCCGCGTCACGACGGCCGGTCTAGGCTTTCAGCGGACCACGAGTCCCCTCACTACCTATACGGATGGAGCCACCGTGCCCGGAGAGAACCTCACCCGCGTCGAAGCGCAGGAGCGCAAGAGCATCGTCGACGTGCAGTCGTACGAGATCGACCTCGACCTGACCCGCGGCGACGAGGTGTTCGGCAGCACGACCACCGTGCGCTTCACCGCGACCCCGGGCGCCTCGACCTTCATCGACGCCCTCACCCGCACCGTGCACTCCGTGGTGCTGAACGGCACGGCGCTCGACGCCGCGGCCGTCTCGGACGGCGTGCGCATCCAGCTCGACGGTCTCGCGGCCGAGAACGTGCTCGAGGTCGTCGCCGACGCCGAGTACACCAACACCGGCGAGGGTCTGCACCGCTTCGTCGACCCCGTCGACGGCGAGGTCTACCTCTACTCGCAGTTCGAGGTGCCCGACAGCCGCCGGGTCTTCGCCGTGTTCGAGCAGCCCGACCTCAAGGCGACGTTCCAGTTCACCGTCACGGCGCCCGCCCGCTGGCAGGTCGTCAGCAACCAGACGACCCCCGAGCCCGTCGTCGACGGCGAGACCGGCACCTGGACCTTCGCGCCCACGCCCGTGCTCTCGAGCTACATCACCGCGATCATCGCGGGCCCCTACGACGTCGTCCGCAGCGACCTCACGAGCGCCGACGGCCGCACCATCCCCCTCGGCATCTTCACGCGTCGCTCGCTCACCGAGTACCTCGACGCCGACTACATCTTCGAGAAGACCCGCCAGGGCTTCGGGTACTACGAGGAGAAGTTCCAGTACGCGTACCCGTTCGAGAAGTACGACCAGCTCTTCGTGCCCGAGTTCAACGCCGGCGCGATGGAGAACGCGGGCGCCGTGACCTTCGTCGAGACGTACGTGTTCCGCAGCAAGGTGACCGACGCCATCAAGGAGCGCCGCGTCGTCACGATCCTGCACGAGCTCGCCCACATGTGGTTCGGCGACCTCGTCACCATGAAGTGGTGGAACGACCTCTGGCTGAACGAGTCGTTCGCCGAATGGGCGTCGACCATCTCGACGGCCGAGGCCACCGAGTGGACCGAGGCCTGGACGACGTTCCAGGCGATGGAGAAGAGCTGGGCCTACCGCCAGGATCAGCTTCCCTCGACCCACCCCGTCGTCGCCACGATCAACGACCTCGAGGACGTCCAGGTCAACTTCGACGGCATCACGTACGCCAAGGGCGGATCGGTGCTGAAGCAGCTGGTCGCCTGGGTCGGCATCGACGCGTTCTACGCCGGCGTCGCCGCGTACTTCCAGAAGCACCACCACTCGAACACCGAGCTCAGCGACCTCCTCGTCGAGCTCGAGGCCACCTCGGGTCGCGAGCTGACCAGCTGGTCGAAGCTGTGGCTCGAGACGGCTGGTGTCAACACCCTCCGCCCCGAGCTCGAGGTCGACGCCGACGGCGTCATCACCTCGTTCGCGGTGCTGCAGGAGGCGGCGGCCGACTACCCGACGATCCGCCCGCACCGTCTCGCCATCGGCCTCTACGCTCTGCAGGGCGGCTCGCTGGTCCGCACCGACCGTGTCGAGATCGACGTGGACGGCACCCGCACCGAGGTGCCCGAGCTCGTCGGCCTGACGCGCGGCGACCTCGTGCTCATCAACGACGACGACCTCGCCTACGCGAAGATCCGTCTCGACGAGACCTCGCTCGAGACGGCGCTGGAGCACCTCTCGGAGATCGCCGACCCGCTGGCGCGCGCCCTCGTCTGGGGCTCCGTCTGGGACGCCACCCGCGACGCCGAGACCTCGCCGTCCGACTACGTCCGCCTCGTGCTCGACAACATCGCGACCGAGACCGAGTCGACGACCATCCGCACGACGCTCTCGCAGCTGCTGCAGACAGCCCGCAGCTACGTCGCCCCCGCGCGCCGCGCCTCCACGGTCACCGAGGTCGGCGACGGCCTCTGGGCCCTGGCGCAGGCCGCCGAGGCCGGGTCGGACGCCCAGTTCCAGTTCGTCACGTTCTTCGCGGCGATCGCGTCGACCGAGGCCCACAAGGAGGCGCTGGCCGGTCTGATCGACGGATCGGTCGCCCTCGAGGGCCTCACCGTCGACACCGACCTCCGCTGGCAGCTGCTCGAGGGCCTCGTGCTCGTCGGCGGCGCCGGCGAGGCCGAGATCGACGAGGCCCTGGCCGCCGACAACACGGCCAACGGGGCGCAGGCCGCCGCCCGCGCGCGAGCGACCCTCCCGACGACCGCGGGCAAGGAGGCCGCCTTCGCCTCGATCGTCGACAGCGCCGACCAGCCCAACGCCATCGTGCGGGCCACGACGCTCGGGTTCCAGCACGCGAACGACCCGGCGATCCTGCAGCCGCTCGTCGACCGGTACTTCTCGTCGCTGACAGGCATCTGGGAGTCGCGCAGCTACCACATCGCCGACACGCTCGTCTCGGGGCTGTACCCGGCCGGCCTCGCCGACCAGGCCCTCGTCGACGCGTCGTACGCGTGGCTCGAGGCCAACCCCGACGTGCCGGCCCTCCGCCGCATCGTCAGCGAGAGCGTCTCGGGCGTCGAGCGCGCCCTGCGCGCCCAGGCGGCGGACGAGCGCTAGTCGGCCCGCCGGCCGGCCGACCGGCCGGCACCGCCCCGCACCCGAAGCGGCAGACCTTCTCAGAGGGTCTGCCGCTTCGGCGTTCAGCGGCCTCACCGCAGAGACCTGACGACCCGTGCTTCACTTGTCGACGATGACTCTCCTCCTCCTCGCCGCCGGCACCGACCCCGCCGCCCCTGTCTCCTTCGACTGGGACGCCTTCTGGAAGATGTGGGGCATCCCCATCCGCATCGCGGGCATCATCATCGTCGCGGTGCTCCTCCGGGTGGCGCTGCACTTCACCATCCGTCGGATCGTCGACCAGGTCGTCAACGGCATCAAGCGCAAGCAGAACGTCGACGACACGCAGGCGCTGATGGCCTCGCCGCTTCAGGCCGTCCGCGTCGTGCAGCGCACGCGCACCCTCGGCAGCGTGCTGAACAACGTCGTCACCGTGCTGATCGCCGGCATAGCGCTCGTGCTCGTGCTCGGCGAGCTCAACTTCGACATCGTCGCCATCGTCGGGGCGGCCAGCGTCGTCGGCGCCGGTCTCGCCTTCGGCGCCCAGAACATCGTCAAAGACCTGCTGAACGGCGTCTTCATGGTCGCCGAAGACCAGCTCGGGGTCGGCGACGTGGTCGACGTCGGGCCGGCCGCCGGGGTCGTCGAGGCCGTCGGCATCCGCGTGACGCAGATCCGAGACGTCAACGGCGTCCTCTGGTTCGTCCGCAACGGCGAGATCCTCCGGGTCGGCAACATGTCGCAGGGCTGGACCCGCGTCGTCATCGACCTCGCCGTGCCCTACTCGGCCGACGTCGACCAGGTGCAGGACGCCATGCTCGAGACCGCGATCGAGCTCGCCGCCGTCCCCCGCTGGAAGCGCGCGATCCTCGAGACGCCCGAGGTCTGGGGCATCCAGTCGATCGCCGAAGAGCACGTCGTGATCCGCATCGTCGTGAAGACGAGGTCGTCCGATCGCGACACCGTCGACCGCGAGCTGCGCGCCCGGCTGAAGAAGACCACCGATGCACTCGACATCGTGCTGCCGTCGCTGACCAGCGTCGTCCTCACGGGCTTCGACAGCGCCTCCTCCGTCCAGGGCGCACGTCCGCCCCGCACCTCGCCGACGCCGCACATCCCGAAGGGCAAGCGCAAGTGACCGATCTGCCCCCGACTCCCCCGTCGTCCGGTCTCGGCGGCGGCCCCGGCCTGCCCGTCGGCCCCCCGAGCGCAGGAGGCGCGGCTCAGCCCGTCACCCTCCGCGCCGGTCTCGGACAGGACGCCGCCCAGGGCAACTTCTGGCAGCAGATCGGCGGTCGGCCGACCTTCGAGCGACTCGTGCGGCGCTTCTACGAAGGGGTCCGGCACGACGACGTGCTCTGGCCGATGTATCCCGAAGCCGACCTCGAGGGGGCGATCCAGCGACTGACGGGGTTCCTCGAGCAGTACTGGGGCGGACCGACGACCTACAGCCAGGAGCGCGGGCACCCTCGCCTGCGCATGCGCCACGCGCCCTTCACCGTGACACCCGAGGCGCGCGACCGCTGGCTGCTGCACATGCGCACGGCCGTCGACGAGCTGTCGCTGTCGCCGCTCGACGACGCCACCCTCTGGGCCTACCTCGAACGCGCCGCCCACGCGATGGTGAACGCGCCGTCCGCCTGACCGACGGGCGCCCACCCGGGCGACCCGCGCCTCCTCGGGGTCCGTCCGGATCTCGACCGGGGTGCGGGTCGGCTCGCGTCAGGGTCGACTCGCGTGCGGGTCGGCTGGCGTCAGCCGCCGAGCAGGGAGGCGCGGCGCTTGACGAGCACGTGGCCCCGACTGGTCGTCAGCCGCGTCCACGGGCCGGTCTCGAAGAGCGCGACCTCGTCGCCCTCGACCAGGAACCCGAGGCTCAGACCGGCGAAGGCGGCCCCGGCGGGCACATGCTCGAGACCCGGGACGGAGCGCGACCAGACCTCGGAGCGCACGCGGTGCACGATCTGCTCGCCGGCGTTCTCGGGCAGTGCCGCCGCGATCTCGTCGATGCCCGAGGTCGCCGTCGCCCGCAGGACGCCCTCGTCGGCGCCCGGCAGCGGCGACCAGCCGCCGCGCGGCGGCGAGATCGCGGCCCAGGTGACCGTGTTGACCTCGACCGGGAGCGACACCGTGACGGGCGCCGTGGGATCGACGACGTCGTTCTGCAGCCTGACCAGCCGCTCCTTCATCGACCGGACGGGCACCACGGCGTCGAAGACGGGCGAGTCGTCGAGCTGGTAGGTGCGGAGGCCGAGCACCGTGGGGCTCTCGTCGAGCAGCCCGAGGGGGTAGAAGACGGCCGTGTAGACCGCGAGCACTCCGGAGCCGGCGATGAGACGCACGGAGCCGTCTTCGACCCGGCCCGCCCGCCCCAGATAGGTCGCGAGGTCGCTGAGGGAAAGGGAGTCGGGGAGGGTGAATGTCGTGCTCATCGGCCCCCTAAACTACATCGGATGACCGACGATCCGCTGCAGAGCCTGCTCGCCACCCTCGACCTGGCCCCCGCGGGCAACGTCGGCGGCCAAGACGTCTTCACCGGCACCTCGCAGTGGGAGCCCCTCGGGCGCGTCTTCGGTGGTCAGGTGATGGCCCAGTCGCTGGTCGCCGCTCAGCGGACGATCGGCGGCGAACGGGCGGTGCACTCGCTGCACGCGTACTTCCTCCGCCCCGGCGATCTCAGCATCCCCATCACGTTCACGGTCGACCGGATCCACGACGGGCGGTCGTTCGCCACCCGACGGACTCAGGCGTCGCAGGACGGCGTGCCCATCCTGTCGATGATCGCCTCGTTCCAGACCCTCGACGACGGCCTCGACCACCAGGTCGAGATGCCGACGGACCTCCCGGGGCCCGACGACGTGCCGAGCGACTCCGAGCTGCTGTCGGCCGTCGACCACCCCGTGGCCCGTGCCTGGGCCGCCCGCCCGTTCGACATGAGGCACGTGCCGTCGCCCGTCTACTTCACGATCGACGGCGCCCGGGTGGCGCACCAGGCCGTGTGGATGAAGGCGACGTCGCCGTTGCCCGACGACCTCGATCTGCACCGCGCCGCCCTGCTCTACGCCAGCGACTACACGCTGCTCGAGACGATCTACCGTCGGCACGGCGTGCCGATGATCACCCCCGGGCTGAAGGCCGCCAGCCTCGACCACGCGATGTGGTGGCACCGCCCGGGCCGCGCCGACGAGTGGATGCTCTACGTCCAGGAGAGCCCGAACGCCACCGGTGGGCGCGGACTCGCGCTCGGTCGCATCTACGACGGGTCGGGTCGACTGCTCGCCAGCGTCGCGCAGGAGGGCATGATCCGCGTCCCCCGGGCCTGACGGCCGTGCGGCGCCGGGCGGTGCGGGGCTTCTCGAGGCCGCTCGTGGTGCTCGAGCGCGGGTTCGGCGAGGTGCGACTCAGCGACGACGGAAGGTCAGCGGCGGCTCGACGAAGGGCTCCCATGCGGCGCGTTCGCGGGCCGAGATCCGTCGCGGCGTGTTCGTCGGCGTGTCGACGAGCACGATGGTCGTCGCCGCCTTGGTGAAGAGCTGCCGCGGTTCGACGCCGAGTGGTGACCACACCTCGTAGCAGACCTCGAGGCTGGCGCCGCCGAGCCGACCGACCCAGACTTGGATGTCGAGCGGCGCCCTGAGGTACGGGATGGGCAGCAGGTACTCGAGCTCCTGACGAGCGATGAGGGTCATCGTGTCGGCACCGGGGCTGCCGTCGAGCACCGCCGCGCCCGACGTCTGGTCGACCTCGCCGTCGACCGACCAGAACGCGTCGATGCGCGCCTCTTCGAGGAGGCGCAGCATCGACGCGTTGTTCACGTGCCGGTACCCGTCGAGGTCGCTCCAGCGGACCCGGGTCGGAACGTGCAGGCGGGTCATCTCAGTCGCGGGTCAGCTTGCGGTACGTCGCCGAGCTGGGCTTGGCGGCGTCGGCACCGAGACGTTCGATCTTGTTCTCTTCGTAGGCCTCGAAGTTGCCCTCGAACCAGTACCACTTCGGTGTGCCGTCGTCGTTCAGCCCCTCCCACGAGAGGATGTGCGTCGCGATGCGGTCGAGGAACCACCGGTCGTGGGTGATGACCACGGCGCAGCCGGGGAACTCGAGCAGAGCGTTCTCGAGGCTGCCGAGGGTCTCGACGTCCAGGTCGTTCGTGGGCTCGTCGAGCAGCAGGAGGTTGCCGCCCTGCTTGAGGGTGAGCGCCAGGTTGAGGCGGTTGCGCTCACCACCGGAGAGCACACCGGCCTTCTTCTGCTGATCGGGGCCCTTGAATCCGAACTGCGAGACGTAGGCACGCGACGGGATCTCGGTCTTGCCGACCTGGATGTAGTCGTGCCCCTCGGAGACGACCTCCCACAGGTTCTTGTTCGGGTCGATGCCGCCGCGGCTCTGGTCGACGTACGAGATGTCGACCGTCTCGCCGACCTTGAGCTCGCCGCCGTCGAGCGGCTCGAGACCGACGACCGTCTTGAACAGGGTCGTCTTGCCGACGCCGTTCGGGCCGATGACGCCGACGATGCCGTTGCGGGGCAGCGTGAACGAGAGATCGTCGATCAGGACGCGGTCGCCGAAGGACTTGTGCAGCTTGTGCGCGTCGATGACCTGCGAGCCGAGTCGCGGCCCGACGGGGATCACTATCTCCTCGAAGTCGAGGGTGCGTGTGCGCTCGGCCTCGTTCGCCATCTCTTCGTAGCGGGCCAGACGCGCCTTGGACTTCGCCTGGCGGCCCTTGGCGTTGCTGCGGACCCACTCGAGCTCGGAGGCGAGGCGCTTCGCCAGCTTGGCGTCTTTCTTGCCCTGCACCTGCAGGCGCTCGCCCTTCTTCTCGAGGTAGGTCGAGTAGTTGCCCTCGTAGGGGTAGAGACGACCGCGGTCGACCTCGGCGATCCATTCGGCGACGTGGTCGAGGAAGTACCGGTCGTGCGTCACGGCGAGCACGGCGCCGGGGTACTTGCTGAGGTGCTGCTCGAGCCAGAGCACGCTCTCGGCGTCGAGGTGGTTGGTGGGCTCGTCGAGCAGGAGGAGGTCGGGCTTCTGCAGCAGCAGCTTGCACAGCGCGACGCGACGCTTCTCACCACCCGAGAGGTTCGCGACCTCGGCGTCGCCCGGGGGCGTGCGGAGGGCGGACATCGCCTGCTCGAGCTGCGAGTCGAGATCCCACGCGTCGGCGGCGTCGATGTCCTCTTGGAGGGTGCCCATCTCGGCGAGCAGCGCATCGAAGTCGGCGTCGGGCTCGGCCATGGCGGCCGACACCTCGTTGAAGCGGTCGAGCTTCTGCTTGATCGGACCGACGCCCTCCTGGACGTTCTCGAGCACGGTCTTGGTCTCGTCGAGCTCGGGCTCTTGCATCAGGATGCCGACGGTGTAGCCGGGGCTGAGCTTCGCCTCGCCGTTGCTGGGGGTGTCGAGCCCCGCCATGATCTTCAGGATCGTCGACTTGCCGGCGCCGTTGGGCCCCACGACGCCGATCTTGGCGCCGGGGATGAACGACATCGTGACGTCGTCGAGGATCAGCTTGTCGCCGACCGCCTTGCGGGCGCGCACCATCGAGTAAATGTATTCGGCCATGGGGTCCAGTCTATCGGGCAGGGCGATGCGCCCCGGTGGGTGAGAACGAAGAGGAGGGCGCCGATGGCGCCCGGGTCACCAGTCGATGGTCCGCGTCGTGCCGATCAGGCAGTCGCCCGTGCCGAGCACCGGGGCGACCTGGCTGGAGTAGCCGGTCGACCCCGCCTGACCGACGAGGCATTCTTCGCCGCGCAGCACGGAGAACTGGATCGAGTCGGCCTCTCGACCGATCGACGTCGTGTCGCTCGTGACCTGCATGTCGGCCTTGTCGAACCCGGCCGCGACGAGGTTGTCGACGAGCGACCGACCGTCGGTCGCTCCCCCGCCGTCGAGGTACGAGCTGTTGACCCGGTCGAAGAAGGCGCGGGCCTCGTCGATCGGGGCGTCCGCCGCGAGGGAGGTGGCCGCCGCCGCCGCGGATGCGCTCGGCACGGGGTCGGTCGCGACCGGGTCGGGGCTCGAGGTGCAGCCCGCCGCCCCGAAGGCCAGGGCCAGCAGCACCACGGCGGACGGCGCGAGACGCGAGCGGGGCACGGCGGGCCTTCCTCTTCGCGGACGATCATGCGGCCCGGGCGGAGCCGCTGCCGATTCTACGGGTCGATCAGAAGGGCGTGTCGATGCTCTCGAGGTCGCGCACGCCCGGCCCGTCGGCACCGGGCGACGAGGCACCCGACTCGTCGGCGCCGAGGGGCGCGACCGACCATCCGTCGGCGGGAGGCATCGTCGGAGACTGGCGCCGCGCCTCCTCGGCTCCCTGGCCGTCCGTGTCGTCCGCCTGCTCGGGCTGCTCGACCGGCTCGGGCTCGTCGGTCGACGACGGCGCGACGACGGCGGCCGACGACCGGGTGAAGGTCGATCGACCCCACCGGAGGTCGTGCCCCATCGCGTCGGCGTCGATCTCGACGGTGGTGCCCGATCGGTCGCCGTTCTGCCAGGGGCGCACTCGCAGGCGGCCCGTGACGAGCACGCGGTCGCCCTTCTTGACGCTGGCCGCGACGTTGCCGGCGATGGCCCTGAAGGCGGTGACGGTGTACCAGTTCGTCTCGCCGTCGGACCAGGTGTCGGTCGAGCGGTCGTAGCGACGGATGGTGCTCGCCAGACGGAAGCTGGCGATGTCGAGGCCGGCCTCGGTCGTGACGGTGCGCGGATCGGTGGCGATGGTCCCTGTGAGGGTGATGATGTCGGTCATGGGGCGAGTCTCGCGACCGCGGGGCCGCCGACCGACCCGCGCCGCGCCTCCCTGTGGACGGCGACGGCGACGGGCCGACCGGGGAGGGATCATGACCGCGCCCGGTGTCGGTGGCCGATATCGGCGGCCGGTGTCAGTGCTCGTGGAACTCCGGGTAGTCCGCGCCGGGTCCGAGCGCCGCGAACAGCGCGCTCTTCGCCACGGCCAGGGTCGGGAACACCGCGCTCTCGTCGGAGTCGCGCGAAGGCATGCGGACCGCGAAGCCCTCGTGCGTCCGGTGGATGGAGCCCACCGTCCCGGAGGGGCCGACGGCCACCCAGGTCTGTCTCGTCGTCGTCTGGTCGCTCATCGTCGAGCACCTCTCTGTAGGTCGTCGCCCGCGGCAGCGAGGCGACGGAGAACGGTGACGACACGCGGTCCGCTGACCGACGGGTCGCCCTCGCCCCGGAATGTACTCCCCCGCCCACCGAGAGGACCGGGGCGCCCGCACCGCCGCACCCTAGGGTGTTGCCATGAGATCACCCTTCACCCCCTACGTCGCCGACGACGCACGGTACTCGAAGCTCGACTACGTACGCACCGGCCGGAGCGGCCTCCGACTGCCGCGCATCTCGCTCGGTCTCTGGAACAACTTCGGCACCGATCGCGCGCTCGAGACCCAGCGCGACATCGTCCTCCGCGCGTTCGACCGCGGCGTCACCCATTTCGACCTCGCGAACAACTACGGGCCCCCCTACGGCTCGGCCGAAGAGCAGTTCGGTCGCATCGTCGCCGCGAACCTGCGCCCGTACCGCGACGAGCTCGTCGTCTCGTCGAAGGCCGGCTACGACATGTGGCCGGGTCCGTACGGCGACGGCGGATCGCGCAAGTACCTGCTGTCGTCGCTCGACGCGAGCCTCGGTCGCCTGGGTCTCGACTACGTCGACGTCTTCTACTCGCACCGGCCCGATCCCGAGACCCCGGTCGAGGAGACGATGGGCGCCCTCGCCACGGCCGTCCGCCAGGGCAAGGCCCTCTACGCCGGCATCTCGAACTACTCGCCCGAGCAGACGGTCGCCGCGGCGGACGCGCTCGCCGCCGAGGGGGTGCCGCTGCTCATCCACCAGCCGCGCTACAACATGTTCGACCGCAAGCCCGAGAACGGCCTCTTCGACACCCTTCTCGAGCGCGGGGTCGGATCGATCGTCTTCTCGCCCCTCGCCGGCGGGCTGCTCACCGGGCGCTACCTCTCGGGCGAGGCGCCCGCGGGCTCCCGCATGGCCGAGGGCCGCTGGTTCACCGAAGAGGCCCTCAGCGAGACCTACCTCGAGCGGGTCAGGGGCCTGAACGGCATCGCGGAGGCGCGGGGCCAGTCGCTCGCGCAGCTCGCCCTGACCTGGGTGCTGCGGCAGCCCGCGGTCACGAGCGCGCTCATCGGCGCGTCGTCCGTCGCGCAGCTCGACGACAGCCTCGACGCCCTGCACGGCGCGGCGCTCACGGACGACGAGCTGGCGGCGATCGAGCCGCTCGCGGTCGACGGCACGGGGCGCTGACCGGGCGGGGCGGGGCTGCGGCGGGCTGAGGGGTGGGGGCCGGGGCGTCCGTCGCCGTGGAGGCCGCGGTCCTGGTCGCGCCATCGGGGGCGGTCGGCTGCGGGAATGTCAGTGGTCGACCGTAGCGTCGGAGGTGTTCTCGACAGCATCGGCCGGATGACCTGAGGAGCACCTCATGACCACCACCGCCTTCCCCGCCCCGCACACCCCGCTCGCCTCGGCGAGCACGCACACGCACGACGAACCCCGACTCCAGCTGGACGAGACCCGAGGGGGTCTGCGACTCGTGCAGGTCCGTGACGATCTCGCACGGGTCACCCGCCCGGGCGGGGAGGTGCTCGGGTACGTCGAGCGGTTCGCCGACCCGCAGGGCGAGAAGTACCGGGCCAAGCGGTTCATCGCCCGTCAGCGACGGTTCGTCGAGATCGGCGAGTTCTGGAGTCGCGCCGACGCCACCGACTGCTTCCGCTTCGCCTGAGGCGTCTGGCAGGGGTCATCGCCGCGTGGTGGTGCCCCCGGCAGGAATCGAACCTGCGACCAAGAGATGAGAAGCACCGCGAGATCTGCGTCGTGGTGCCCCCGGCAGGAATCGAACCTGCGACCAAGAGATTAGAAGGCTCCTGCTCTATCCGCTGAGCTACGGGGGCGGACGATCAACGATACCGCGCCTCCTCGTCCGTCCCGGCTCCGCCGGTCACCGCGTGGTGAACCGGACACCGCGCCAGCGCGCGGTGTCCGGTTCGTGTCGTGCGGTGTGACGGCGGGTCAGCCGACGGGGTCGGTCAGGTCGTACAGCGTGACCCCGTCGACCTCGGTGGGTGTGAAGTTCGCCTCGACCCAGGCCGCGATGTCGCTCGACTCCGAGCTGCCGCCGTTCGACGCGCCGATCGACCCTCCGACGAAGTAATGGATCTCTCCGTCGGCGACGTACTGCTCGAACTCCTCGAGCGTCGGCGACGGGTCGCTGCCGTTGAACCCGCCGATCGCCATGACGGGATCACCGGTCGCCAACTGATACCCCGCGGCGCCGTTGGAGCCGACGGCAGCCGCCACCCAGGTGTAGTCGTCGGCGTCCGCCCCGACGACGGCGGCCAGTTCGTCGCTGACGGTGTCGGCGCCGAGCAGGGACCCCGCACCGCCGCCGCCCGCACCACCGCCTGCGGGTGACGTCCCGGTGCCGGTGCCCGCGCCTCCTGCCGTCCCCGGCGAGGTCGCGCCGAAACCGCCCGTGGGCGTCTGCGGGGGCGTGCCACCGGCAGCGCCACCCGGCCCGCCGGCACCACCACCGGTGCCACCTCTGCCGACACCACCCGCGCCACCGCCACCGCCACCGGTGCCGCCGCCGAATCCCCCCATGCCGCCCGACACCGACGGCCCGGCCGTCACGATCGACCCCGTGTGCGCGGTCGCCACGGTCTCGACCGAGTAGGCGGCCGGGGCGAGGAGCGAGCCGGTGAGCAGCACCGCGAGGGTGGCCACCGTGAGCGCGCGCCCCCGGCGGGGCAGCAGGACGAGCACGGCTCCGATGAGGGCGAGGCCCACGACGACGAACCTGATCCAGGGCTGCCACGACTCGGATCTCGACAGCAGCACCCATGCCCAGGCCCCGGTCAGCAGGGCCGTCACGGCGAGGACGATCCGGACGACGAGGCGGTGTCGACGACGCCACAGCACGTCGGCCCCGGCTCCGAGGGTCACAGCGATCGCCGGCGCCAGGGCGACGGTGTAGTACGCGTGGAAGATGCCCGACATGAAGCTGAAGACGAGCGCGGTCAGCACCATCCAGCCGCCGAAGAGCAGCAGGGTCGCCCGCCGTGCGGACGTCCGGTGCCGGAAGCCGAGCAGCACCAGCGCGACGAGTCCGACGATCAGCGCGGCGGGCAGCAGCCAGGTGATCTGACCGCCGAACTCGCCGGTGAAGAGTCTCGTGATGCCGGTCTCCCCCCACATGCCGGTCGCCCCGGTTGCCGCACCACCGCCTCCTCCCGTCACGCTGCCGGTCTCGTCACCGGTCAGCCGTCCGAGGCCGTTGTAGCCGAAGGTGAGCTCCAGGAAGGAGTCGTTCTGCGAACCGCCGACGTAGGGCCGCATGCTCTCGGGCACCAGCTCGACGACGGCGACCCACCATCCGGCCGACACGACCACCGCGGCGAGCGCCGCCAGCAGATGCAGCACCCGCTTGCGCAGGATGACGGGCGCCGCGATCAGATAGACGCCGGCCAGCACGGGGAGGATGACGAACGCCTGCAGCTGCTTCGTCAGGAACCCGAAGCCGATGGCGACGCCGGCCCACACCACCCAGCGGATGCGCCCCGACTCGACACCGCGGAGCGTCAGGTACGTCGCGAGGGTCAGCAGCAGCACGAGCAGCGCGTCGGGGTTGTTGAAGCGGAACATCAGCACGGCCACCGGCGTGAGCGCGAGCACACCGCCCGCCACGAAGGCGGCCGTCGCGGAGGAGTGCCTACGCACCGTGGCCCAGACGAGGCCGACGGTCGCCACACCCATCAGCACCTCGGGCAGCAGGATGCTGAACGACGACAACCCGAACAGGCGGACGGACAGCGCCATGAACCACAGGCTGGCCGGCGGCTTGTCGACGGTGATCGAGTTCGCCGCGTCGGACGATCCGTAGAAGAACGCCTCCCAGCTCTGCGAACCCGCCTGCACGGCGGCCGAGTAGAACGAGTTCGCCCACCCGTTCGCCGACAGGTTGATCAGATAGAACCCAGCGGTCGCGACGAGCAGGGCGATGAAGGCGGGGCGCTCCCACGCCGCCGCGCCCTCCCGGCCGCGGACGAAGCGTCGACCGAGAGAACGGAGGCGCGGGCCGGCAGCACGCGCAGCCTCCGGACGGTCGGCGAGAGGACGGTCGGCGAGAGGACGCTCGACCGGCATCGAGGTCGTGCCGGCGCTCATCGGCCGACCGCCGTGACGTCGTCGTCGCCCGTGACCGTGCCGGACAGCGCGGTCGGGTCGGGCGCCGTGCCCGGTGACTCTCGGGGCATCCGGTCGTCGGCCGGGCCCGGGGTGACGTGCGTCGCCTCCGACCGGAACACCCAGACCCGCAGCAGCACGAACCGCAGCACGGTCGCGACGAGGTTCGCCGCGGTCAGGACGACGAGCTCGGCGTGCGCGTCGGCCGACGGCGCCGCCGCATGCAGCACCACGAGCGACCCCGAGGTGAGCAGCCACGCGAGCATGAAGACGCCGAGCCCCTGCAGCTGATGGCGGGCGACGCCCCGCGCGCCTCGGACCCCGAACGTGAACCGCCGGTTGGCCGCCGTGTTCAGCACGGCTGTGACGAGAAGCGAGAGGAAGTTCGCCGACTGGGCGGGCATCACCTGCTGCGCCACGAGGTACAGCAGCGCGTAGGCCGCCGTCGAGGCCACGCCCACGGCGCCGAACCTCACCACCTGCGAGAAGAAGGCAGGAGGCGCGGAGGACTCGAACGGGCGCCTCCCGATCGCCTCGTACACGGCCTGGACGGGGATCGTGCCCCGCGCGATGCCCGCACCGACGCGCACCATGCCCTTGAGGTCGGCCGTCGCCGTCGCCACGATGTCGACCGAGCTGTCGGGATCGTCGACCCAGTCGACCGGCACCTCGTGGATCCGCAGGCCCGACCGCTCGGCCAGGATCAGCAGCTCCGTGTCGAAGAACCACCCGGTGTCCTCGACGAGCGGCAGCAGCTGCGCGGCGGCATCGCGCCGGATCGCCTTGAACCCGCACTGCGCGTCGCTGAAGCCGACCCCCATCGTGCGTCGCAGCAGGAAGTTGTAGCTGCGCGAGATGAACTCGCGCCTGCCGCCTCGCACGACGCGAGACGAGCGGCTGAGCCGGGTGCCGATGGCGAGGTCGGAGTGCCCCGACAGCAGCGGCGCCACGAGGGGGCCGAGGGCCGAGAGGTCGGTGGAGAGGTCCTCGTCGAGGTAGACGAGCACCTCGGCCGGCGACTCCGACCAGACCTGCTTGAGGGCCCGGCCCCGTCCCTTCTCGGCGAGATGGACGGCGGTGACGCCGGGCAGCCGGGCCACGAGCAGGTCGGCGAGCTCGGCCGTGCCGTCGGTGCTGGCGTTGTCGGCGATGGTCACTCGCCAGCGTTCGGCGACGTGTCGCGTCAGGTGGGCGTGCAGGTCGCCGATGCTGGTCTCGAGCGTGTCGGCCTCGTCGTGGACGGGCACGACGATGTCGAGCCGCAACGGACCGGCGGGGGCGGGCAGGGGTCTGAGGATGTCGTCGTCTGGCATGCGACCACGGTCGGCGACCCGGCTATCGGACCCCTTGCACGAGCCGATGGCTGCGCCGCGCGATCCCTATGAACCGCCTATGCCCGGGGCTCTCAGAGGGCCAGCGCGAGCGCCCCGAGCAGCTTGTCGAGCGTCGGCGCGCCCTCGGCCCGGAACACGACCTCGCCGTCGTCGCGGGTGACGACGATCGTCGGGGTGCTGCGCACGTCGCGCGCCTCGGCGTCGCCCGGTCGGTGGGCCACATCGGCCTCGTCGACCGAGAGCCCCGGCACCAGGGCGCGGGCCTCGGCGACGACGGCGCGAGCCGCGTGGCAGGGACCGCAGAAGGCGGACGTGTACAGCTCGAGCATCATGCCGGGCACAACGAGGAGGCGCGGGGGAATGTTCCCCCGCGCCTCCTGCGGTCCTGCTGTCGGTGGCCGGAGCCCCCGCTGTCAGTTGTCGCGGTCGTCGTTCCGGTCTTCGGGGTCGACCACCGGGTCGCTGTCCTTCACGTCGAGCGAGTAGTGCACCTGCAGCTGCTCGCCGACCATCTTCGCCTCGGTGGCGGTGTAGACGATGCCGGTCTCCATGCCGTCGACCAGCACGAAGTCGGTGATCTCGTCGTCGTAGCCGCCGTCGGTGCTGATGCGCGTGTCGGTGGCGCCGTCACTGGGGCCGCCCTCGAAGAAGACGACGTACTCGGATCCCTCGGCCACGGTGGGCTTGCTGTCTGTCATGCCACAGGTCTACCAGGAGGCGCGGAGTCGGTGCCCAGGTTGCCGCCGTCCGTCAGTCGCCCCTGTTTGATTAGCCAAGCTATATAGCTTGGCTATAGACTGCTCGGCATGACTTCACAGCCGACCGACATCCTGGAATCCCTCCTGACGTCGACCCATCGCCTGACGCGCATCGCCGCGCAGGAGACCGGCCGCACCACCTCCCCCGCCGTCTGGCGCACGCTGTCGATCCTCACGACCGACGGCAGCCTGCGGGTGGGCGACCTCGCCAAGGCGAGCCGCGTCAGCCAGCCCACCATGACGAAGCTCCTCCGCGGGCTCGTCGACGACGAGCTCGTCTACCGCATCGCCGACGTCGACGACTCGCGCGCCTGGCTGATCGCGATCAGCGACAAGGGCACCCGCGCCCTCGTCGACTGGCGGGCCCAGCTGGCCGACGCCCTCGGGGCGCTGTTCGCCGACCTCGACGAGGCCGAATGGGGCGTGCTCGACCACGCCGCGCAGCTGCTCGCCACCCGCGTGAGCACCGAGGCGGTGCCCGCATGAGCCGCGCCTCCTCGTCCGCCGTCACCGCGCCTCCGGCAGCGCCCTCGAAACCCAGCATCCTGCACCAGCCGACGGCGGTCTGGGCCATCGCGTTCGCCTGCGTCGTCGCGTTCATGGGCATCGGCCTCGTCGACCCGATCCTGCCCGCGATCGCCGAGTCGCTGCGCGCGACGCCGACTCAGACCGAGCTGCTCTTCACCAGCTACCTCGCGGTCACCGGGGTCGCGATGTTCTTCACCAGCTTCGTCTCGAGCCGACTCGGCGCGAAGAGGACCCTGCTGATCGGGCTGGCGCTGATCGTCGTGTTCGCCCTGCTCGCAGCCACGAGCGGCGACGTCGGGTCGATCATCGGGTTCCGTGCCGGCTGGGGGCTCGGCAACGCGCTCTTCATCTCGACGGCCCTCGCCACGATCGTGGGCGCCGCGAGCGGCGGCACGGCCTCGGCGATCATCCTGTACGAGGCGGCGCTCGGGCTCGGCATCGCGATCGGACCGCTGATCGGCGGCCTGCTGGGCTCGGTGAGCTGGCGCGGCCCGTTCTTCGGCGTGACGACCCTGATGGCCGTGGCGTTCATCGCGATCGTGCTGTTCCTGAAATCCGGCTCGATGGAGAAGCCGACGCCGACCCGGCTCTCGGCGCCCTTCCGCGCCCTGGCCCGTCCGGCGCTCGGCGCCCTCGCCGCGACCGCGCTGTTCTACAACATCGGCTTCTTCGTGCTGCTCGCCTACACGCCCTATCCGCTCGGCTTCGGGGCGCTCGGCATCGGCTTCACGTTCTTCGGCTGGGGCGTCGGGCTGGCCGTCACCTCGGTCTGGGTCGCGCCGATGCTCACGGCCCGGATGAAGCGCACCACCGTGCTGAAGATCGCCCTCCCCCTGCTGGCGCTCGACCTCGTCGCCGCGGCGATCGTCGTCGGCACCCCTGCGGCCCTGGTCGTCTGCGTCGTCGTCGGCGGGCTCGTGCTCGGCGTGCTCAACACGGTTCTGACCGAGTCGGTGATGGAGGCCACCGACCTGCCCCGCTCGGTCGCCTCGAGCGCCTACTCGGGCGTGAGGTTCCTCGGCGGAGCGGTGGCGCCTCCGGTCGCGACCCTCCTGGCCGACACGATCGCGCCGAGCGCGGCGTACGTGTTCGCCGCGGCGAGCGTCGCCGTCGCCCTCGTGGTGGTGGTCGCGGCCCGCAAGGCGCTCCGTCGCGTCGACGACGGGCCCGAGCCGGCCGCCGTCGAGGCCGAGGCCATCGGGGCGGGCGACCTGACCTGAGGTGCCGACCCGCGCCTCCTCGGCTCCCCCGCCGTCGAGGAGTCGCGACACGCCGCTCGCTCTTCGAGGCGGGCGGCGTGTCGCGACTCGTGGACCGGCCCCGAGGAGGCGCGGTGCCCGACGGCCACGCGGCTAGACTCCCCCCATGGCTTCAGCGAACGACCGTCTGGTCTGGATCGACTGCGAGATGACCGGTCTCGACCTCAGCGTCGACGAACTGGTCGAGGTCGCCGTCGTGATCACCGACTTCGACCTCACCCCCGTCCACCCCGGCTTCACGATCGTTATCAAACCCGATCAGTCGGCTCTCGACAACATGGGCGACTTCGTCACCGAGATGCACACGTCGTCGGGTCTGATCGACGAGATCCCGAACGGCGTCAGCCTGGCCGAGGCCGAGTTCGAGGTGCTCGAGTACATCCTCAAGCACGTGCCCACCAAGCAGCAGGCGCCGCTCGCCGGCAACACCATCGGCACCGACCGGGCGTTCCTCGCGAAGTACATGCCTCGCGTCGACGGTCACCTGCACTACCGGAGCATCGACGTGTCGTCGATCAAGGAGCTCGCCCGGCGCTGGTTCCCCCGCGTGTACTTCAACGCCCCGCAGAAGAACGGCGGCCACCGGGCCCTCGCCGACATCCTCGAGTCGATCCGCGAGCTCGAGTACTACCGCCGTGCCGGCTTCGTCTCGGAGCCCGGCCCCACCACCGAAGAGGTGCAGGCGATCTCGAAGACCGTCGTGGACGAATGGGCCTCCAGGCTGTAGTAGAGTCTTCTCGTTGCAACCGCTTCGGCGAGTGCACATGGTGGGTATAGCTCAGCTGGTAGAGCGCCTGGTTGTGGTCTAGGAGGCCGCGGGTTCAAGCCCCGTTACTCACCCCGAACAAGCAAGCGGATGCAAGCCGACAAGGCCTGCATCCGCTTGTTTCGTCTCCGGCCTTCGCCTGCCTGCCTGCCTGCCTGCCTTCCCGAGTCGTCAGCGGGCGAGTTCCAGGGCGAGGGCCCAGCCGCCGATCTGCACCGCGGCCATCAGGGCGCCGGCCCAGAGAGCCGGCACCCAGGGGCGGCGCCTCCGGCGTTGTCGACGGACCACGAGGACGATCGCGCCGACCCACAGGGCCAGCGTGACGAACCAGCCCGCGCCCACGGCCACCCGCGAACCGCTGAGCCCCGGGTCGGAGCTGCCGACCAGCAGGAGGTCCAGTGCCGAGGCGCAGAGGAAGCCGATACCCGAGAGCACCAGCAGGCTCACGGCCACGCCGAGGGGCCATCCGCCGCGGCTGCTTCGGACGACTTCATCCGCGGGGCCGAGAGCGGGTGCGGTCGGCAGGGTCATGGGCGTCCTCGATGCTCGTGTCGTCGCGGGGGGACGATGCGGGGCGGGCAAGGTCAGTCTCGCACCCTCCGCCCACCGCCACCAGGCTGTCGCCCGATGGCTCGCGGCAGGTCGCAGGGGCTCGCCCGCAGGCGACGCATGCGAGAGTGGGAGCCGTGGACGATTCGCAGCAGCCGCACGATACCGACGGGCACGACGACGGGCCGTCGGGGATCGACCCGGCCGCGATCAGCGCCGAGCGCTTCGACGAGATGGTCGTCGATCAACTCGATCTGCTGCCCGACGACATGGTCGACGGGCTCGACAACATCGTCTTCGTCACCGAAAACCGCCCCGAAGACGGCTCACTCGACCTGCTCGGCCTGTACGACGGCGTCGCTCTGACCGAACGGGGCCAGTACGGCTTCGGCGAGCTGCCCGACCGCATCATCCTCTACCGCGAACCGCACCTGGCCGCCGTGGACGACGAGGAGGCGCTGGCCGACGAGATCCACGTCACCCTCGTCCACGAGATCGCCCACTTCTACGGCATCGACGACGAGCAGCTGCACGAGCTCGGCTGGGCCTGACCGCGCGAGGGGGCCGACTGCGCCGGCAGCACGACCGCCGGCATGGGTCATCCGCTGCTCTTCGTCGTCGATCCGTTACCGAACGGTCGCTTTGCAGAGGCGGCCGCGCCATAGAGTCGAGGTGCGCTCGACATGGCCCCTGGTGGCCGTGCGACACACCGACCACCAGAGGGGGAACCATGAAGTCCAGCACCACCGTCCGCACCATCGCCGCCTTCGCCGTCGCGGTCGGACTCACCGCGACCATCGCCGTCCCGGCTCAGGCCAAGGGCGGGGCCACCGGGGGGTACGAGACCATCGTCGGCTTCAGCAACCTCCCTTCAGGCACGGGCACCTTCGGATCGGTCACATTCGGGCGGACGGGTGACTCGATGTACATCGGAGACTGGGATGGTGACGGCGCAGACAGCCTCGCCGCGCGTCGAGGCAACACCTACTACCTGCAGCCCCAAGCCGAAGCCGCCTACACGGACCGAGCCGTCTCCTACGGCAAGACGACCGACGAGACCTACGTCGGGGACTGGGACGGCGACGGCGTCGCGACGCTGGCCGTGCGGCGTGGCAACACGTTCCATTTCACGGACCGCTGGGAGGGCGGCGCGGCCGACCGTTCCAGCTCGTACGGACGCGTCGGCGACCGGATCTACGTCGGCGACTGGGACGGCGACGGGAAGGACACGCTGGCGATCTCGCGCTACAGCGTGTTCCACATCACGAACGATCTGTCGACTGGTCGCACATCGCAGCTCGTCCTCCTCGGCGACCGCTTCACCACCCCCCTGGTCGCCGTCGGCGACTGGGACGGCGACGGCAGCGACACCCTGGGCTTCCGGTACGTCACGATTCCTCCTCGGGGCTACTCGTTCTCCGAGTGGGCGCTGTTCGACGACTTCGCATTCCGGAAGCCGGCAGGCGGTTCCGACCAGTACGGCCTGCAGTTCCGTTACGGTCCCGGCAGGGGTGCCGCCTTCGCCGGCGACTGGGACGGCGACGGCAAGGACACCCTCGGCGGTCGCGGAGGCGGTTCGTTCTGATCCGATCGCTCGCACCGGCTCGGCTGGGCCTGACCGCCCGAGGCGGGGCCTGACCGCCCGAGGCGGGGCCTGACCGCCCGAGGCGGGGCCGGGCCGGTGGACGGCCGCCGTCAGCCCACCACCTGATACCCGAACGCGACCTCTCCGCGCTGAGCAGCCGGCAGCGGCTCGACGACGCAGATCTCGACGTGGTCCTTCGTGACCGAGACGTAGGGTCGGCTCGCTGCGGCGGCGGCCGACTGCGCCGTCAGCACGACCGTCGGCGGGGTGGCGAACGGTGCGGCGAACCTCAGTCGCACCTGGGGCCCAGCCTTCGCGGCCGCCCCGGGCGTGTAGCGCACGGAACCCGCCGAATCGCCGCCCGCCGCGACGATCGGCGCCGCACCGAGCGCGGCCGCCGGCAGCGGCTGAGCCGTCGGCGCGGTCGCGCGCCCCGCGAGCAGATGGCGGCCGACCTCGACGTCCGCCGCCGCCGTGACGCCGCCGGGCCAACCCCAGACGGGCAGCGCCCGAGCGGGTCGCTCGTCACGCACCGGCGACGCCCCCTTCGACAGCTGGATGCGCGTGGTCGGATCGATCATCACGTTCGCGCCGTAATCGGCCCCGACGGCGACGGCCGCCCCGGTGAAGCGTCCGAGCCGCGTGCCGATCAGGGCGAAGTCGTCGCCGTCCGTCAGGCGAACGAGGTGGTCGTTCGCCGTCGCCTTCGCCGGGTCGACGCCGAGCAGCGCCCCGCCCATCACGCGGATCCCCCCTTCGAGCACGACACCGCGCGGACGCTGCCGCCGATGCTCGATCAGGGGCCCGCCGCCGCCGTAGAGGAACGGGCTGACGAGCTCGACGTGACGGACGTTCCCCACCCGGATCACCGCCTCCGGCGCGGATCCGGTCTGCAGCGCCTCGATGTGCGGGGCGACCAGTCGCACGAACTCGACGAAGTGCTCGCCCGACCCGCCCCAGCCGAGGTCGAGCGCGGGCCCCGGACTGCCTTCGATGGTCAGGTCGACGCAGGTGAGCGTGTTCGAGTTCGTCAGGCTCATCTCGGCCGGCGGCGACCTGACCACCATCGCGGCATTGGTCTCGGTGCCGCAGTTGTTGAGGAAGACGTCCGACCAGAACGCGTTGTTGACCCGCTGGGCGAGCAGAGCCGTGCCCGCCACGTTGGCGAGGTGCACCCGGTCGAAGCGCGACTCGAACCCGTTGTCGACCCGAAGCAGCGGCGCGTCCGATCCGTTGCCCTGCAGGGTCAGCCCCTCGAGGGTCGTACCCGGGCCCGTCACCACGACCATCGGCGCGGTCGACGTGGGCAGATGGCGCAGGTTCACGCCACCGCTCGTCCCCGACCCGTACCGGCTGATGTCGGCGCCCAGCCCCTGGATCTTGACGAGCATCGGCACCGAGACGGAGTCGATCAGATACGCGCCGGCCGGCACCACGACGCGACCGCGCACCTTGGCGGCGAGATCGAGGGCCTGCTGGAACGCCACGGTGTCGTTCGTCCGCCCGTCGCCGCGCGCCCCGATCCGCTTCACGTCGACCGCGACATGCGGGTCGTCGACGTCGGTCGGGCCGGCTGCGACGGCGGGTGCCGCTCCCCCGCCGTCGAGGACGAGCGCCGCCGCCGCGGCGGTCGCGCCCGCGGCGAGGAACAGTCGTCGACTGCCGTATCGTCCACCGGAATCCGAAGTACTCACATGTCACCCACTCTCATGAGACCAGGGCATTCATGCACTGGCCTCCGAAAGGCTAACGCGTGTGAGCGGATCGCGCCAGGTCGACCGCTCCGGGCCGACCGCGCCCGCGCCTTCGCGTGCGCCTACGCGTCGACGACGATGTCGGCGAGCGTCCGAGGCGCATGCCGGGCCAGATGCCGCTCCTCCTGCTCGGCCCAGACGTCCCACCACGGCTCGTAGGCGGCTCCGTCGCGTGCGAGCGCCCGGCGTCGTCGCTCGTCGCGATCGAGCTCGAGCCAGACCCGCGTCGTCGCCAGAGCCGAGGAGGCGCGGGTCACCGACCCCGCACCCTCCACGATCACCGAGACGGCCGGGTCCAGGGCCGCCCACTCCCCCGGTCGGTCCAGCTGCCAGTCCCATCGCCGCCAGCCGCGGGGCGTCCCCCGCAGGATCGTCGTCGGCACGGCCTCCGACGCCGCCTCGAGTCCGTGCCAGCCCGGGTAGACGTCGTCGAGATGGACGAGGCGGACGGGACGGCGGTGTGCGGGCCAGGCAGCGCACAGGCGGCGTGACAGGGTCGTCTTGCCCGAACCGGAGCGGCCGTCGATCAGGACGACGGCGGGCTGGTCGGCGACCCGCGCCTCCTCGGTGTGCTGCAGGATGCGCTCCATCACGGCGTCGACGCGGTCAGGCAAGGACGAACGACCAGGTCGAGGCGGCGACGGCGGCCGTCACGGCGATCGCGGCCACGGCGACGCCGAGACCGACGAGCACGACGTCGCGCCCGGCGAACACCGACGGGCGGGCCCAGGTGCGGGGCTCGTCCGAGCCGAAGCCCTTGGCCTCCATCGCGGTCGCGAGCTTGCTGCCGCGGCGGACCGACAGCACGAGCAGGGCGAAGGCCTGCTGACCGAACCGCCGGAGGGCCCCGATCGGACCGCCCGAGTCGGCGACGCCGCGCGCGCGGCGGGCCAGAGCCAGCTGACGCCAGTCGTCCATGAACAGCCCCACGAGACGGAGACCGGCGAGCGCGCCCAGCACGAACCGGGCCGGGAGGCGGAGCACCTGGCCGAGACCGTCGGCCAGGTCGGTGGGGTCGGTGGTCGCGAGGAGGACGATGCCCGGGATGCCGACGGCGAGGATGCGGAGGCCGATCGCGGCCGCCAGGGAGAGCGACCCCTCGGTGACCGACACCACCCACCAGTCGATCAGGACGGCGCCTCCGTCACGACCGTAGACCGCGGTCACCAGCACCGAGGAGGGGGCGGCGATCCAGAGCGGGAAGGTGCGGACGGCGAGCTGCCGGGCCGTCAGCCCCGCCCAGGGCAGGAGCATCAGCTCGAGGGCGAGCGCCGTCCCCGCCGAGACCCAGTCGATCGAGAGCAGCAGCACGACCGCGATGACGAGGGCGGCCAGCAGCTTCGCGACCGGGTTGACGCGGCCCACGACGCCGGTGGTCTCGATGGTGGTCAGGATGCTCACGACGCCCCTCCGGTCGCCGAGCCGGCCGGCAGGTCGAGGACGTCGTCGGCCAGGGCCGCCACGAGATCGGCGTCATGCGTCACCGTCACGACCGCCCGGCCGTCGTCGAGGAGCTCGGCGAGGAACGCCACGAGCTCGCGCCAGGTGCGGGCGTCCTGACCGAAGGTGGGCTCGTCGAGCACGAGCACCGACGGCCGCGAGGCCAGGATCGTCGCGACGGACAGTCGGCGCTTCTCCCCGCCGGAGAGCGTGAACGGGTTCGCGGCGGCGAGGTGGTCGAGGCGCAGACGCTCGAGCAGCGCGTCGACCCGGCGGTCGATCTCGGCGGCGGGGACGCCCAGCGCCCGCGGCCCCACGGCCAGTTCGCGGCGCAGCGTCGTCGAGAGGAACTGGTGCTCGGGGTCCTGGAAGACCGTGCCGATGCGGGTCAGCAGCTGGCGCGGTCGCCATCGCACGGGCGACGGCCCGGCGTCGCCCGCCAGGGCCGACGACGCGACGAGCCGACCGGCCACCGGCGGCAGGAGACCCGCCACGGTGAGGGCGAACGTCGACTTGCCGGCGCCGTTCGGCCCCGTCACGGCCAGCGCTCGGCCGGAGACGACCGACAGACCGATGTCGGAGGACACCGCCGCACCGCGCGGGCCGCGCCGACCGACGGCGAGTCCGTGCGCCTCGAGCAGCATGTCACCGGTCGCCCGTCTCCGCGGGGGCGTCGGGACGTCGACCCCGGGCACCCAGACGCCCGCGGCGGTCAGCGTGTCGCGCTGCGCCCGGAGGACCTCGTCGGGTCGGCCGTCGGCGAGCACTCCCCCGTCGGCGGCGAGCACGACGACGCGATCGACGACGGGCAGCCACACCGAGACGCGGTGCTCGACCACGACCAGCGTGGCCTCGGTCGCCTCGGCGACCCGGGCCACGGCGTCGCGCACCTCGACGACGCCGACCGGGTCGAGGTTCGCGGTGGGCTCGTCGAGGAGGAGCAGCCCGGGTCGCATCGCCAACGCGCCGGCGAGCGCCAGACGCTGCTTCTGACCGCCGCTGAGCTCGGAGGTCGAGGCGGCGAGCGGCAGGTCGAGCCCGACGGCGTCGAGCGACTCGTGCACCCGGCGCCAGATCTCGTCGCGCGGCACGGCGAGGTTCTCGCAGCCGAAGGCCACGTCGTCGCCCACGCGGGCGAGCACCACCTGCGAGTCCGGGTCCTGCAGCACGAGTCCGACGCGCCCGCGCTGCGAGGCGGGCGGCCGCCCGTCGACGAGCAGCTCGCCCTCGGCGTCGCCGTCCTCGTCGCCGCCCAGCACGCCGGCCAGACCGGCGAGCAGCGTCGACTTGCCGGCACCCGAGGCTCCGAGCAGCAGCACCTTCTCACCGGGCTCGATGTCGAGGTCGAGGCCCGAGACCGCGCGGGCGCGCCGTCCCGCGTGCCGCCAGCCCCACCCGCGGGCCGTCACGCGGGCCCCGCCCGGTGCGGGCACCGACGCCACGCCCGCGCCCCGCTAGACCAGGGTCTCGGTCGTCCGACCGGAGGCGAAGCGGTTCAGGGCGCCGCTGCGGGCGAGCCCTCGAGCGGCGAGCCACGAGAGGAACCCGGCGATGACGAGACCCGACACGATCGACGAGGCGACGTAGACGAACTGCCGCTCGGGTGCGAGCGCCGCGGCGGTCGACGAGAACGTGATGTCCATCAGGCCGACGGCGAGACCGGCGACCGTGCCGGCGAGCAGCACCACCCCGAGGCGCCACGACTTGTAGAGGAACAGCGCGAGCACGATCTCGGCGGCGAGCCCCTGGACGATGCCCCAGATCAGCACCGAGAACCCCCACTGCGTGCCGATCAGCATCGACACGACCGCGGCGACCACCTCGGTGTAGACGGCGGCGCCGGGCTTGCGGATGATGATGCCGCCGAGCACCCCGGCGAACAGCCACATCCCGTTGAAGATGCCCTGGAACCCGCCCGAGAAGGTCAGCAGCACGTCGGTGCCGTAGTAGGCGACGCCCCAGGCCCAGAAGACGACTCCCGAGGCGACGCCGATGACGCTGGCGACGACGATGTCGACGACGCGCCAGCGCCTCGCCGGGGCCTTCGTCGCGGTGGCGGCCTCGCGACCGGTGGTGGACGTGCGGACAGACATGTGATCTCCTCCCTGCGCCGGCATGATCCGGATCAGGTTCGACGGTCGAAGCGTGGTTCGCTTCCTCTCAGCCCGGCTCACCGGACTCCCGTGTGTTGTGCGATGAGCATAGCGCGGGCGGGCGCACCCGGGTGCGCCGCACCTCCTCGGCCTCCGTGCCCCGGATGGGGGACAACGCCGGTCCCGCGAAGTGCCCGCTGCGCGACGCCGCCGGGAACCTTAGATTTCCCTATCAAAGGTGCGCCGACCCGCCGGCGCCCGACGAGGAGTCCGATGTCCTTCCCGAAGAACCCCCGCAGCGCACGCCGTCGCGTGCTCGCCACCTGTCTCACCGCCTCGCTCGCCCTCGGTCTCACCGCCGTCGGCTCCGGGGTCGCGTTCGCCGCGCCTCCTGCGTCCGCGCCGGTCGGCAAGCCGGTCACGCCGACGCTCCCGGTCGTCGCCGGGCCGCTGATGAACTACACCGTCAACGTCGAGAAGGCGAACCGCGGTCAGGTCGACAAGATCGAGAGGGCCGTCGGAACGGCCGGAGGCGCGGTGATCGCCGCGTACGACGAGATCGGCGTGATCGTGGCGCAGTCCGACAACACGAACTTCGCCGCGTCCCTGCGGGCCACGCGCGGCGTCGACTCGGTCGGGGCGACCCGCACGGCACCCGTCACGGCCACCGACCCGACCTTCGGGGTGGGCGTCACGCCCCCCGGCACCGGCCACGGACCGGGGCACGGCAAGCCGGGCAAGCCCGGGAAGCCCGGTCGCGCCGACGCCGCCTCGCCCGAGCGGCGACTCGAAGCGCAGACCACCGTCGTCGCCGACCCGCTCGAGGCCCAGCAGTGGGACAACAAGGCGATCAAGGCAGACCAGGCGCACCAGATCACCGACGGCAGCCGGAAGGTGCTCGTCGCCGTGCTCGACTCGGGCATCGAGGGAGACCACCCCGACCTGCAGCCGAACATCGACACCCGCGCCTCGGCCGGCTGCCTCGCCGGCACGCCCGACCGGTCGTACGACGCCTGGCAGCCCACGACGAGCGATCACGGCACGCACGTGGCCGGCACGATCGCCGCCGCCCGCAACGGCGTCGGCATCGTCGGCGTCGCCCCCGGTGTGCGCATCTCGGCCGTCAAGGTCGTCAGCGACGACGGGTTCATCTACCCCGAGGCGGCGATCTGCGGCTTCATGTACGCCGCCTCGACCGGCGCGTCCATCACCAACAACAGCTACTACGTCGACCCGTGGCAGTTCTGGTGCGACTCCGACGTCGACCAGCTCGCCGTCAAGACGAGCGTCGACCGGGCCGTGCAGTACACGCAGGACAAGAAGGGCGTCGTGAACGTCGCCGCCGCCGGCAACTCGTCGATCGACCTCGCGAACAAGACCGTCGACGACGCCAGCCCGAACGACACGACCCCCGTCGTGCGGCAGATCGACGCCGGCTGCGAAGACATCCCGACCGAGCTCGACGGCGTCGTGACCGTGTCGTCGACCACCTCGGCGGGCGCGAAGTCGAGCTTCTCGAACTACGGCGAGGGCGTCATCGACGTCGCCGCCCCGGGTTCGGCGATCCTCTCGACCGTGCTCGACGGCGGCTACGGCACGAAGTCCGGCACCTCGATGGCCTCGCCGCACGTCGCCGGCGTGCTCGCCCTGCTGAAGTCCACGCACCCGAAGGCCCAAGGCGCCGAGCTGACGCGCCTGCTCGAGAAGCAGGCCACCGACACGGCCTGCCCCGCCGGCGTCGCAGCCTGCACCGGCACGGTCGCCGACAACGGCTACTTCGGCGAGGGCGTCGTCGACGCTCTCGCGGCGGTGACCAGGCGCTGACACCCCGCCCGTTCGCGCCCGCACCTCGACAGGGGTGCGGGCGCGACCGCGTTCAGCGCAGCGTGAGCCGCCCGTCGGCCGCCAGCCACTCGAGCCCCTCGACCACGGCCTCGACGGTCGTGTACCGCGGCGCGTAGCCGAGCAGCCGACGCGCCTTCTCGATGCTCATCGAGTGGCTGCGCCACGCGTGCTGCCACGAGGCATCGCCCGCCTCGTCCGAGACCAGCGTGCGGAACTCGTCGAACGGGACGAACCGGAGCCGCGCCTCCTGCCCGTACTCGCGCGCGACGGCCTCGGCGAGGCCGCGGAGCGAGACGGCGCGCTCCGACACGACGTGGAACGCCTCGCCGGCCGCCTGGCCGAACCGGTCGACCGCGAGCTGGAAGGCCTGTGCGACGTCGTCGGCGTGCACGTGGTGCACGGTCGCGGACCCCTGGTCGGGCAGCACGACCTCGCGGCCCGCGGCGAGCGCCTCCCACACGCCGAGGTCGAGGTTGCCCTGCGGGTTGATCATGGGCCAGCCCGGTCCGGTGATGTGGCCCGGGTGCAGCACCGTCGACTGCACGCCGCCGGGTCGCCGCGACTCGCGCAGCAGCAGCTCCTCGATGGCGGCCTTCTGCGTGCCGTACTCGCCGGACGGCGTCCGACGCGCCTCCTCGGTGATGGGCACCTCGACCGCCGGGCCGTGCACCCAGATCGTTCCGCAGCTGACCAGTGCGGTGCCCGTCCCGCGCAGCGCGTCGAGCAGATGCGTGGCGCTGTCGACGGTGAAGCAGATCATGTCGACGACGACGTCGGCCTCGAGCGCAGCCACCTGCGCACCGAACGTGCCGTCGGCCTCGGCGGCGTCGCGGTCGAGCGCGACCCGTTCGACGGAGGCCCAGGCGGCGTGCGCGCGGTACGGCTCGGACGTGCCACGACTGACCGCGACCACCTCGTGACCGGTCGCCACCAGCCGGGGGACGAGGTAGCCGCCGACGTGGCCGGTGGCGCCGAGCACGACGATCTTCACGAGCGCCCTCCCGTCGGGGCGATGGCCGAGGAGGCGCGGGTCGGGCGGGTGGGAACGACGATGTTCGACATGGTCGCCACCGTACGCGTCGCACGGCGCCGGACGCCCTCCCCGTTCGCCCGTAGGCTGAGCGAGTCCCAATCGGAGGTTCGATGCATACCTGGCCCGGCAATCCCTACCCACTCGGCGCGACCTACGACGGCAGCGGAACGAATTTCGCGATCTTCAGCGAGGCCGCCACGCGTGTGGTCCTCTGCCTGTTCGACGACGCCGGGGTCGAGACGCAGGTCGATCTGCGAGAGGTCGACGCGTACGTCTGGCACGGTTATCTGCCCACGGTGCAGCCCGGCCAGCGCTACGGCTACCGCGTGCACGGCGAGTACGACCCCGCCTCGGGCTCTCGCGCGAACCCGAACAAGCTGCTGCTCGACCCGTACGCCAAGGCGACCTGCGGCGAGATCGACTGGGACGAAGCGCTCTTCGCGTACGACTTCGGCGACCCCGACTCGCGCAACGACAAGGACTCGGGCCCGCACATGATGCTCGGCGTCGTGATCAACCCGTTCTTCGACTGGCAGGGCGACCGCGCCCCGCGGTACAGCTACGACGAGACGGTGATCTACGAGGCTCACGTCAAGGGGCTCACCCAGACCCACCCCGACATCCCGGAGGACGAGCGGGGCACCTACGCCGGCGTCGCGCACCCGGCGATCATCGACCACCTCAAGAAGCTCGGCATCACGACGCTCGAGCTGATGCCCGTGCACCAGTTCGTGCAAGACAACACGCTGCTCGAGAAGGGCCTCAGCAACTACTGGGGCTACAACACCATCGGCTTCTTCGCCCCGCACGCCGCGTACTCGGCCACGGGCGACATCGGTCAGCAGGTGCAGGAGTTCAAGACCATGGTGCGGGTGCTGCACCAGGCCGGCATCGAGGTCATCATCGACGTCGTGTACAACCACACGGCCGAGGGCAACCACCTCGGGCCGACCCTGTCGTTCAAGGGCATCGACAACGCCGCGTACTACCGGCTGATGGACGACGACAAGACCTACTACATGGACTACACGGGCACCGGCAACAGCCTGAACGTCCGTCACCCGCACTCGCTGCAGCTGATCATGGACAGCCTGCGGTACTGGGTCACCGAGATGCACGTCGACGGCTTCCGCTTCGACCTCGCCGCGTCGCTGGCCCGCGAGTTCTACGAGGTCGACCGGCTGTCGACCTTCTTCGAGCTCGTGCAGCAGGATCCGATCGTGTCGCAGGTGAAGCTGATTGCCGAGCCGTGGGACGTCGGCCCCGGCGGGTACCAGGTGGGCAACTTCCCGCCCCAGTGGACGGAGTGGAACGGCAAGTACCGCGACACCGTCCGCGACTTCTGGCGAGGCGAGCCCTCGACCCTCGGCGAGTTCGCCAGCCGGATCACCGGCTCGGCCGACCTGTACGAGCGCGACGGCCGCCGCCCGGTGGCGAGCATCAACTTCGTCACCGCCCACGACGGCTTCACGATGCGCGACCTGGTCAGCTACAACGACAAGCAGAACGACGCCAACGGCGAAGACGGCAACGACGGCGAGAGCCACAACCGCTCCTGGAACTCGGGCGTCGAGGGCGAGACGGACGACGGTGCCGTCCGCGCGCTCCGCGAGCAGCGCCAGCGCAGCTTCCTGGCCACCCTGCTGCTCAGCCAGGGCGTCCCGATGCTGCTGCACGGCGACGAGCTCGGTCGCACGCAGAAGGGCAACAACAACACCTACGCGCAGGACAACGAGCTCAGCTGGATCGACTGGGACAGCGCCGACCGCGATCTGATCGAGTTCGTCGCCGAGGTCATCAAGCTGCGGCACGACCACCCGACGTTCCGTCGCCAGCGCTACTTCAACGGCCGACCGGTCACCCGCGGCGAGGGCGAGCCCCTGCCCGACATCGTCTGGCTGACCACCGAGGGCGACGCCATGCAGGAGGGCGAGTGGAACGAGTCGTACGCCAAGGCGATCGGCATGTTCCTGAACGGCGACGGCATCCGCGGGCGTGACGCCCGCGGCGGTCGCATCACCGACGTCAACTTCGTCCTCTACTTCAACGCCAGCGCCGACACGGTCACCTTCGTGCTGCCGCCCGACGAGTACGCCGAGGGCTGGGAGGTCGTCGTCGACAGCACCGTCGACGTGCCGCCGCCGCCGGCGAACGCCGCACCCCGCACGCCGACGGCCACCCGCGCCGCCACCACCGTCCAGCCCCCCTCGACACCGCAGACGCCCACCGCTCTGCGAGCCGGCGACCGACTCCCCGTGGTGGGTCGCTCGCTCGTCGTCCTCCGAGCCACGGCCGAGGAAGACCAGTGACCCGAAACGACTCGACCCGACACCCGCGTTCGACGTACCGCCTGCAGATCCGCGCCTCCTTCGATCTGTTCGCCGCGGCCGACGTCGTCCCCTACCTCCGCGACCTCGGGGCCGACTGGGTCTACCTGTCGCCCGTGCTCGAGGCCGAGCCGGGCAGCGACCACGGCTACGACGTCGTCGACCACAGCCGGGTCGACCCCGCGCGAGGCGGCGAGGTGGGTCTGCACACGCTCTCCGACCGTGCGCACGTGCACGGCCTCGGCGTGCTCGTCGACATCGTCCCGAACCACGTCGGCGTCGCGACGCCGAAGTCCAGCGTCTGGTGGTGGGACCTCCTCACCCACGGCCGCGAGTCCCGCTACGCCGACGCGTTCGACGTCGACTGGGCGGCCGGTGGCGACAAGGTGCTGCTGCCGGTGCTCGGCGAGCCCGCGGCGGCCGACGGGTCGATCGAGGGCCTCGCCGTCGAGGGCGACGAGCTGCACTACTACGACAACGTGTACCCGATCGCCCCGGGCACGCGAGGCGACGGCGACGACGCTGCGGCCATCCACGCGCGGCAGAACTACGAGCTCGTGCACTGGAAGCGCGCCGACTCCGACCTCAACTACCGGCGCTTCTTCGCGGTGAACACGCTCGCCGGCATCCGGGTCGAAGAGGGGCGCGTCTTCGACGAGTCGCACGTCGAGATCGGGCGGTGGTTCCGTGACGGGCTCGTCGACGGCCTCCGGGTCGACCACCCCGACGGCCTGGCCGACCCCAAGGGCTACCTCGACCGCCTGGCCGCCCTCACGGGTCGTGCCCACGTGCTCGTCGAGAAGATCCTCGAAGGCGACGAGCGCCTCCCCGAAGACTGGGCCACCGCGGGCACCACCGGGTACGACACCCTCGCCGACCTCGACCGGCTGTTCGTCGACCCGAGCGGCGCCGCGGCGCTCGACGGGCTCGACTCGCGCCTCCGCCGTGCGACCGGCGTCGACGCCGACGAGCGCGCGGCCGGTGCCGACGAGTCGACCGGCGACGAGGCGGTCGACTGGCACGAGATGATCCTCGGCACCAAGCGCGGCATCGCCGACGGCATCCTCGGCAGCGAGATCAACCGCCTCGCGCGACTGATCGCGGGCGGCGGCGCCGTCGACCCCGAGGTCGTCGACGCCCTGGCCGAGCTGGCCGCGGCGTTCCCCGTCTACCGCAGCTACCTCCCGCAGGGCTCCGAGCAGCTGACCGAGGCCGCGTCCGTCGCGACGCGTCACCGCCCCGAGCTCGCCGATGCCGTCGAGCGGGTCGTCGCCGTGCTGCGCGACGAGACGAGCCCCGCGTCGGTGCGGTTCCAGCAGACCAGCGGCATGGTGATGGCGAAGGGCGTCGAAGACACCGCGTTCTACCGCTACAGCCGCCTGGCGACGCTGACCGAGGTGGGCGCCGACCCCAGCGAGTTCTCGGTGACTCCGGCGCAGTTCCACGCCCGCCAGCAGGGCCGCCTCGCCGAGCGCCCCTTCGGCATGACGACCCTGTCGACGCACGACACGAAGCGGAGCGCGGACGTGCGGGCGCGCATCTCGGTGCTCTCCGAGGTCGCGCACGAGTGGGCCGCCACCCTCCAGCGCCTCCGCGACCTCGCGCCGATGGGCGACGGGCCGTTCGAGAACATCCTCTGGCAGACGGTCGTCGGTTCGTGGCCCGCGTCGCGCGAGCGCCTGCACGCCTACGCCGAGAAGGCCTCCCGCGAGGCCGGTTCGTCGACCACCTGGACCGACCGCACCGGTGAGGCCGAGGCCTTCGAAGAGCGCATGCATTCGGCCGTCGACGCCGTCTTCGACGACGAGGAGGTGCGGCACGAGGTCGAGCGCATCGTCGACGTCCTCCGCGGCCCCGGGTACAGCAACTCGCTCGGCGTCACGCTGATGCAGCTGATCGGTCCGGGCAGCCCCGACGTCTATCAGGGCGGCGAGCTGTGGGACTTCTCGCTCGTCGACCCCGACAACCGTCGCCCGGTCGACTTCGATCTGCGTCGTCTCTACCTCGAGGCGATCCGCTCGGGCGCGACTCCCCCGGTCGACGACACGGGCGCGGCGAAGCTGCTCGTCACGCATCGCGCCCTGACGCTGCGTCGCGACCGCCCCGACCTGTTCACCCGCTACGCCGCGCTGCCGGTGTTCGGCGAGCAGGCCGTCTCGGCCGTCGCCGTCGATCGCGGGGGCGCGATCGCGATCGCCACGCGCCTCCCCGTCTCCCTCGAGCAGGCCGGCGGCTGGGACGACACCGAGGTCCTGACCGCAGGAGGCGCGTATCGCGACGTCCTCACGGGTCGCCGTCACGAGGGCGGTCGCCTGCGACTGGCCGAGGTGCTCGACATGTACCCCGTCGCCCTGCTGATCCCCGCAGAGGACTGACCCGCCCGTCCGCGCCGCTCCGCGTCCGACTACCGTCTCCCCTGGTCGAGGAGTCACGACATGCCGCTCACCTCCCGAGGTGGGCGGCATGTCGCGACTCACCGACCGCAGCCGAACACCGACCCGACACCGACACCGACCCGAGGAGACCGATGAGCGTCTACGACGTCTGGGCCCCGAAAGCGACCACCGTGCAGCTGCACCTCGACGGGGAGCTGCTGCCGCTGACGCACGAGCCCGAGACCGGCTGGTGGCGCGCCTCCCCCGATCTCGACCGCGCGCCCGGTCACCGCTACGGGTTCGTGCTCGACGGGGGCGACACCCCCCTGCCCGACCCCCGCTCGCGCCGTCAGCCCGACGGCGTGCACGGTCTCAGCGAGACCTACGACCCCGGCGCCTTCGCCTGGACCGACGCCGCGTGGACCGGCCGTCAGCTGGCCGGATCCGTAATCTACGAGCTGCACATCGGCACCTTCACCCCCGAGGGCACCCTCGATTCGGCCATCGGAAAGCTGCCGTACCTCGTCGACCTCGGCGTCGACCTCGTCGAGCTGCTGCCGGTCAACGGGGTCAACGGCCGCTGGAACTGGGGCTACGACGGCGTCGACTGGTTCACGGTCACCGACAACTACGGCGGGCCCGAGGCGTACCAGCGCTTCGTCGACGCCGCGCACGCCGCCGGCCTCGGCGTCATCCAGGACGTCGTGTACAACCACCTCGGCCCCTCGGGCAACTACCTGCCGCTCTTCGGCCCGTACCTGTCGAGCAAGCACGCCAACACCTGGGGCGACAACGTCAACCTCGACGACGACGGTGCGCACGAGGTGCGCGAGTTCATCCTCGACAACACGGCGATGTGGCTGAGCGACTACCACGTCGACGGTCTGCGGCTCGACGCCGTGCACGCCCTGAAGGACGACAGCGAGCTGCACCTGCTGCAAGAGCTGGCCGAGCGGACGGCCGCCCTCAGCGCGCACCTGCGTCGCCCGCTGTCGCTGATCGCCGAGAGCGACCTCAACGACCCGACCCTCATCACCCCCCGCGACGGCGGCGGCTTCGGCCCCGAGCACCGTCAGGGCTACGGCCTCGACGCGCAGTGGAGCGACGACTTCCACCACGCCGTCCACGTCGCACTGACCGGCGAGACCACCGGCTACTACGCCGACTTCGAGCCGCTCGGCGCGCTCGCGAAGGTGCTGACGAAGGGGTTCTTCCACGACGGCACCTGGTCGTCGTTCCGCGAGGCGACGCACGGACAGCCGGTCGACACCGACCACATGCCGACCTGGCGCCTCGTCGTCGCGAACCAGAACCACGACCAGATCGGTAACCGGGCGATCGGCGACCGTCTCGCCGCCACCCTCGACGACGGTCAGCTCGTCATCGCGGCGGCCCTGACCCTCGCGGGCCCGTACACGCCGATGCTCTTCATGGGCGAGGAATGGGCGGCGTCCACCCCGTGGCAGTTCTTCACCTCGCACCCCGAGCACGATCTCGGCGAGGCGACGGCGAAGGGCCGCATCGCCGAGTTCGCGAAGATGGGCTGGGACGAATCGTCCGTGCCCGATCCGCAGGAGCCGTCGACGTTCGAGAACAGCAAGCTCGACTGGTCCGAGCTCGAGTCGGGTCGCCACGCCGTGCTGCTCGACGCCTACCGTCGTCTCGGCGCCCTGCGGCGCAGCGAGCCCGACCTGACCGACCCCCGCTTCGACTCCGTCTCGGTCGACTACGACGCCGACGCCCGCTGGCTCGTGCTCACGCGCGGCGAGCTCCGCATCGCGATCAACTTCGCCGCCGAGGAGGCGCGGGTCGCCGTGCCGAGCAGCACCGTCCTCTTCGCCAGCGACGCGTCGATCGAGCCCGGGTCCAGTCTGCTGCTGCCGGCGCACTCGGTGGCGATCGTCCGCTGACGCCGGAGCCCTCGATGACGCGCGCCCGGGCCCGACCGGCCCGGGCGCGCGTGCGCCGTCCGCCGTCGGTCGCTAGCGCGTCGACACGCCGCCGCTCGAGGGTCCGACGCGGTGCGACGTCGCACGGACGCTCGGCAGGCGGCGGTGCCGCACGATCAGCTCGACGAGCGCGAGCGACCGGCGACGGAGGCCCCACAGGGTCACCTTGGTCAGGGACTCCCTGACGATCGAGCCGCTCATCTTCGAGGCGCCGTGGACGCGTTCGGTGAACGTGATCGGCGTCTCGACGACCCGGAGACCAGCCTGCAGGGCACGCCAGAGCAGGTCGACCTGGAAGCAGTAGCCGCGTGACTCCACCTCGTCGAGGTCGATGCGGCGCAGAGCCGACGAGCGGAACACCCGGAACCCTCCGGTCGTGTCGGCGACGCGGATGCCGAGGGCGCCCCGGGTGTACCAGCTGCCGCCGCGGCTGAGCAGCTCGCGGCGCATCGGCCAGTTCTCGACGCGGCCGCCGGGCACCCAGCGTGAGCCGAGCACGAGGTCGTTGTCGCGCAGCAGCTCGAGCATGCCGGGGAGGTGCTCGGGGTGATGCGAGCCGTCGGCGTCCATCTCGACGAGCGCGTCGTAGCCGCGTTCGAGACCCCAGGCGAAGCCGGCGAGGTAGGCGGCGCCGAGGCCGGCCTTCTCGGTGCGGTTCAGCACATGCACACGGGAGTCGCGGGCGGCGTAGGCGTCGGCCAGCTCGCCGGTGCCGTCGGGCGAGCCGTCGTCGACGACCAGGACGTCCACCGCGGCACCGGAGTCGAGCGTGCGGCCGACGATCCAGTCGAGGTTGTCCTTCTCGTCGTAGGTGGGGATGATCACGAGCGCGTCGTTCATGGTGGGTCTACTCCCGTTCGGGTCGGGTCGGGTCGGGTCGGGTCGGGTCAGGTCGGGTCGGGTCGGGTCGGGTTCGGATGGGTTCGAGCCGGTCACGAGACCAGGTCGGCGAAGACGATCAGGTTGTCCTCGTAGTGCCCGGTCGACGAGTCGAATCGTCCGTCGCAGGTGATGAGCCGCAGTGTCGGGGTGGGCGTGCTCCCGTAGACGTCCGAGGTCGGGAAGTTCGCCTTCGGGGCCGTCTCGCTGCCGGTCACCGAGAAGGTGTGGACCTCGCCGGTCGACAGGGTCACGAGCACCTCGTCGCCGGGCTCGAGCTCGGGCAGATCGACGAACACCGCGGGCCCGGTCGACGAGTCGACGTGACCGGCGATGATCGCGGGGCCTACTCCCCCGGGCACGACGCCGTCCTCGTACCAGCCGGCCGACATCCACGCCTCGGGAGCGTCCAGTTCGCCGGCGGCCCCGAGACCGAGATCCTCGAGCCCCGAGTCCACGCCGATCGACGGGATCCGCACCCGAACGGGCTCGGCGCCCGCAGGAGGCGCGGTGTACGTCTGGGCCGCCGGGTCCTGGAACCCCTCGGTCGAGACGGACGGGGTCGAGCCGCCCCGCGCCTCCTCGGTGCCGGTCGATGTCGACGATGCGCCGTCTGGCTGCGCCGCGACGGCCGCGACGGTCACGCCCCCGACGGCCAGCGCGACGGCGACGCCGATCGCGACGGCGGCCTTCGTGTGCTCGCGGAGCCAGGTGGTGGGGTTCATGTCAGTCCTCCTCCAGAGGCGAGCACTCACCGATCGACGTGCCGTCGAGCTGCAGGGCTGCGAGCGCCGACCAGGCCGTGCCGTAGTAGGTGGGGGTCGAGGTGGCGACCTCGTCGGCGCGACGCAGGTCGTCGGCCGCCGTCTGCCGGTCGCCGGCTGCGGCCTCGGCGGCTGCCCGGGCCGCGTAGGCCAACGGGCTCTTGTCGGCTCCGGTCGACTGGCCCCCCAGGTCGAGCTGCATGGGCAGCTCGTCGTAGCGCTGGAGCACCGGCGCCAGACGCGCGGCGAGGGCCACATCGGCCGGGTCGCACGACTCGGCGTACCGCAGGGGCAGGCGGGCGGCGTCGTAGCCGTACTCGACGGTGCCGCTCGATCCGTCGGCGCTCGGCAGGGGCACGACCGTGCCGTCCTGTGCGACCTGCGCCCAGTTGCTGGGCAGCGCGGTCGAGTCGAGGATCTCCGTCGTCACGGCGCGCGAGCCGGCCGCGAGCTCGTCCCAGCGCGGGTCGCCGCTGGCGGCGCCGAGCTCCTGGAAGGTCGCGGGCGAGGCGTACGAGGGGTTGTACGACCACGGCGCATCGCCCTGAGCCCACAACCCGGGGAGGAGGATCCGCCCGACGTCGGTCGACGCGGTCATCGTGTCGAGCACGACGCCGCCGAGCTCGACGCCCGCCGCGGTCAGATCGGGGCGGTCGAAGGCGTCGCCGGCGAGCACGAGCGCCCGAGCGGCGTCCACGTCGGCGTCGCTCGCCGGGCCGTCGTCGACCACGGCGCCGTCCGCCCACTGCCAGGCGAGCAGACCGTCGTCGCGCACGAGGTTGTCGGTGGTCCACTCCCAGATGGTGTCGAAGGCCTTCTCGTCGTCGACGCCGACCGCCACGAGGAGACCGTACGCCTGGCCTTCGCTGACGGTGTCGTCGCCCTGGTCGCGGCGGACGACGCGCCCGTCGGAGTCGACCCAGTCGTCGAGGAACGCCTCGCCGATCTGGTCGGGCGTCCGCTCGGGTGCCGAGGTGGGGGTGATGCCGGGGTCGCTGGTCGCGCCCGTCCGTCCGCCCGCCTCGTCCGGCGAACCGCCGAACGGGCCGACGACGAATGAGGCGATCCCGGCCGTGACGGTCACTGCCACCACGACCGCCGCTGCGAGCAGCAGTCTCGTCTTCTTCGTCATGTCGTTCCTCACTGAGCTGTCATCGTCGTGCCGGTCGAGGAGGCGCGGTGCCCGGCGGCGCCGAGCCGCGCCTCCTCGTCCGTCCATTCGCTCCGCCGCGGCGTCAGCCGATGCGGAGGAAGCCGAGCACGGACGCCCAGAAGCCCCGCGTCTCGATGGAGGCCTCGTCGGCGGGGTGCTCGGCGAGGTAGCCGCCTCCGGTCTGCACGCCCCCTTGCGGGGTCTCGGCGGTCGACGCGCTGTCGACGACGGGTACGACGGTCAGTCCACCCGTCGAGTTGTCCAGCACGAACAGCGTGTTGACGCTGCCTGCGGCGAGGTCGACGTCGGCCGAACCCTCGACGTCGTCGCCCGTCAGGTCGAGCGTCCACGGGCCGGCGTCGACGCTGGCGTACCCGCTGGCGCTGCCGAAGGGGGCGTCGCTGGCGATCGTGGTGCCGGTGCTGGTCGCCACGTCGACGGTGTCGGTGACGTTCGCCGCCTGCACGAGGCGGAGCTTCGCCTCGCCGGGCGCGGGGGCGGTGAGGTCGTCCGTGAAGACCTCGGTCCGGAGGTCGTCGTTCTCGCCGTACGCCAGCGCGGTGATCGGCTGCCCGCTCTCGACGGTGACGTTGGTGCTGATCACCGGTTCGGCGCCCGGTGCGTCGGCGGCGGTCATCGAGACGACGTACGTGCCCGCGGGCAGCGCCTCGTAGGGGCTGACCTGACCGTAGGTGACGTCGTCGAGGTCCATGACGACCTGACCGCCCTTGATCGAGGTGAGGGTGACGTCGACCGACTTGGTGTCGGGCGACAGGTGGCCGACACGGACCCAGCCGTCGCCCTCGGCGGCCTGGGCGGGCGAGACGCCCACCACCGAGGCGGCCACGGCGGCGGTTGCGGCGACGCCCAGGGCGAGAGCGGCGGTGAGTCGGCGGCGGGAGGAGGCGGGGGTTCGGATGGTGCTGATGGCGGGTGCCATGAGGTGGTTCCTTTCCGGTCGGGATCCGGCTCGAGGAGGAGCCGGCGGGAGGAGGGGCGGTGCGCGTCCGATCGACCACGCACCGCCGTGCGGATCAGCCGAGCAGGCCGCTCGGCGGGAGGGCGGACCAGGTGGCGAGCAGGCCGTCGTCGGTCGGGACGGCGCCGACGGGCGCGTAGGTCGATCCGAGTCCGTCGACCACTGCGGCCAGATCGTCGACCGACCGACCGTCGGCGGGGATGATCTCCAGCTGTCGGAAGAGCCCCTCCGACTCGCCCGGCAGCGAGGCGGGGTCGGCGACGCTGATCGGGTCGGCCGCGGCGAGCTGACCCAGGACGATCATCGCCCTCGGGTCGACGCGGCCGTCGGAGAGCGCCTGGCGGAACACGTCGGACACCTGCAGCGACGGGTTCTGGGCGAGTTCGCGACCGACCTGCGATCGGGCCGCCGCGTCGGCGTCGGCGTCGGTCGCGGCCTGGGCGGCGCCGTCGGTGTCGATGCGACGCACGTCGACCTCCTGGTCGCCGCTGCCGAACGACGCGACAACGGTCGAGTTGTCGAGGGCCTGACGGATGCCCTCCGAGGAGCCGCCCGAGGTGCGGACGGACTCGGTCGTGACGATGAAGTCGCTGTCGCGCCAGCCGTTCGGCGACTGCGCCCGGACGGCGCCGTCGGTGTCCAGCTTGTAGAACCAGATGACGTTGTCCCGAGCGAATCCGTCGTCGACGAGATCGACCCACATCGCGTCGTCCACGAGCAGTCGGCTGTCCTTCGGCACGTTGTCCGAGATCCATCCCTGCGCGTCGCGCATCGGGGCGTCGAGGTCGGCGAGGAAGAACCCACGGAGCTGCGTCGTCCAGAGCGGAACGATGGCGACGGCGGCCACCGCGGTCACGGCGACCCAGACGACGGCGCCGGAGCGGCCGGCCGCCGAGCCGAGCCGGCTCTCGCGTCGGGCGCGGAGCGAGCGCACGGCCGAGTCAGAGACCGCCGCGATCAGCAGCGCCGCGAACGGCAGCATCATGATCACGTAGGGGACGGGCAGATAGCCGCCCGGGCGGAACATGAACGCGATGAGGAAGACCATCATCACGGCGATCGGCCGGACCCTCGTCAGGAAGACGCCGACGACCGAGGCCGCCGCGCCCAGCACGATCACGACCATGTCGAGCTGCCACCACTGCGACACGGTGGCGAAGAAGAGGCTGCCCGTGTCGAGGATCGAGCCGCTCGACTCGCGGGTGCCGAGCTGGAACGTGATCCCCTCGAGCAGACTGACGCGCCCGGCGCCCGGCAGCAGCTCGCCCTTGACCCCGGCGAGCGCGATGTACGAGAGGCCGATCAGCACGAGCAGCGCCGAGGCGATGGACAGTGTGTACCGACGCGTCGAGCGGTCGGCTCCCCGGATCATGACCCAGGCCAGGAACGGCAGGGCCAGCAGGTACGTCTCCTTCGACAGGACGGCGATGCCGAACGACGCGGAGGCCGCCGCGTAGCCGGCCAGCTGGTGCCGCCTGCTCAGGGCGAACAGGAAGGCGGCGAGGAGCCACGGGGTCGCGACGTTGTCGAGGTACACGGTGCGGTGGAACTGCACGGCGAGGGGGGAGACGGCGAACACGAGGGCGGCGACCGAGGCGGCCACGCGGCTCAGCCCGATCCTGCGGGCCAGCACCCAGAGCAGGGCGACCGCGACGACGGTGAAGAACACCATGGCCTCGCGGCCCGCCAGGACGGCGATGCTGTAGCGCGAGAACGCGCCGGTCAGGGCCGTGTACGCCGAGATCTGCAGCCAGCCCACGGGCGGGTGGTCGTACCAGTAGGTGTAATGGGCGAGTTCGCCGAGGTTCTGCACGGCCCAGGCCTGGGCGACGTAGGTGCCCTCGTCGTCGATCCGCTGCGGCGAGCCGGCCATGTTGAGGCTCTGCACGACGGCGGCGACGGCGAGGACGGGCAGGAGCCAGAGCAGGGAGGCGCCGTGACGTCGGAGCCACGACACCCGGGGGGCGCGATCCGCTTCGGCCGGACGCGGCCGGATCGGTGCGTCCGGTGCGACGGTCGTGTCGGCTGGTCGGTCGAGGATGCTGGTCATCGGTCACCACCTCCGGTCAGGGCGAGGTCGTCGGTCGAACGGCCCGCCGCGTCGGTCGTCGGGGTCGGGGCGGCGTGCCCGAGCGGGGCGGGCACGGCGGCAGGTCGGTGGGCGCCCGTGTGCTCCGTCTTCTCCCAGGCGTTCAGCTTTCGGACCTGTCGCCAGACGGACCGGACGGCGGCCAGGGCCAGGAAGATCTGGTAAGGCAGCAGACCCCAGACGAGTCGGAAGTAGTCGCGCGCCCGGACCTTCTGCCCGTAGGTGCGACCGAATTCGCGGAGACCCGTGAACTCGACGGCCAGCAGCACGAGTGTCGGCGCCAGGGGGATGAACGAGACCAGCGCGATCGCCGTCGGGACCTTGACCGTGAGGATCAGCGCGACCGAGATCGGGATCATCAGCCCGGTGGCCGCCTGGATGAAGGGCATGGTGAGCAGGTAGCGGGCCATCAGACGCTGACGGAGTCGGGGGAGCTTCTTCCATTCGCCCTTGCCGTAGACCTGCATGAAGCCCTGGTTCCAGCGGGTGCGCTGCTTGAGCAGAGACACGAAGGTGCCGGGGGTCTCCTCGCGGGTGACGACCTCGGGGCTGTAGGCCACGACGACCTTCGCACCGGCGCTCGAGAGTCGGACCCCGAGCTCGCAGTCCTCGGCGAGGCACTCGGCGTCCCAGCCCTCCGACCAGTCGAGCCACTCCTTGCGCACGAAGACCGTGTTGCCGCCGAGGGGGATGAACTTCTCCTTGGCGTGGAAGTGCAGACGCGACCGGAACCAGAAGTAGTACTCGAGCACGTTGCGGAGACTCCACCAGCTGCTCTGGAAGTTCATCAGCTGCACGCCGCCCTGCACCACATCGGCGTCGGTCTCGGTGAAACGCGAGTCGACGAGCGTCAGGAGGCGCGGGTGGACCTCGTCCTCGGCGTCGAACACTCCGACGATCTCGCCCCGCGACGACTGCAGCGCGAGGTTGAGGGCCTTCGGCTTGTTCTTCGGCACGCTCGAGTCGACGATCACGCGGATCAGCTCGGGGTGGCGCGCGGCGGCCTCGCGGGCGACGCGCTCGGTGCCGGGATCGTCGTGACCGACGATCGCGATGATCTCGAAGTCCGGGTGGTCCTGCAGGGCGAGTCGGTCGAGGGTCTGGCCCATGACCTCCTCCTCGTGCCGACCCGGCACCAGCAAGGTGAAGGAGTGAGCGGCGTCGAGAGGGTCCTCGCTGAACTGGCTGCCCTCGAGGTTGTCCTTCGAGCGCCACGCGTGCAGCATCCACCAGAGCGTCGAGACGGCCACCGCGGTGAGCAGCAGCGAGATGACGACGAGCGACGAGTAGCCGATCCACTCGAGGGCGGACCAGTCGGGGAGCTGGAAGCCGGCGAGTCCTTCGCCGGCCGTCGCCGCGCCTCCTCGGTTGGGGACGAACGTCTCGGGCGAGGCCGGCGCCTGCGGGGTCAGCAGCGGGGCGGGCTCACCGGCTGCCAGCAGGTCGGGATTGTGCGTCGGGTCAGTCGACACGGGTCACTCTCCTGTCAAAAGAGGTCGGGTTGGTCGTGGGTGTCGTCGAGCAGCGTGATGCTCAGCAGGTCGCGCGATTCGGGGTCGGCGCCGGGGCGGCAGTCGGCGGCGCCCCTCGTCCGAGGGTTCTCACCTCGGGTATGGCACCGGTTCGGGGGGTGCTCGAAAATCGGTTTGGTCGGATCCCCCGGCTGCCGGGGAATTGCCAGCTTCCCGTCATCTCCCGTTAACGTCCCCCGGTCGGGGGGCAGCCCGTCGGCCACCCGAGGCGCGTAGTTTGACGACATGGACTTCAGATACCTAGGAAACAGCGGCCTCAAGATCTCCGAGATCACGTACGGCAACTGGCTGACCCACGCCTCGCAGGTCGAGAACGACGTCGCCGCGCAGTGCGTCCGTGCCGCGCTCGACGCCGGCATCTCGACCTTCGACACCGCCGACGCGTACGCGAACACGGCGGCGGAGCAGGTTCTCGGCGACGCGCTCAAGGGCGAGCGTCGCGAGTCGCTCGAGATGTTCACGAAGGTGTACTGGCCGACCGGGCCCCGCGGTCACAACGACGTCGGACTCAGCCGCAAGCACATCCTCGAGTCGATCGACGGGTCGCTCCGTCGTCTCGGCACCGACTACGTCGACCTCTACCAGGCGCACCGCTACGACGCCGACACCCCGCTCGAAGAGACCATGCAGGCGTTCGCCGACGTCGTCCGCCAGGGCAAGGCGCTCTACATCGGGGTCAGCGAGTGGAACGCGGACCAGATCCGTGCCGGGCACGAGCTGGCCGTCAAGTACGGCGTGCAGCTCATCTCGAACCAGCCGCAGTACTCGATGCTCTGGCGCGTCATCGAGCAGGAGGTCGTGCCCACCAGCAAGCAGCACGGTCTCGGCCAGATCGTCTGGTCGCCGGTCGCGCAGGGCGTGCTCACCGGCAAGTACAAGCCGGGCGCCGAGCTGCCCGCCGGCAGCCGCGCCACGGACGACAAGGGAGGCGCGAGCTCGATCAAGAGGTTCCTCACCGACGAGGTGCTCACCGGTGTCGCGAAGCTCGAGCCGATCGCCGCCGATCTGGGCCTCACGATGGCCCAGCTCGCCATCGCCTGGGTGCTGCAGAACGACAACGTGGCGTCGGCCATCATCGGCGCCTCGCGACCCGAGCAGGTCGGCGACAACGTCAAGGCCGCGGGCGTGAAGCTGCCCGCCGAGGTCATGACCGCGATCGACGCGGCGCTCGGCGACCTCGCCGAGACAGACCCGTCGAAGACGGTCTCGCCCGACGAGCGACCCGCCTGAGCGACCCTGCGCGGAGAAACCCGACGTCACGGGAATTCGTCAGGGGTGGATGCACTTGCATATACTCGTACCGACCTTCGGTGACACGTCACCGAAACCCCAGACGTCATCGCACCACCGGACATCGTCACATCACCGGACACCGTCACATCAGTCACCCAGACCAACAGGAGAACACCATGGCAATCACCACCGAGACCATCCCCGCCGGCACCTGGAACCTCGACCCCACGCACAGCGAGGTCTCATTCAGCGTCCGTCACCTCGCCATCAGCAAGGTCAAGGGCAGCTTCGAGTCGTTCGACGCGACCCTCGTCACCGCCGAGGACCACACCGCGAGCAAGGTCACGGCCTCGATCGACGTCGCGTCGGTCAACACGAACCAGAAGGACCGCGACGGTCACCTGCAGACCGGCGACTTCTTCCTGGCCGAGGAGCACCCCAAGATGACCTTCGTCTCGACCAGCATCGAGGAGAAGAGCGGCGACGAGTTCCTCGTGCACGGCGACCTGACCCTCCGTGGCGTCACCAAGCCCGTCACCCTGAAGAGCGAGTTCGGCGGCCTCGTCGTCGACGGCTACGGCCAGACCAAGCTCGGCTTCTCGGCGACCACCAAGATCGACCGCACCGCCTTCGGCGTCACCTGGAACGCGGCCCTCGAGGCCGGCGGCTTCACGCTCGGCAACGACGTGACCGTCACGCTCGAGATCCAGTTCGTGCTCCCCGCGTAAGCAGCAGCACCTCTCGAGGGCCCGCATCCGCCTGTCGGATGCGGGCCCTTCGTGCGCGACCCGCGCCTCCTCGGCTCCGGCGGGCCCGCGACCCGCGCCTCCGGGGCTTCGGCGGGTTCCCGGCCTCCGCGGCGGGGGCAC